>JAQUXM010000133.1 GCA_028692415.1 Syntrophomonadaceae bacterium | reverse complement strand
GGATTATGACAATCTTTCCCGTGGACTGTACCTGTTCTTTATTGGTCTGTTTAAAAAGCTGGTGATAGCTGACACCCTGGCCTTGTTTGCCGGCAGCGGCTTCGATCAGGCCGCAACGCTAAGCTGTTTGGAGGGATGGACGGCCTCGCTGGCCTATACCCTGCAGATCTACTTCGATTTCAGCGGCTACACCGATATGGCGCTGGGGGTCGCCTGGATGTTCAACATTTCCCTGCCTTTTAATTTCGATTCACCCTACCAGGCCAAGAATGTCCGCGATTTTTGGAAAAAATGGCACATTAGTCTGACCCGCTTTCTGACCGATTACATATACATACCGCTGGGCGGCAACCGTCGGGGTGAAGCCCGGGCTTTGGCAAACACCATGATAACTTTCCTGATCAGCGGGATGTGGCACGGTGCTGGCTGGACTTTTATTTTCTGGGGGTTCCTGCACGGCCTGGCTCTGGTTTTTTACCGTTTATGGAACAAAATGAGTTTTAAACTCCCGACTTTTCTGGCCTGGTTTATCACTTTCAATTTTGTGAATATTGCCTGGGTGTTTTTCCGGGCTGAAGAATGGAAGGACGCCGTAAATGTTCTGGCTGCCATGTTTGGCCGCACCGAATTGCTGGGTTTTAAAGCCTATGCCGCCATCCTGGCTGGCGATCAGGCACTGATCATATTAATTGTGCTGGTGGCAGTTGTATTTATCACCTGGCCCCGCAACACCAACTATTACAGCCATAATTTTGTCCCCAGCCGGGACAAGCTGCTGGTCTTGCTGTTTTTGATCGCAGTCTCCATGCTTTATATGAATTCAATTACACCAAAGGGGTTTATCTATAATGACTTCTAAACGCTTTTTTTACCTTTCGCTATCGTTATCGGCCATTATTTTGCTTAGTTTTGCCCTGTTCAACTACTGCCGCAACGATTACGGTCTGTTCGGGTATAAAGCCAAGCCTTTGAAAATCTACGGCCAGCAGGAGCGCCTGCCCAAATACCTGTTTTCCTACCGCTACATCCCGGAAAACTTTGAGGGCATTATTGTGGGGCCTTCTTTAACCGACAACCTTAACCCGGAATTGATCAAGGATTACAAGATATATAACGCATCTATTTATGGAGGCAATGCCACCGAGCTGCGCCTGCTCGTGGAGAATGCCCTCCGGCAGCAGGACAGCGAAGTTAAGTTCTTAATCCTCTGCCTGGACCCTTATTTCACCAAAGACTCCGGCAAAAAAACCTCCCACATCGACCCCCGTGAATACCGGGGTTCTTTGGGTTCGGTGGATACCATCAGGCTGTACTATAACCAGTTCATGGTCAAGGCTGGTTTTACACCTGACTATTTTAATTCATACGGCTGTTTTGATTTCACCCTCGAAAAACCTAATAAAGATGCCCGACCCTATATCAAGGATGCTGCTCAAAAAGCATCCAGCAAACAAAAGATTGAAATTAATCCCGAGGCTTTTGAGGATATCCGGTCGATCGTTGACCTGGCTCATAAGAACAAGCTTAAAGTCTATGCCTTCTATTTCCCCCGACCGCAAGAACTTTACCTGTTGCGCAAAGATCACTACCTGGATTACCAGGCCAAGATGAACACCATCTTCTCAGCTGGAGATGTTGTCTGGGATTTTAACAGTGAAGAATACCTTAATTTTTCAAATGACTACCGCAACTACAGTGATGAAGCCCACCTGAGCAAACAGGGGGCTACGGCTCTGCTTCGGGAAATCGAAAAAAAATTAGGGGTGTCAAAAGGACCGTCCCCTTGACACCCCTGACGCTCCTATTTTGAACCTGGTTCCAGGATTAGCTTGTACTCATTACCTGCCTGCTCGACCTTGCTGCGGTAACCCTGATTCTCAGCAAGCCTCATTACATTTTCTTTGGATACTTCCGTTTCCAGTAATACGACGATAGTATCCGCCGGGCTTTTTTCCATGGCTTGCTTGGTCTTGACTACCGGAATAGGACAAGAAAGTCCTCGAACATCGATTTCCAGTGACATGCTTATTACCTCCTTTTATATTACGATGGTTTAAATATCCAGGTGATTCTGGAATACTTCCGGAATCCGGGCTATGACTTCTTCTATTCGGCTGGCCGGTGTAGCAGTAGCTACCATACCTGCAAGCCGATTGGCCCTGGCACTTAATATCAGTGCCTGCTTAATATCCAGTCCTTTAGCAATAAGGGCAGCGCACATACCGGTTATAGTATCGCCAGTGCCGCCAATACATTCGAGCTCCGGTACATCAGGTTCGTCAACAACTGCCAGCACCCCATTTTTATCTGCTATAAAGTCGGATTTTCCTTTCACCAGCAGATACCTGGCCGCGCCATTATTTTTATAGGCCATATTTATAATGTCGGGTACAGTCGATCTATCACATGATTGAAACAGGTGTTTATCGATATAGGCCGGATGAACGGCTTCTGGATCGGCCAGAAACGCAATTTCCGATAAATCCGGAGTGAAAACATCAAATCCGGCCGCCAATCCTGCTGCTTTAGCTGCATACATGGACGCAGCATCAGCAATCAATACCGGTGCCGGATCAAGCAGTTGCAATTTCTCATAAAGCTGATGCATTAATTCCAGATTCGGCATCCAGTAGTGGAGGGCCAGCACCGACGGGGACAATTCTGCCACCTTATCGACCAGATATTCATAAATTTTACGACTGCCTTCACCTCTGCCAGTATCTCCCGCCAGTATCACCCGGGGTGGGTCAATCTCTAAATATTCGGTCAGGGCCAGGGCTGCACTTATCATGGCGGCTGTTCCCTGTCCGCTGGGAATCTCATGCAGCTGCACGTTTAAAAACTGACCTTTTCTTTCGACTCTGCCTTCAAGCAGCGGCAGGTCAGCGCGGGGAATTATACCTGCAATCAGGAGCATTATTTTTCGCCTCCATTCATCCAGATATCACGAGCACCTTCAACAGCTCGATCCAGCATAAGCGCGCAGAGGGTATGACCGATATCTTTAGGCCGGGGGATTTCATCCAGACGTTTTCCCATTAATTCAATATGGAGGTAGGGAATATCCGGGCAGCCACCTCCCGAAGTATTTACTATAATACCGCTTGGCTCTTCAAAAGTGAGTTTCATATTTCCCGCTCTTACCATAGTGTAATTGCCATATCTAAAAATCTGGATTATGTCCAGCAATTTGCCGCTGCCTGAAAGGGGTGTCACTTCAACATAAGAAGCCTGCTCAAGCACTCTCTCGATTGCCGGTTGTTCAACCAAATCTATTTCTACAGCCACATCACAGCCCTTGCGCAGTTGCGGCGGGGGAGCGACCAGACTGCATGCGTACCCGGCCTTTGCTACCAACCTTTCTGCCCTTATGGCCTCTTCCACGCTATCAAATAAAACCAGCCCTTTTCCTTTATGCTTTTTGCTCTTATCTGATCCACTACTTCTTTTTGTTTTTTCCTTGCCCCAAAACAACTTGTTGAACCTCCCTCCATGCAGCAGGACATTTTCATTCTAATCAAGCCGTTTCGCTCATAAAAAAGCCGATACAGCAGAGAAATACAAGACCGGTAACAACTGCGGTAGGACCAAAGACTCCCGTTCCGGTCCCACTGGAAGCCAGTAAAAAATTATGGCTTACTGCGGCTCCGGCTACGATTCCCAGTATGGTAACACTGGCATCGGTATCCCCTTCGGCCGCCAGAATAGTCTGGCGCAGCGGGCAGCCACCCAGCAAGGTACAGCCAAGTCCGCATAGAACCATGCCCATAAAACTCCATAATTGATTGGTATGGGCTACCGGCTGGCCTTCAAAACCGATATTTACTGCACCGGTTAGGAAATTAACTACAAGTGCGCCCACAAAGAAAGCTGCAATGCCGCTGAACAGATATGAGTCCTTGACCAGGAACAGATCGCGCCAGCCCCCTACAAAGCACATCCTGGTTTTCTGGGCCAGCATCCCTATAATCAATCCTACCACCAGAGCAATGACTAAAGGAGCATGCATGGAACCAGGGCCTTTTACGCTGTTGAAAATGAACTGGGGTTGGAATATGGCAAACAGCAGTAAAACCACCATAAGCAATGGCATTAAATATCCGGCTGTTTTATAGGTGGAATTTGCTCTACCCAGGTTGAAGCCACGTCTTAGGAAATAGATTCCGATTAGCGCACCAACAACAATTCCGGCAATTGCCGACAGTGCATTCAAATCTCCTCCAGCCAGCCTGATCACCGCACGAACCGGACAGCCCAGGAAAACCAGGGCACCAATCATTATAAACACGCCCAATAAAAATCGAACCAGCGGATTTGAGCCGCCCCGGGCCCGAAATTCTCCGAAAAATAAAGCAGACAGAAATGCCCCCAGGCACAGACCCATTATTTCCGGTCGCAGGTACTGTACGACTGCTGCCTGGTGAAATCCCAGCGCACCGGCAATATCCCTATAGAAACAGGCTACGCAAATACCCATGTTCCCTGGATTGCCCAGTTTAGTCATGTAAGCTGCAAGTCCGCCAAATAACAAACCAGCAATAATCATCAAGTATTTCTTGTTCTTCAACTTTACACCCTCCTTAACTCTAATATCGATACGTAAAACTAAACCTCCTTTCTGTTGTATTCACAAGAAATATTATTCTGGACATATGTCATTAAACCTTCTTTTTTATATTATATATTACAAAATATTATAATACATCCAGTAAACAATACCATAACTTGCAATTAACGAAGATTTTTATCAAATTTTCTCGAAGTATCATAAATAATTGAATATTTCGGAGATAGGAACTGAAAATTTAGATATGTAATTTTCAGCATCGGCAGAAACTGCGGAGCAGTTCCAACACACCGCTGGAGCAAGGCGAGGGATTAGAATCCGCCGCCTGTTTTGTTAATAGCTTAAAGAAGCGGGGGACATCTTTTCGCCGCGTTATAATATTTTGGATTGAAAATAGCGCCTTTCGGCGCATGGTGAACTGAAATTATCAAAAAGCAGTACTTGAAGACAGGTCGAATCTTTAGCTCCAGAAAAACCAGTAAAGATAGGCGTTGGCGATAATGATGGAAAGCAGCATGAGGGGAAAACCAATTTTAAGGTAGTACATGAAACTGATCGGGGTGTTATACCTCTCCGACATTCCCGCTACAATCACATTGGCCGAGGCCCCGATTAGGGTCCCGTTGCCGCCCAGGCAGGCACCTAATGACAAGGCCCACCAGATGGACTCCATCGGCATATGGGTAAGGCTCGCAATACTCTGCAGGAGGGGAATCATAGTTGCTACAAAGGGAATATTGTCAATGAAAGCTGAGGCAATAGCAGACAGCCATAAAACCAGCATGCCAGTGGTCAACAGGCTATTGCCGGTAATTTGCAGGGATTCCCGGGCAATAAAATCTATTACCCCGTTAACCTTCAACGCTCCTACCAGGATAAACAAACCGCCAAAGAAGAATATAGTCGGCCATTCCACATTTAACAAGGCTTCCTCAATTTCTACGCGGGTTATAAGCAAAAGCATGCCGGCCCCCAGTAGCGCAATGGTAGCCGACTCAAGTTCCAACGTCTGATGAAGAAGAAATCCCAGTATGGTCAGAGTCAGTACCAGTAGTGATTTTTTTAAAATAGCCCATTCTTTGATAAACTCTTTTTCATTTAATACCATAATTCTCTGAATCTTATCATCATCTGCCTTTAAATCCTTGCGGTAAATAACTGCCAAACAAGCGATGGTAATTAGCAGGATAAAAAGACACGGCAAAGCCAGATTGACGACAAAATCCATGAATCCCAGACCCGTTGCGCTACCGATCATAATATTGGGCGGGTCCCCAATCAGGGTAGCAGTTCCACCAATATTTGATGCGAGTATTTCCGTAAGCAGGAAAGGAATTGGCGATATTTCCAGTCGGTCGGTTAAAGCGTAGGTTACGGGTACCATCAAAAGCACTGTTGTTACATTATCCAGCAAGGCTGATGCTACAGCCGTGACTATAGCCAAAACCGCCAGGAGATAAATCGGCTTACCCTGTACCAGCTTGGCCGACTTGATCGCCATGTATTCAAACACCCCGCTTTTGCGGGTTATGCCAACAATAACCATCATTCCGATTAACAACAAAAGAGTATTAAAATCAACCGATTCAATGGCCTTTTCCTGGTTTATAACTCCCAGGGCAATGACCAGGGAAGCAGCCACCCATACCACAACACCCCGGTGAACTTTTTCCAAGATAATGAAAAAGTAAGCTAATACAAAGACAGCAATCGCCAGCCAAGAATTGAACACTAACACATATCCTCCCACAATTACGCTGCTTCACTTAGGAGCGGTGAACCCAATCAAGATATTTGACCAAGCACATTGTACTCCTTTTTTATCGTAGATTCAATGCGCTTGCACCTCGTCCTTTTTTACCTGGTAAAGGAGACCAGCAACTACTTTTTATCAACTTTTCCAGATCCTCCTCGTATTCCGTGACTCCAATGGGAGAGGCAAGAGGAGGGTCCTATTGCCCCCATCTTTATTCAAAAAATATCTATACCCCAGGCAAACAGTGTAAGAAATTTTATCCAATTTAGTATTATTATTTGGTACATTAATAAGCGGAGAGGTAAAAGGGGGAACGAAATATTAAGAATGTTGTTGAAATACATA
>JAQUXM010000021.1 GCA_028692415.1 Syntrophomonadaceae bacterium | reverse complement strand
CGCAAGTATTCCAATGGGTTAAATGTCTTGTCACCCTTCCTTATTTCAAAATGCAGGTGCGGCCCGGTAGTTCTGCCAGTACTGCCAACCGTCGCAATTGCCTCACCGCGTTCAACCTTCTGTCCTGCTTTAACCATGGTTTTATTTGCATGAGCATACAAGGTTTGCTCACCATTGGCATGGTCAATAATTACCGTTCGTCCATAAATAGCTTTATAGCCAGCAAACGACACCTTTCCCGCCGCTGCAGCTTTAATAGTGGTGTTGGTTTTTCCGGCAATATCCAGCCCATGATGGAAACCCGATTTACGCCATCCATAATAAGAAGTAATAGTTCCCAGGAGAGGCCAGGCATACATTCGACTTATAAGAAACCCGCGCGAGGATTCTGTATTAGCCGATGCAATTCGCTTGGTTCCCGCCGGAATAATAAGCCGGTCGCCAATTTTAAGCTTGCTGGGATTCTTGCCCTGGTTCAACCCTTGCAGTTCTTTTACACTAATACCATAAGCGGATGCAATGCTCCAAAAGGTATCCCCTTTTTTAAGCAAATGGTAATTGGCTCCATTACCTGGTATTATTATGCTCTGTCCAATCTTCAGAACGGTTCCGGCATTCAAGCCATTGGTACTCATAAGCGATTCAAGTTCAACATTCAGCGTTTGGGATATACCCCATAAGGTGTCACCCTTACACACTTTATAAAAGCTGTTGTTAACCTCTTTAACATTACTCTTTATGACACAGGGAATAAAATTTCCTTCACCAGGAGCAGCCAGTGCCGGATTAATACTTACTGCTAAAATGTGGGTGATAAGGATCAACAAGACTACCCACTTTTTATTCACTATATTTGTTCACCTCATTTCCTTTGAGCAACAAAAAAAGGGCCTGCTGACCCTTATTTTTGACCTTTTGGGAAATGATTATTCATTTTTTCGCATTAGTAGCTGTTTCTGGCAAACTCCTTTCTGCTGAAAGCTATCGGTGCCGCCCTCAACAGATCCTGGTTTGATTTGGTCTTCTTCATGGTGTCTATCATCATCTGCATGCCTTCAACCTGATTGTAATCACTCAATGCATTGCGAATTATCCAGGTTAATTCCAATTCGTTTTGACTGAGCAGCAATTCCTCTTTTCTGGTTCCTGAGCGTTTAAGATCTATGGCGGGGAAGACTCTGCGCTCAGCCAGTTTCCGGTCCAAAACCAATTCCATATTGCCCCTGCCTTTAAATTCCTCGAAAATAACCTCATCCATGCGTGATCCTGTTTCAATCAGAGCGGTGGCTATTATCGTCAGACTGCCCCCTTCTTCAATATTACGGGCTGCACCAAAAAATCTCTTGGGTTTATCCAATGAAGCGGGGTCCACTCCTCCGGACAAAGTCCGGCCGCTGGGCGGTACCACGAGATTATGAGCGCGGGCCAGCCTTGTAACACTATCCATCAGGATAACCACATCGCGCTTATGCTCAACCAGTCGTTTAGCCCTTTCCAGCACCATATCTGTTACCTTCACATGGCTTTCCGGCGGTTCATCAAAGGTTGATGCGACTACTTCAGCCTTGGTGGAACGCTGCATATCCGTAACTTCCTCCGGTCTTTCATCAACCAGCAGAATTATAAGTTCGATTTCAGGGTGATTGGTACTGATTCCCTGCGCAATTTTTTGCAGCAGGATAGTCTTTCCTGCCTTGGGAGGTGCTACAATAAGTCCGCGTTGTCCTTTTCCGATAGGTGAAACCAAGTCGATAATACGGGTGGACAGCTCCTGGCTCTCGGTTTCCAGGGTCAGTCTTTGGGTGGGATAAAGAGGTGTCAGCGCATCAAAATGTATCCTTTTAACTGATTCATCAGGCAAAAAGCCGTTAACACTCTCAACTTTTAAGAGCGCAAAAAATCGTTCATTATCTTTTGGAGAACGGACCTGCCCTCCTACTCGGTCACCGGTCTTTAATTCAAATTTTCTGATTTGCGATGGTGATACATAGATATCTTCCTGGCTTGGCAAGTAAGTAAACGGACGTAAAAATCCATAGCCGTCAGGCATTATATCAAGTACTCCCTGAGCTTGCAGCAGTTGATCGGCATGAGTAAGTGCTTTGGTTATTTCAAAAATTAATTCCTTTTTGCGCAGCTTTGAATAACCTGCCAAATTAATCTCGCGTGCTATCTGGTACAGCTCCAGTATCGTTTTGTTGTCAAGTTCCGAAATATTCAATATTTCCCTCCTTATTTGATTAATAATAAACATGGCTTTTCGTTAAAACAGCTGCAATCATCCCTGGAATTATTATTGCTTTTGTCTTATTGTTCATTATTGTTTGATTTCCTTTTGCTTCGTTTGTTAATTCCTAAATCTTGCGGGTAATCATGTGCGACAAGAACTGTCTGTGACAGGCCCCCTGGAAGTGCAATAAAACCCTCAGAAAAGACTACCGTAATCCTTATGGAAAAAGTGCTTGGGAAAACGGCATGATTAAACAAGCTTTTAAGCATTGGAAGAAACTGCGGAAAAGTTTCTTTCGCACCGCTATAACGAGGCGGGGGATAGAACCCACCGCCTGTTCTCTTAATAGGAAGCAGACCGCTTAAAGAAGCGGGGGATATCTTTTCGCCTCGATATACTTTATCATAATAATCGGAAAAATCAACACTGTCTTTATTTTAATATAACACCTTTTAAAATATTATTCCAGTAAAGGATAATATTTAATCACAAATAAACCAAAAATTACCACATCCAAAAGCATCCACCCTTCGGCTGAAGCAAATTTATGTATATGTTTAAATAAAGAACATTTTCCATCTTAGACCTAGCGGCTTGCTCCGCACCTTTCAATTTGGCCTATCCCATTATTAATCTAAGTCTTTCATCTTTAAACAACGGTTTTCTATCCAGATGATGGTCAGCCTCGATCGTTCGGATTGTCCCGGAGAGGCTCCTCATTACCAGGGTTTGGGTAACTGCGCGCCGTTTGTAGTACCTCACTCCTTTAATTAAAAAAGAATCCGTTATACCCGTAGCCGCAAATATTACATCTTCAGACTTCACCAGTTCATCAATCGTAAATATCTTATTCAGGTTGCTTATCCCCATATCGTGACAGCGTTGTGTTTCACTTTCATTCTCCGGACATAGGCGTGCTTGAAAGTCCCCTCCCATGCATTTCATCGCCGCAGCGG
The DNA here is from genome assembly GCA_028692415.1 of Syntrophomonadaceae bacterium. GTDB lineage: Bacteria > Bacillota > Syntrophomonadia > Syntrophomonadales > Syntrophomonadaceae > JAQUBU01. The sequence goes on along the minus strand of JAQUXM010000021.1, from coordinate 29,560 downwards.
TGATAACGCCTTCCGGGGCTCCGCCAATACCCAGGAGCAAGTCAACCCCCGAATCGGGATAAGCGGCCGCTACAGCCGGGGAAATATCACCATCACTGATTAACTTGATCCTTGCTCCCGCTCTTCTTATATCCTCAACCATCTCTTGATGACGAGGCCGGTCAAGAATAACTACGGTTACTTCACTGATTAACTTATCCAAACTGCGGGCTACTTCCCACAGGTTCTCCTTCACACTGGCATCCAGATGAATCCGACCTTTGCATTCAGGGCCGGCCGCTATTTTGTCCATGTACATGTCAGGCGCATGAAGCAGTGTTCCTTTAGGGGCGATAGCCAAAACCGCAATAGCACCATTAAGGCCTTTTGCCACCAAATTCGTACCTTCCAGAGGATCAACGGCTATATCCACCTGGGGAGGGATGCCTTGCCCAACTTTCTCTCCAATATATAGCATCGGCGCTTCGTCCAATTCGCCCTCACCAATTACGACCACTCCGTCAACCGACACGGTATCGAACATTACCCGCATGGCGGTTACCGCAGCATCATCAGCTGCTTCTTTATCCCCTTTGCCAACCCAGCGCGCAGCTGCCAGAGCAGCAGCTTCAGTCACTCTGGCAAACTCCAGGGCTAATTCCCTCTCCAAACTTAAAACCTCCCCTTCCCTAAAAGACCTTTTGCCAATCCCGCATAAATTTTTCTATCCCTGCATCAGTCAGCGGATGTTTTATCATCTGCTTAATAATCTGATACGGTATGGTTGCAATGTGCGAACCAATTTTGGCTGATTCCACAGCATGCATGGGATGTCTGATACTTGCAGCAATCACCTCGGTATCCAACATGTACTGGTTGAATATCGTGATTATTTCATTAAGCAGATTCAAGCCATCATTGCCTATATCATCTAATCTCCCGATAAACGGGCTTACATAAGCGGCTCCGGCTCGCGCAGCCAGCAAAGCCTGGTTGGCTGAAAACACCAGCGTGGCATTGCATGCAATACCTTTATGTTTAAGCGTACTAATTGCTTTTAAGCCCGGCTCGCAAATTGGTATCTTGATTACTACATTGGCATGGATGGCGGCCAGTTCTGCCCCTTCTTTAACCATTGCTTCATAATCCTGGCCAATGACTTCAGCACTTATGGGCCCGTCTACTACTTCACAGATTTCCTTAATTACCTGTTTATAATCACGTTTTTCCTGGGCCACCAAACTGGGGTTGGTCGTTACTCCTGCCAGGAAACCCATCGCATTGATTTCTTTTATCTCCTCTATATTAGCAGTATCAATAAAAATGCGCAAAAACATCATCCTTTCTTGCCCTGGACCGATAAAGCTCATTCGCTCAGCCTTCCTGCACCCCCCTTATTCAAGGGTTTATGCCTGCCCGGAACTGCCGAAGACCCGCATTTTATTACGAACGACATTTGTCATGGCTTCCCGAGCTGGTCCCAGAATTTTACGGGGATCAATCTCATCCGGTTTTTCCTGAATAACCTTTCGCATGGTGTAAACAAAAGCCTCGCGTATGTTGGTGTCGATATTTACTTTGCAGACCCCCAGCGCAATAGCTTTTTTCACCGCTTCATCGGGGACCCCGGAGGAACCATGCAGAACGATGGGGATGCCAACCAGAGACTTTATTTTAGCCAGCCGTTCAAAATCAAGCTCAGGTTTGCCCTTGTATTGTCCATGCGCAGTGCCAATAGCGATAGCCAGGCTCTCAATACCGGTCTGAGCTACAAAATATCTCGCTTCTTCAGGGTCAGTATACATAGCTTCCTTTTCGCTCACATGGATATCGTCTTCGGTACCTCCTATTTTGCCCAGTTCAGCCTCTACTGATACCCCGATGGGCCGAGCTATCTCCAGGACCTTTCTGGTCATAGCTATATTCTCCTCCAGGGGAAGTTTTGAACCATCATACATAACTGAAGAAAAACCGCTCCTGATACACCTTACAACCTGCCCGAAATCCGTTCCATGATCCAGGTGCAAGGCTACCGGAACCTTACAAGCCTCCGCTGCTATCTTTACCATTCCGGTTATAAACTCCAAGCCGGCATACGTAATTGCCCCCTGGCTGGCCTGCATAATTACCGGAGAGTTTTCCAGCTTCGCAGCCTCAATAATTGCCTGCACAATCTCCATATTATTGGCATTGAAAGCACCTACTGCATAACCTTCCTTCTCCGCTTTAAATAACAACTCACTTACTGGAACCAATGCCACTACAATCACCTCTTTATTTCTATTTTTATGAAACCTTTTCCCTGACTATTTGCAATACTAGGTCGCGCAAAGTAATAATATCAAAGGGTTTGGTAATACACCTTCTAACCCCTGCATCCAAAGCATGTTTTACCACTTCCATTTCCCCGTAGGCAGTCATCATAATTACCGGTAAATTCTGATGTTTCTTAAGAATTATCTGCGAAGCTTCAAGTCCATTCATATTGGGCATTTTCATATCGATAAGCAAGATATCGGGCAGGTATTGATCAAGCTGGGCAATTGCCTCCATTCCATCAGAAGCTGCATAGACATCCCATCCTTCACGTTTAAAAAGTTCTTCCAGTAAACGTCGAACTCCTTTTTGGTCATCCACAATCAGTATGCTTCTTGGCACGGCCAACCCCCCCATTCGCTTTTCCATCTATTTCTACGCTTGTCTAATATATCCTTCTTTAAAATTGTGTAAATGGTAAAGAAAAGATGCTAACCACTGCTACAATGACTGCAATAGTTAAGGCCAATAATATCAACAAGGGAAGTATAAAGAGCAAGACGGCCTGGCTGCTCCGCAGGCTTAAAGCTTCCCGCAGAGCAATTACCTGCAAAACCAGTACCCAAACCAGAGTAAACACCGGTAATACTGCAGCTGCTGATTGCATCCCGATCAACAGCGCTGCATATTCCAAGGGTGCTCCCAAGACACTGGGAAGGTACGCAAAACTCAAACACACTAATAAGCCTTTGCCATTAGCCTGCCCATAAATAATCTCGCTGATTAGGGACAAAAATCCCGCCATAAAAAACAGCATTATGATTGAGGCTATAACGCCGATACTGCTGACCAGCCATATAAAATTCGGGGGAAGATTAGCCAGGGATTCCATAAAATTCAGGGCTTCGATACCTTGACTGATTAGCACGTTAAATAGAGCTATTATCAGATATACTATTAATCCCTGTTTTAATGGCTTCTCCCGGCTCAGGTAGCTCAGGGTTGCGGCAGGTTGAAACAATATGCCATAAATGACTTCTGTGAGGGTCAATAAACTACGCTCCTTTTAATACCTGCTTAGATAATTCATCCCTAAGGATTCCATGTCCTGCAGCAGGCTTCGGCTGCCCATATTCAGCATGAAACGTTTCCAGATATCAGTTCCGTTTAATACTTCTATATTGCTTTCACCTTTTATTCCCGCCATCGTTTCCGCCAGTTTTACCGCATCATAATAATTACCCAGTTGATCCACCAAGCCTAGTTGCAAGGCCTGCCGCCCGGTAAATATCCTGCCGTCGGCAATTGCCAATAATTTTTCTTCCTCGATTTTGCCCTTGCGACCTTTCTTCACCTGATCTAAAAATTGCTGATAGGAGTCATCAATCATTTGTTGCAGCATTTGCTTTTCCTCCGAGGTAATCTCCCGGTCAGTCGAGCCGATATCTTTATGTTCGCCGCTTTTTATATTTGAATTGCGAATACCCAGTTTTTCATATAATCCTTCCAGGTTGCTCAACTGCATGATAACCCCAATACTGCCGGTAATAGTAGACCCATTAGCCACGATCCGGTCCGTGCTGCAGGCAATCCAATAACCTCCCGAAGCACATATATCACCCATAGAGGTTACCACCGGTTTCCCGCTATCCCGTAAGCGGTCAAGCTCGATGCCTATTTCCTGAGAAGCTCCTGAACTTCCTCCCGGACTGTCTACTCTTAAAACCACAGCTTTTATATCCTTGCGTTTCCGTGCTGTGCGAATCGCCTCCATGACTTCCGAACTGCTCGCGCCGCTGTCGGCCATCCAGGTTGAACCGCCGCCAATCGTTCCGTTAACTTCAATGACTCCGATCGTTGCAGTGCCGGACCCTGCAGCTCCGCTTTCCATTTTTTGCGATTTCAACACCGCCAGACTTCCCATAACCACGAGGAAAATCACAAAAACCCCTACCACTATTTTCTTCTGCACGCTAAACCCCCTCGACTACATAACTGGTTCCATCTTCATCCTCTATTTTCACTGCTGCACCGTCTCGGAGATAAATCCTGCTTATGTTTTTGGCGATCAGCGTCTTCCGTAGGGGGATTTCCACTTCATCACCCACACTCACGCCAACATTCAACGGGATTTCGATCAGCGCCATCTGCATAAAGATCTTGCCACGCAATGGATAAGCACGCCCCTTAATCTTGATATAGAGGCTATAGCGTGGAGAATCAAAATAAAACAAAACCATTTTAACCAGCTTTTTGAGCAGATCGATAAATCCTTCCGGTTTATTGGCTACTTCCAAAGCCAGTCCGTCATTATACCCTACCGGAATCACCGCTATTTGCGCCGGGTTCTTCATGCGATAGCTGCGGTAATACCCCAGATAAGTCCCGGCTTTCCGATTGCGCAAAGCAATAATCTGGCTCTTGAATTTAAAAGGATCTGCCAGAGACAGAGTTTGGGAAAAACTGCCCGCCGGATATTGCCCGGATAAAAGCGTGCCGATTCTTACCGCATCCAGATGCATATGCGGGTATTTCAAAAAAACTGCGCTATTGGCACAATGCTTTACCGGTATTCTAAAACCCGCCGCGCTCAAGCTCTGGATTATCTCCATAAAACTGGAGAATTGTCCTTCGGTATAACTGGCATCACTGGCAGCCGCCTCAGCCATATGAGTATATATACCTTCTATGTATATGTTGGGATTCTCTTTTAAAGAATTACAAACGGAGATGAGTTCTTCGCCGTTCATGCCAAACCTGCCCAAACCGGTTTCAACTTTCAGATGGACGCTGACTTTTTGGTTAAGCCGCCGGCTGACCTCATCAATCAGCTGGCTGTCATAAAGAGAAGCAATCGTTAGGGTAAGTTTATTTTTTATAGCCTCTTTGACCTGATCTTCATCCACCATAGGACTGAACACCAGAATACTGGCACGAATGCCGCCTTTCCTTATTTCCATAGCCTCACCCAAAAAGGAGACCGCAAAGAAATCCACGCCTTGCTGGAAGAGCAAGCGAGCAATATTAACTGCTCCATGCCCGTAAGCATCGGCCTTGAGTACTGCGACCAGCCGGGTGCGCTCTTCAAGCAGGGTCTTTATCGCTTCCAGATTGCCCTTGACCACATCGACATCAATTTCGACCCATTTATTTTGCAAATATTGTTTCACTAAAGCTCCTCCTTCCCCAAGCCTTGAGTACTGCGCTTACTTTTTAAGATCGGCTGATCTTAATATAGATGGGCAGAACCCGATTCCAAAGCCAGAAAAACAAGCGGGAGTAAACCAAGTCCCACTCGCCCACGAATTCCGTGAATTCACCGCCGAATCCCTTTTTGAAACGATATAATCCATAAAGCGGGTTGTCCTCATCCAGGTCCCCCGATACCCCCCGGAAATCATAAAGCTTGCAACCCTGCTGCCGCGCCCAGTTGATCATTTCCCATTGAATAAGGTAATTGGGCATCACATTGCGGTATTCGTTGCTTGAGGCGCCATAAAGATACCAGACCTTGTCTCCGGTAATGAGGGCCAGGGTGGCGGCAATAATCTTACCCTCATATTCAGCCAGGAATATCCGGGCATAATTGCTTTCCACCATGTAGTCCCATATCCACTCAAAATACTGATAACCACGAATGAGAAATTGATCCCGGCTGGCGGTTTCTTTGAGAACCTCATAAAACTGACGCAGGTCTTCTTTGTTTTGAGCTATGCGAATATTCACCTTTTTCTTGGCCGCCAGACGAATATTATATCTCCACTTGGGATGCATATTATCTAAAAGCTCCTTTTCCGAAGGATTAATATCCAGACGGAAAACAAATTTGGGCTGCACCCCTTCAAAATCGAGTCCGGTTTCATTAGCGCGAAAACCGCATTTCTTCAAGATATTAGTAAAGTTCTGCTGTCCGACCGGTACATCCGGATCAATTTTCAGGAAAATAGCACCTTCTTCTTTCGCTACTTTTTCTGCTCCTTTAAACAGCGCCTGGCACAATTCCTCATTTTCCATATCTACCACCGGTCCCCGAGGAGAATAAAAAATGCATTTCTTCAAGACAGGAATCGGCAATTTTCTTTTTAAAATAAGTAATGAAGCTCTTATTTGGCCATCTTCTTCCAAAACCAGGGGCAACGGTTCCCAGCCCATGCCTTGCTTTACCTGCCCCCATTCCCACAATTGCAGGAAGTGCCCTTTGGAATGCGCATCAACAAAATTGTCATATCGTTCTTTTTCCTTAATATCGATAACTCGCGTTGTAAACATAAATGTACCTCACAGATATTTCTTTGCTAGTTTGCCCTCAAGAGGTTCAGGTATCCAATAATTAAGAGCCCGTACATCTTTTAAGTCCTCAATCCTACAGGAAAGGCATACACATATTTCGTGAAAATAACATGTGTATGCCATCCTCATTTAGCAAATTCAACACTTGCCCATAGCACTCTCAATAACACACAATTGCAGGGTCCATTTTAGATATCCGGTTCCTGGAGGGCAGGCTTGGCACGGATTAGCAAAGAGATATTTAAAACCAGAATCAAAATCGATGGTTCTCCCCCCTCATCCCTTACGCCGGACTCCTCACTTGCTTGCTAAACTCCAGGGCAGTTCTTACCAGACCCATGAATAGCGGATGTGGCCGGTTGGGACGCGATTTAAACTCAGGATGAAATTGACAGGCCACAAACCAGGGATGCTCGTTTAGCTCGATAATCTCCACCAGTTTGCCATCTGGAGATATTCCGCAGATAGTTAACCCATTATCCTCCAGGGTCTTGCGATGCTCATTGTTTATTTCATAACGATGGCGGTGGCGTTCACTAATATCTGGACAAGCATAAGCCTCATATGCTGCCGTACCTTCCCGGAGGTGGCAAGGGTATCCCCCCAGGCGCATGGTTCCGCCCTTTTTGGCTATGTTTTCCTGGTCGGGCATAAGATGAACCACCGGATAGGGACTATCCAGGGCAAATTCTGAGCTGTTTGCTCCTTTAAGCCCGCAGACATTACGGGCAAATTCGATCACTGCACATTGCATCCCCAGGCATATACCCAAGAACGGTACTTTGTTTTTGCGGGCATATCCGGCGGTGGCTATCTTGCCTTCTATGCCTCTTTCCCCAAATCCACCGGGAATCAGAATACCGTCAACATCGCTCAGCAATTCGTCGGTCCCGTCTTTTTCAATCTGTTCGGCATTAATCCACTTTATCTTGATTTCAGAATTATACCGAAAGCCTGCGTGTTTTAAAGATTCAACTATGCTTAAGTAGGCATCGGGCAGCTCCACATATTTGCCCACCAGACCAATAGTTACCTCGCGATCAAGGCTTTTAACCTTGCTGAACAGTTCTTCCCATTCCAGCAGGTCGGCCACCGGACATTTAAGCCCCAGTCTCTTTATAACTTCCTGGTCCAGTTGTTCTTTGGCCAGCATCAAGGGGACCTCGTATATAGAACCGGCATCTTTAAGTTGTACTACCGCTTCGCGGTCAACATCGCAAAACATAGCAAGCTTACCTTTAATGTCTTCGGAGAGTTCCTTTTCGGTGCGACAAACCAAAATATCAGGCTGAATACCTATGCTGCGAAGTTCCTTCACACTATGTTGGGTAGGTTTGGTTTTTAATTCTCCTGCCGCTTTTATATAAGGTATCAAAGTAACATGAATATATAAAACCCGGTCTTTGCCAAGTTCAATCTTCAATTGTCTGATGGCCTCCAAAAAAGGAAGCGACTCAATATCCCCGACTGTGCCGCCAATTTCACTGATTACTATATCCGGTTGAGCTGCTCTTTCGATCAAAGTAACCCTTTCTTTTATCTCGTTGGTGATATGGGGAATGACCTGCACGGTCTGCCCAAGATAATCACCCCTTCTTTCCTTATCGAGAACCGCCTGGTAGATCCTGCCGGTGGTGCAATTGGCGTACTGGCTAAGGTTCTCATCCACAAATCTTTCATAATGACCCACATCAAGGTCGGTCTCCGCTCCGTCCTCAGTTACATAGACCTCCCCATGCTGGTAGGGACTCATGGTTCCGGGGTCGACATTAATGTAAGGATCGAATTTCTGCAGTGCTACCTTTAGTCCCCTGCTTTTAAGCAGCCTTCCTAAAGATGCGGCGGTGATGCCTTTGCCTAACGAAGAAACAACACCCCCGGTAATGAAAATATACTTGGTCACTTTTGGGCCCCTCCCTTATTCTTGCTCTTAATCTTCATTGCTTAAGATCAATATAGATAGTCCAATACAATAACTAAAGGTTCTTGGTTTAAATCCTCTTTATTCAGTTCCAGCTGGGATTTCTTTACGCAACGATCAAACCGGCAGGTAAAGGCTTCGACGGGGGCGAGATTTATCGTAACATGAGGAGTCTTAAAATGCATCGGCACAACGATGCGGGGGTTAATCTGCTTTACCACCGTTAAAGCATCCCCGGCATCAATCGTATAGTTGCCTCCCACCGGAATCAATAGTATATCTACATTATCTAAATCCTTAAGCTGGTCGCTGGTCAGTATCTGCCCCAGATCGCCCAGATGCAGCAAGTTAATGCCTTCACTGGATATCTTGTACATGGTATTGCTGCCCCGGTTTTTACCCTGATTCTTATCATGGAAAGAATGAATTCCCTTGATGCTTATGCCATTAAGATCAAAATTGCCTGGCCCTCTAATCACCTGCGGGTTGCCCAGCAGCACATGAACTGCGTTGTGATCCCAGTGTTCATGGCTGATCGTAGCGATATCAACCGCCTGGGGCAAAACCTGATAACCAGTTTTTTCATCAAATGGATCGGTTATAATTCTTTTTTCCTGGGTCTCTATTAAGAAAGAGGCATGTCCCAACCATTTGATTTTCATGTGTATTCCTCCCTTGGCACGCTGCTTGGTGTTTAAACCCGGGGTCTGCTTAACCGGCTGGTATCATAAAACCAGAAGCCTTCACCCTGATAAACCAAACGATTATCCAGATTTATGCGCGTATATATGGATGTTAAAGTAGGCGTATCCTTCTTTTTCCCCATCATATCAGCTATTTCATTAATCAAATCCGAATAAAACATAGCCTCCTGTTTACGGGACATGATTTCTACGGCCCAATCTGCTTCGCTTTTCTTTTGAGTCATCATTGGCATTCCTCCTACATTTTTTCCGGAGCATTTACCCCTAAAATATCAAGAGCATTTTTTATCGTTATACTGGTAATTGCCATCAACAAAAGGCGTGCATCCTGCAAGCCCGAATTGTCATTGAGTACGCGGTGATGGTTGTAAAAACTGTGAAACAAGGCTGCCAAGTCCAGAACATAGCGGGCTATTCTCTGCGGAGCCAGGGTTCTCGCAGCAATTGCAAGCTCTTCCGGAAAATCAGCTATTTTTCTTAATATTGCCAGTTCCTCCTCCTCTTGCAGGAGACTGGCGTCAATAGCTTGCAGACTCGCCATCTTAATCCCTTCCGCATCAGCCTGACGGAAGATACTGCAGATGCGGGCATGGGCATATTGCACATAATAAACCGGGTTTTCCTGGCTTTTTTGCCGGGCTAGTTCCAAATCAAAATCAAGGTGGCTGTCAGGACTGCGCATGACAAAGAAAAAACGAGCTGCATCCCTGCCTACATCCGCAATCAGCTCATCGAGGGAAACCGTGGTGCCGGTACGTTTGGACATCCGCACAATATTGCCGGCCCGGTACAATCTAACCAGTTGCATTAATAAGATATCCAGTTTGTCAGGGTCATAACCCAGTGCTTGCATGGCCCCCTTCATTCTGGCTACATGCCCGTGATGGTCAGCTCCCCAGATGTTAATAACCCAGTCAAAGCCCCGTTCAAACTTGTCCTGGTGATAGGCAATATCCGCGGCAAAGTATGTCGGCAGACCATTGGCCCGCATCAATACTTCGTCTTTTTCATCACCAAAGGCTGTAGATTTGAACCACAGGGCACCTTCATTTTCATAACAATAATCCCGATCTTTGAGGACCTGGATAACCTGATCTATTTTACCTGCCTCGTGCAGGCTTTTTTCGTTAAACCAGACATCATAAACAATGCCAAAGCTGAGCAAGGTCTCTTTGATATAATCAACCTTTTCCTGCAAAGCATATTCAACAATAATTTTTCTTCTTTCATCCCTTGGCATATCCAGCAGCGTTTTCCCGTAATCCGCAATTAGGTTGCGAACGGTATCTATCAAGTCCAACCCGGCATAGCCGTTTTCCGGGAATTCCACATCATGTCCGGTTAATTGGAAATAACGCGCTTCCATCGAATCGGTAAATATTTCAATCTGATTGCCGGCATCATTGATGTAGAATTCCCTTTCCACATCATTTCCAGCCCGCTCCAAAATATTAGCCAGCGTGTCGCCAATAGCGCCTCCCCGAGCATTACCCATATGCAAATTCCCAGTGGGATTGGCACTAACAAATTCGACCTGTACTTTACGATTTATCTTCTCGTTGTATCCATACTTGTCCTTCATATTATAAACCAGCCCCGGTATTTCATAAAGCCAGGAATTATTCAGATAAAAATTTATGAAACCGGCTCCGGCGATCTCAATTCGCTCAACCGGCGTGCCACTGGTATTTATCATTCCCACTAGACTTTCCGCTATCTTGCGGGGAGCCATGCGGGCTTCGCGGGCCATTAACATAGCAACATTGGAGGCAAAATCACCATGCTGTTTTTCCCGGGGAACTTCTATGGCAAATTCAGGAATCGCTGAAAATTGAAGCAGATCCTGTTCCCGGGCTGATTCCAAAGCCCTTATAATCATATTTCGCAGTGTATTATCCAGCTTTTTTATGGGATTCATTTATATCCTCCTTAAATTTTCCATATATATTCGAATTCCTTAATGGCAAAAATAATACCAACAGAATCGCTAAAATCAAAAATGTCACATAAAGGGAGGTAAACCTATGCAACTGCAATCTGGCGAAAGATCTGTTTTAGCCTATTTCCCAACGGCCCAGCAGGCTAAAACGGCCCAAGCAATGCTCAATCAAAAAGGCTATACCGAAACCAAAATTGACCGGGTTTCAGAATATCCCAACACCGAATTGTATGGCAACTCTTCTGCCGCGCTTTCTTCATTGGTGCTCGGTGTCGAAGCCTATGACGGTCCTTCACCTTTGCTGGCTGCCGATCCGGATGCAAGTGGCATGGCAGGTTACTCAGAACTGCCGGGAAGCAAATCATTCCTGCTCACCCTGGTAACCACCGCAGATAAAATTGACGAAGCTGTACAAATTCTCAAGGAACATGGTGCCAGGATATAACGAGGTGAAAAGATGGCCCCCGCGTCATTATGCGGTCTGGTTTCAATTAACAAAACAGGCACAAACTTCTACTCTCCCGCCTCGTTGCAGCGGTGCGGAAGAAACTGCTCCGCAGTTTCTTCCGATGCTTAAAAGCATTGCTCATTTCTGGAAGGTTCGTTGAAAGTATAGTCTCTCATCGCGCCTTCCCATTATTATTAGTTTTTAAACCATTTTGCAAAATAATCCGTCATATCCTGGTGAGCTTCCTTCTTTATCACTTGAAGCAAATCATCGGTGCAGGCAATATTGAAACGATAATCCGCCAAATACCTGCGTAAAACCTTATTCACCGTTTCTTGCCCCATTTCCTTTTCCAGACCGAACCAAAATGCTTCTCCGCCAGTGTAAGCTGTAGCATAGTATTCCTGAGTGGAATAAATCTCCCTCATTTCCCGGGCTAAGTTGATCCCATCCGCATATTCATTTAAAGCGGGAGGTTTAATCCCTTTATATTTTTCCAGATATTTATAAGCACTCCAGTTGGCCAGACCCTCGTCCAACCACGGTTCCTTAAGCTGGTCATTACCTACCATGGCAAACCACCACTGATGGGCTATTTCATGCGCCAGAATAAATTCTCCCCGTTGCTGATAAGCTTGGGGCTGCAGAAAATCCTCGCTAAAAAACATCAAGCCTGAATACTCCATACCATGAAATCCTTTCATAGGTACAAAGACCACCTTGAAATCGTTATAGGGATATGAGCCCCAGGTACAGGCATAATAATTAATTATTTCAGCGGATTGCTTCAATACCTGAGCTGAGAAATCATTATAGTGGTTTGGAAAATAACACTTTACGACCGGACGGGATTTTTCGTCCTTTGACTCGTTGTAATCATACAGTACCGCCAGACAAAAGTCACGGACATTTTGTGCCTTGATTATATGAATTTCCCGACCATTATCTTCTGCTATTGTATCCATATTTTCCCCGGTTGATACCACCCGGTAACCTGCAGGAATATTGAAGCTAACCTCATAATCCGCACAATGGAAGCAGAATGGATCGCCAAACAATGAATTATAGGAATTGTGCCAGCCAGCAGCATCCCAAACATTTAAGGCAGGATAAAAATTACCCAGCATATATATCCCATCCTTGGTTCCGTAACGATAGGCCAGTTTAGGTACTTTGGCCTGCCAGTTCATCTCTATCCGCAATTCGCTGCCGGGGATAATATCCTGGGATAAAATCACCTGCACCGATACTCCATTGGGGAAGAATTCTACAGGCTGGCCGTTAACTTTAAATTCTTGGAATTCCAGCCAGGCCGGATCGAAACCCGAATAATAAGCACTGGCTGGCGCAGGCGTTTCCTTAGCATTACGAAAGGCATTGGGGTAGGCGGTCAACCAAATCTCTGTCATTAACTGGCCGGTAGTGTTCTTGGTATTCAAAATCGTATTCCCATAAAGAATGCGGGTGTTGGTATCCAGATACAGGCCCATCTGGTAGCGGGTAAAAGCAGGATCAGGAAAAAGCTTTCTTTCTTCAGCTTCCTCCTTACCCAGAGATATTGACGGAATGTATTGCTCCGGTTGGATATTTGCATAAATAAAATAGGTGGCAGTCAAGACACCTATTAAAATGATAAAAAGGTAAATTTTCTTCGTGGACAAAATGCTCCCACCTAAGAATATAATTTATGTTTAATTTTACACTTGAAAACGCAAAACGAGAATACCTCAAGTATTATTTTGCAATTTCGGCTGCTTCAGATTCCATCTCTTCCAAGACTACTACTACCAGCGGATCAAGCAAACTGCCCATAGCCTTTTTAATTTCCTTAATGGCTGAGTTATGGTCCAGACGCTCTTCTTCGGGGCACAGCCGGGTCATGGCATCATAAATATCAGCCACCGCAATTATGCGGGCATTCCAAGGAATCTCCGTACGCGCCAGGCCTTTAGGGTATCCACTGCCATCATAACGTTCATGGTGGCATAAAATCCCTTCCCTGATCCCTTGGAATATCCCCTCTTGCGGCAAACTGTCTGCGGCGATGATACTATGCCGGTCAACTTTAGCCGGGGGTTCTGACTCGGAGGCCTCTGCTGCTTCAATTTCTTCATTAGCTATATTTACAAATCTGCCTATATCATGTAAGAGGGCCGCATACCTTAGCGCTTTCATTTCCTTTTCATCCAGACCCAGTTTCCGTCCTAAATTCTCTGAAATGGCGGTGACCCGCTCGGCATGACCCAAAAACACGGAATCCTGACTCTCTAATAAGCGAATCAATGACTTTAGTATTAGCAGGTGAAAATTTTCTGCATCCTCATGATTGCTTGCTTTGCCCCAGGCTATGGCCGCCTGCCGGCCCAGATATTGGATAAATTCCCGGTCTTGCTCGTTAAAAAAGCCCTTTTCCTGATCATTAAGCAGCAAAACCAGGGCCGGAATGTCGTCACCCAGACGCAGAGGCACCGCTAATAACGATCTTATCTGCTCCGGCACATTAACTGCGGTGGGTGTCTTATCAACCCGGTTAAAAAGAAAAGGTTCTTTTTTTTCCTTCATCCCGGTGATAAATTCTTCCCAGTCCGGCTGCCTGGTAAAATCCTGGTCCGAAATAACCTTTCCGTCTATGCAAAGCAATACGGTTTCGCATTTGATTAATCGCTTGGTCCAATATAATAATCTTTCAAATATTAAGGCTTCAGTACTTTCGGAATTAATTTCTTGACTGGCCTTAAGCATCAAATTCAGGTCAGCGAGCCGCTCCGACCTTTTTTGGCTGAGCGCCATAAAAAATGTTGCCAGGATGCCTCCCGCCAGTACGATAAACGATATAAGCAGTCCCGGTATAAGGTCTGATGCCGCCAGGGCAGTTATAAATGAGGTAATCACCAGACCGGTTAAAACCGTTTGTTTGGAATTCATCTTCTATCTCGCTTTCATCCTTTAATTCGATGATGTATTTCGAATTCGCTATACAGCACACTTAGTTCATATTGATTATATCATTATTTCCCTCCTAATTCTTAAAAGGCCCGTTTAAATAGCTATTAAAAAGCAAAAGATACCAGAAGATATACAATTCCGTTGTTGGCAGAGCGTTTAATAGAAGCATCCTCTGGACACAGGGATGTTCCCTCAAGAGGACACGCGCTTTCGCTCACCAATCAAGAAGTGACCAGTAAGGCTTTCAAGAAGCCCGTGATTGAGGCGTACACAAAGTGCATCGATTGAACAGAGTTATTGATTAACGCAGCCATTCACTTTTTTTGACGGCCCAAGCAACTATATTTTGGGGGTATTATTGATGGAAAACCGGCACATAAACCTGCTAATGTTCAGCGGCGATTATGATAAAGCCCTGGCCGCATTAATTATTGCCAATGCCGCACGCGAGATGGAAATAGGGGTTACGATGTTTTTTGCTTTCTGGGGCCTTATGCTCTTGCGCGATCCTGACAAAATGAGTCTGGAAGACAAAAGCGCTTATGAAAAACTCTTCGCCACCCTTACTCCCAAGGGAGCGGAACAACTGCCGCTGTCCAAAATGAATATGGGCGGCATTGGCAAAGCTATGCTGCAAGATATGATGAAAGCAGACAAAACCCCAGGCTTAAAGGACTTTCTGGATGGGGCGCGCAAAAAGGGAGTCAATTTTTATGTCTGCCAGCTTTCTCTGGAGATCATGGGGTTTAAATCTGAAGAACTGATTCCCGAAGCCAAGGTGGTAGATGTCAAAGAATACCTTAAGGACGCACTTGATTCCAATATGCAGCTCTTTATTTAAACCCGGGCTTCTAGTACTCTGTAACGCCTAAAACTTTCATTCCCGCCGGCCAAATTTCCACAGGGCTTCGTTGTCGTCAATCGAAATAGGTCCAGTATTACTCATTCCTCCGCCTTCCCCTGCGAAAATTTTTCTCGGCGGATAACCTAAACTTTTAGACGTTACAGAGTACTAGTGTCCAAAATGCCTTGATGTTCATAGTATATCTAAAGCGTTTACTTTTGGGATGTGTTTCTGATCAAGGATAAGGAATTTGAACCGGCCCGGTTTCGCAGGGACATCGTAGGCATTAAGCATAAGGTACCCACTCTCCGCAAAAAGCGTTTGCAGTATATTAATTTTGACAATGCGGCCAGCACCCCGGCACTGCATCCGGTATTACATGAAATTAACGACTTCCTCGGTTGGTATTCCGGGGTTCACCGGGGCACCGGATATAAATCTCTCCTCTCATCACAGGTTTACGACAATTGCCACGAGATTGCAGGCAAATTTGTCAAAGCGGATATGGATAATGATACGGTCATAATGCTAAAAAATACGACTGAAGCTATTAATAAATTGTCCTATCGCCTGGCTTTGACAACAGGTGACATAGTAATTAGCACGGTTATGGAACACCATTCCAATGACCTTCCCTGGCGACGGCATAAGCGGGTAGAATACGCGGGGGTCAATCAGCAGGGTCAATTGAATTTGCTGGATGTGGAAGCCAAACTCAGACACAACTATCCCAAAGTCAAATTATTGACCGTCTGCGGCGCTTCCAATGTAACCGGGCACCTGAACCCCATTCATGATCTGGCGGAAATGGCCCACGAGTACCAGGCAAAAATCCTGGTGGATGCCGCCCAGCTTATACCCCATCAGCCCATTGATATGAAACCGGCTGCTAACCCCCGGCATATCGACTACCTGGCTTTTTCCGGGCACAAGCTTTATGCTCCTTTTGGCAGCGGGGTCTTGATTGGCCCGAAGAGCACTTTTCTGAAGGGAGCCCCCGAATATACGGGAGGCGGCACGGTAAGTATGGTCACTAGCAAGGACATATACTGGGGCGGCCTGCCTGACCGTGAAGAAGCCGGCTCCCCCAATGTAATAGGGGCTTTCGCCCTGGCTCAAACCATAAAATACCTGCAGAAACTTGATATGCAGAAACTGGCGCAATATGAAGACGACTTGACTCATTATGCCTGGAATGAAATCCTTAAATTGCCCGGGGTTAAAATGTATGGTGCTTTTCCCCGTGTAGGTGTAATAACCTTTAACCTGGCAGGCATCGGCCATAGTCTGCTGGGTTCCATATTGTGCTATGAGAGTGGCATCGGGGTAAGAACGGGATGTTTCTGTGCTCAACCCTATGTGCGGAAGTTGCTGGAGATTGATGAAAACCAGGAAAAGGTATCAGCTTACCTGGAACAAAACCCGGCCCAGCTTCCAGGCATGGTGCGTATCAGCCTGGCAGCTTACAACACCAAGAGCGAGATAGACCGGCTCATGAACTCTTTAAAAACTATAATAGCCAGCAAGGGACAATATAAAAGGAATTATAGGTTCTCCGAAAGCCATGGTCATTATGTCCCCAAGTGCAGCCAACCACTTAAGCTTCAACCAGTTCATAATTAAACCAAACTGCTACCCTGGAGCTAAAATAGCCCGCCAGATACCATGCGGCAATCAGTATTACAACTGCTCCGATTAGCCAAGTAGGTAATGGGGGGCGAACCTTCAAAGGGGGTTTTGGCCCCTTACGCGACTTCCAATTCAGTGGCGTAACTCGCTACAGTTCTCAGTAATTACCCTCTATGCACATCTATTCATGATTTTTAGCTATCAATATTTACCGGATTTTGCAAGAAAGTTTTATCTATTGGTAGATCGAGTCTCTTCGACTACTTGGTTCCTCAGCTCTACCCAAAGGTGAATCAATTTAAACATTTCGGGTTTCAATTCTCTCCGCTGAAGTTTTTGCCGATATTGCTGAATATTTTTTCTGACACATTCCAATTCAATAACAGGGTTTTCCGGGCAATACTTATTTTGATAAGTGTTTACTTCATCCAGTATTATTTCAGGAGACATGCCGATGATGTAACCAACCATCATACCCGAAGATGCTCGTTTCCCATATTCATGTTTTATACTGTCAAAACGTTTGATTCCCTTCGTTACATAATTTCTATTCAAAATCCAAGTGGGACTAGTAGGATATCCCAAACGTTTACATTCAACATGGAATTGTATTTCGTGCTCCTCAGAACATTCTGCAAAAGGATTAATACGTGTGCATGTAAAATCAGGCCGATATCTAATCTTGCCTCCCTTCAATTCGCTACTGGTTGCTGGTTGATTTGGTTTTTCCCAGTCCGGAGTGCTGATTTCGCAATTCTTTTTTTGGCTTTCTTCAAAACAAACCTCGTTCAGAATAATACGAAGTCTTTCAGAAATTTTGTCCTCGTTGGAAACGTCAAATATGCTATCCGAAAGCCTTTGCAAGGCAATTATAAATATACCGACATAAAGGGCCTCATGCTTTTGCCATAAGTACACGAATGAAGGAATGCCATGTCGTGCCATTAGCCCTTCCCCCCATCTTCTGATCCGGATTCAATCATACGTTTGCATAAAGTCGCATCTGCATCTTCTCGAGCAAGGCTGCGCGTCCAAAAACGCCTTTCATTTCGTTTTATGACAATAACAGACTCATCGGAGACAACATGTACAATGCCATCCACAAGAATCCGGGATGTTTCCATTGGTTTCAGAAGGGCTTTCCCAATTTGCTCCAAGACATACTGCCAGGAATCATTTTTAGGATGTAGATTCCATGGATCTGCCTTATCGGCTGGAAAAAACTCAACAGCCACCATATTTCCATGAGCTCCAACGTGCACTTCCGCTCTCATTTCCATATCATCCTCAAGATAGGCATTCCAGCGCCGGGCAAATATCTGTACATATTTTTCAATCCAGGATAGATCATTATCCTGTACTGCAGGCATGATTCCTACGCTATTGAAAGGTTTGTAGAAAAACGGAAGGGTAACCTCGCAACAATCTCGAATCAGGTCTTTTTGCTCCTCATTCAGATTGTAGAGTTCAAACACCGCCTCATCCAGTTCTTTCTCCCAAATTCGCCGTTGAGCCTCGATCTCAGCTTCTGACACACCGACAGGATTTAGCAAGTCTTGTTCTTGCGGGTGATAATTGCGGAGTTTATCGACTATATTGATGATTTTTCTTGATATCGGGCTCTCTTTATTAAAGATAATAGGAAGTTGCAGCAACTCATCAAGCAACAATTTATGATGCCAAAGGCCCCAGTTCGCAGATGTCATAAAGAAATAATATCTGGCCAAAGAAGACCAAATAATCCCCAGGAGTAGCTTGTGTCCCCACTCTTCCTGTTCAGACAGTTTCAGTCCATAGACACTCCTGTAGTAACAAAAAGGAATATCACTAAATTGGGCAACAATTATTCCTTGAGGCTGAGTGTTTTCAGAAATACCTTCATTAACAATCACCCGTAGTCCCCTGTAAGCACCTTGGGCACCGAAACGATGAACGCGTTCGGGCGGAGAAGTAAACACCGGTGTTTCATAACGAGACTCTATTTTCACGAGTGATTCAAACGATTGCAATCTTTCCGCTTCAAAAGCCCTTGATGCCAATTCATATCCGCGACCCGAATTGTTACAATCCACATATTTTCTAAGTTGATTTTTTGATTGGAGCCATCTAATGAACTGTCTATCCGCCAATCGTCCGAACCAGTAACTTTTCCATAACTCACTCGACGCCAGTTGCTCATCTCGTAGCATATGAATATCATATTTGGAAAGAAGCACTGCCTGGGTTTCTTTTAAAGCTATGACTTGTTTGGCCGACCAGTATTTAACTGAAAAATCATTCTGCTTATCTTTAACGAAACATATTATTACAAAGGGAGAAACTGCTCCCTTAAAGAAAAACTTTCTCACGTGTGTAAAGTTACATACTTCAAGGAGCCTGACCCTGTCCATCCATTGCTCACGAAACGCCCGGGTTGTGGTACTGTGTTTAAACAAGACTCCGGCAGAAACCAACACTACAGCCTTCCCGCCGTCTTTTAGAAAATCAAGAGCCCGCCAGAGGAAGGCCTGTGACGGCTCTTTGTCACCAACAGGCTTTTTGTTTATATGGCACCATTCCAGCATCACTCTTTCGCGGGCTTTTGTTGCGTCATCCGCTTTTTTCCCCGGTGCTCCCCAGGGTGGATTACTTACAATAATATCTGCACAATGTTGGCCAAAACTGGAAGCCCATAGCGGATTTGATTCTATCGCTGCCGTATTGAAGGCGTTCCCTACCCAAACACAATTCAAGTGGTTCTTTGATTTAACTTCTGATGCCAAAAGGTTGGGCAACTTGTTGCCTTGTTTGATTTGTTCTGTAATTGCGGGAGGATCGAGATAATGCAGCATGGCGAGATATAGGCTGAATGCTGTAATTCTGGCAGCTTCCTCATTCACCTCAATACCGGCAATTTGTGTAGCGAGAATTTGTTTAAGAGTATCAAAATTCGGTCGGTTTTGATTTTTGTGCCACTCATAACGCACAATCCGCCTAAAAGATTCAACCAAAAAAATCCCGGACCCACAAGCGGGATCAAGTACCCGGGGAGTCATTTGCAATTCCTTAAACGTTAATACTCGGGATATTACGAATTCCGCCAGTACTGCAGGTGTATAATAAGCGCCGTCTTGCCTTGCCTTGTTTTGCTTCTCATCATCACTGGTGGATGGATCATAGAACTCCTCATAAATTGAGCTGATGAGATCAAGGGGAACAATGTCAAAGCGGTACGAATAAAAAAAGAGCTGCTTTTGAACTCCGACATCACCGTAGAGGAGATCTTGGATCAAGCTCAGGTGTTTTTGTGTAACAACCTGTTCCTCCTCATCTACACCAGGGAACATGTCTCCGTTGAAATCCTGAGCCAGTGCCTTGAATAAGGCATATGTAAATGCTTTGTGTTCCAGTACCCGGGGGTAAGAGGCCTGGTATTCAAAAATAGCGTCATAGCCTATACGGGGTAACTGATTAGTGAGGAGTCCCATCCATTCGGAATTCTGGCGGGCAATTTTTAGAAAGTACTCCTGTGTCAATATCCCCCGATCTTCAAGATAACGAATAAAAATTGAACGGCCAATTAACGAGTGCGCAAATTTAATCTTTTGACCTGACAACCCGGCTTGAATCAACTCGCGCCGGACTATTTTTAAATCACGTATGAGAGCTTTATCTGCCCGGTTTTTCACATCTCCAAATCGAATTTCTCCAAATATTCTTCCCGATTCAATATTATCCCGGTGAAACTGTTGAAGTACCTGTGCCACTTTTTCAATTTGGTAAAGTGTTTTCAGTGATTTGACCAGCCGCTGTTCTTCGGATCTATTTTCTTCAGGTTCAGATAAATTGATAGGTTTTTGCGCCAGATCCAACACAGATATTTCGCCGGGCGAAGCCAAGAATAACAATCTTGGGCGACCAAGACACCATATGCGATTAAAAACTCGTTCTTTTTCAAGATGGTCAGCACCGCACTCGGCAAAGACGGCAACTGGATTGTTTTCAACAAAAAACACCTTTTCTGCACCTGCACGTTTAGCCGCAGCCAACCATTCTCCCTTTTCCAGCCAATCATCAATGCTTATCTCAGAAGTTGGTTTATCAGATGCTGTCAATAATGAGCCGCTCTGGAAATCCAAATCCTTATATAGAGTATCTAACGCTTTACTCATGATACCCCTTCACTTTCAGTTCCTTCCGGTCGCGATAGTCCATCAAAATAACAGCTCCTAAAATCACATAATGTTATGAGAATGGTTATTTTTTCGTTAAAACTGCCTAAATTCCTGCTTACAAGTTATAAATTGAAATTACTTAAATTTCTCCAATTCCATTCAACGCTTCCCTGGATTCTATCCGTCAACTCGCTATTAGCCCATCTTGAATTCTTCTTATTACTGCTTTGGCCAGCGTCCTTAAAACATCCTTATCACTGCTGATTTGGGCAAAGAATTGTGAGCGAGCTTCATCGGATGATAATATTCCATTAACGAAGATTTGCCCGATTTTGTCTATGGCTTCGGCCTCATATGCACTGGGTGAGCTATCCCTGATATTTACGATCATGTCATTGTCGTTACTGAGAGTATCAACAATCTCATTGAACTCCTTGGAAGCATTTTCATAATTCCCATAACGGGTATTGATTCGCTCAATTATTTCATCAATCAGCGAGTAGCTTTTCTCTTTTATGACTGACTCTGTTGAGATCTTATCGAACGAATATTCCATGGTATCACCGAGTAAGTTTTCATCCTCCACAGCCTTTTCGGCTGAATAAACGACCAGTTCAACCAGCTCATCGGGGTTTATTTTAGTATCACTGGCTTTTTGATACAGCACATTGTGTAAAGCATCAAGGAATACCGCCAAGCGCTTCATATCATTATTCCAAGTGTTATAAACAGTGGATATATAGTAGAAAAGCTTAACAAATTTTGATATTTCTGCAGTAAACAACTTCTGTTGATCTTTTTTAAGCTTGTTAAAGTTTTGTTTCATTTGAGCAAAGAGAGCGGTCAGTTCACCGGAGTGTTTATTGCCATCCTTGATCAAGGCATAAGCCCGATCTGCCTGATCAATTGTAAATATATAATAATCCAATAATTTATCCCGTTTGACAAAGAGTAGATTGGGATCTGTTTCGTTTTCTGGGGGCAGATAAAGTTCGCCGCCTAAATATGGTTTAAAATAGGCTTTAATTTCCTCCGCTTTATTAACAAAATCGAGAATAAAGGTTTTTTTCCCTGCTGAAGCCCGGTTGATACGGGATAGGGTTTGAACTGCTTTAACAGCGCTATTAAGCTTTTTATCCACATAAAGAATACATAGTTTAGTTTCATCAAACCCCGTTTGCAGCTTGTCGGCAACAACGATAATCCTCACATTTTCGTTGTTGCTAATAAGCTTCTTAATATCCTTTTCCTTAAAGACTGCATTCATATTTTCCTCGGTATATTTTATCCCTTCAATCTCAATGGTTCCGGTAAAAGCAGCAACTGCTTTAAAAGCATAGCCGTTTTTTTCTATATACTTATCAATAGCCAGCTTATAACAAACCGCATGTTTGCGAGAAGGCGTAATAAGCATAGCCTTCCCCTTCCCGCTCAGCCATTGTATTCTTTTGGATATGAAGTCCTTCATAATGATCTCAGTCTTTATATCAATGACCTCATCCGAGCTGGTAATATAGTTGAGAATCGCAGCCGATGCACTGCTGCTTTCGTATTCGGTGTTATCGTCCTTTTTCTTCTTGATCTCAAATTTTTCATTATAAGTGGTATAAGCGGCCAGGGGATTAAGAATAAATCCCTCCTGTATGGCTTGCTTCATAGCATATTTATGAAAATACTGCTTGCCCATTTCTTTTCTGCTGCCAAAAAGCTCCATGGTTTCGGTCTTAGGTGTAGCGGTAAAAGCAAAATAACTTATGTTGCTGCTTGATTTTATCCGGCTTTCTTGCTTAAGCAGCAATCCCTGGCTATCTTCGTACTCCTCATAAGCCTCATCACTTACAACGGCATCCTTGAGCGACTTGCCAGACAAGGTTTCCGACACCTTTGACAAGGTCTTGCCCGCTGCTGAAGAATGTGCTTCATCGATAATAATGGCAAATTTCCGTTTCTGCTTTTCTTCCATCTGTTGGAGAATAAAGGGGAATTTTTGCAGGGTGGTGACAACAATATAACCGCCGGCCTGAATTGCTTTCAATAGCTCTGCAGAGTTATTTTCTATCCATCTGGCAACGCCTTTCTTGCCGTCAACGGTAGTGATTTCATTTCCTAGCTGGCTGTCAATAACATTACGGTCACTTATGACCACAACCGTATCAATCTCAGGAAGATTAATCAGCCGCTTGGCAAGCCAGGCAATGGTTTTGGTCTTACCGCTGCCGGCACTGTGCCATACCAGATATCTGCCACCGATTCCGATTGCCCTCACATCTGCTTCTATCTTTAACACCGCGTCAAGCTGATGGTACCGGGGAAATATCATAATGCCTTCATCATCAATAAACATAAATTCGCGGATAATCTTTAAGAGCATATCCTTCCGTAAAATTTCTTCCCATACATAATGAGTGCAGTGTTGGCCCTCCACAATTGGATTACCGGCCCCCTCATCCTCTGCCCCCTTGTTGAAAGGAAGAAATAAGGTATCCTTTTTGTCCAGCCGAGTAGACACGAAAGCCTCGAATTCGTCCATAGCCAAGTAAACCAGCGTCCTCCGGTTGAAGCTGAAAATAGGCTCATCAGGATTACGAGTATACTTAAATTGCTTGGTGCCCTCAAAACCTGCCCTTTGCCCGGCAGTTTGCTTTTTCAGTTCAATCATTACAATAGGAATTCCGTTCAGGAATATAGCCAGGTCAACCCGGAAGCTGTCTTCCTTATCCTCGTAGGCAAATTCGCGGTGAACCGAAAGGATATTTCTATCATAAAGCCCAAATCCATCGTTCATCTCTTCCAGGTTAGGCTTAAAAAAGGCCAGAAAAAACTTGGTGCTGCTACTATAGTCCTCAATCTGTTCATGGAGAGCTTGAAGCAGACCCCGGGAATTGATTTTATCGTTTAAGAGCTTGATAAACCGTTCCTTATAACCTTTTCCGTGCGTGGCCTTAAATAGCTTAAGCTGCTCTTTTTGCGAGCTTTCCAGGAACTCAAAGAGCTTGGCCTTATCAATCGCATTCTGATAATCATAATCGGCTCTTTTGCTCTGACAATAGCCCATACTTAAAAGATAATCATAAATTTCATCACGGAAAGGGTTTTCCCTTAAATCTTCTTCCGCCATTTGCTCACCTCTAATAAATCCAATTAAAGCATTTTTTGTTGGTAGAGACACTCGTATGCACAGGGAATGTGCTGCATGTCCTAATTTTATTTCCCTTTTAGATATTTTTCGGTTACCCGGTCAAAGTCCGATATGTATTCCTTGTCCTGCTTTACCCTGAATTTTTCATATTCCCGCTCTGCTTTTACCATAGCATCTAAATGGCTTACTTTACCAGCATTATTTAATATTTCCTGCCGATTAAACTTCAGAAATTCGTCAGTGATATCAAGCCAATCCTTCATAGTCATAAGTTCCTGGTTGAGAGCCTGGAACTCGGCATAGTCTATGTACATATTAACAATTCTGTTGAGGCGGTCTAGCTCATTTTCGTTCAGATAGTTCTTCGCAACCTTAACATCATTTTTAATGATCTTTCCTTGCGGGGCAGCCTTCCAGGTAGTTAAACCCATGGTCGGATGTTCGCTGTCAGCTCTAGTGTGTATTATCTCAGCTGCAGTCTGTCCGGTTATTGCAAAGTGCATTTTATTCTGTACAAATGCGTAAAAAGTTCTAGTTTCATCGGCTTTTGCACTGTAATCGCTGCTGCACTGTTCAAATACATCGGCAATCTTCTGATAAGCTCTGCGCTCCGAGGCCCGTATTTCACGGATACGTTCCAGCAGTTCTTCGAAATAGTCCCTGCCAAAGGGCCTGCCGTTTTTAAGCATTTCATCATTAAGTACAAATCCCTTGACAATGTATTCCTTCAAAGTAGTTGTCGCCCATATTCTAAACTGCGTAGCTTTTTTGGAATTGACCCGATAGCCAACTGCAATAATTGCATCAAGGTTATAATATTCAAGCAGGCGGCTAATTTCTCTGTCCCCTTCGTTTCGAAGTGTTTCCACAATGGAAACAGTTGCGTTTCTTTCAAGCTCACCTGTTTCATAAATATTTTTTAAGTGTTTCGAAATCGCAGGAATGTTTACTGCGAAAAGTTCGCTCATCGCCTTTTGAGTCAGCCAAAAATTTTCATTAAAAAAATAAACATCAACAATTACTTTGCCTTCGTCTGTCTGGTATAAGAGTATCTTGCTATGCGTTACCAAGTTCATTTCTTCACCTCACCATATAAGCTCTCTCGGTTTTATCGATAATACTCTTCAGCATGGTTTATACTTCGATTTTACCTGTGACCGCTTCATATATAATGCTCCGCCGGTATTCTTTCAATTTTTCAATTATCTGATTATTAGTATTTAAAATTCGATCAATCTCGGCACACCTTTGGTCGAGAAAATCGGCAATACATTTCTGAACGGGGGGAGTGGGGAAAGGATAAAAGCTATTCTCAACAAATAATGGAGGAATCCTTTTCAATCCTGCAACTCCATACATTTCAGCAACAGCTCTTTCCTTAAACGTTGGATTCTGTAAACAATAATATGTGAAACGTGGGTTGATGCTGCGGCACCTTATAACTAGAATTTCTGTTGAGCCAAAACCTATTCCCTTTATTAGATCTTTAGCTATAGCAATATTCCCATTTTCAAAACACGGAGTCACTTTTGCAAGTAAAATATCTCCTTCTACAAAAACAGTATATCCATTTTTTACTTTTGAAAAAGGTATCGCCGAAATATAATGGTAGCCATTTTGAAGGTTTTCCATTGGAACAAAGGATACCTCTGTATCATCATCCAGAAACTCTTTAATGAGTGTGGTGGTAGGATTTATGGTTACATGGTATTTTAGCCTTCTACATTTCCATGTATATGGCATACCCCCGATCCACTCTATTCCACTATCTTTATACTTGACATTCTTATCCAGTCCTTTGGTAACGGCTTCATAAATAATAGACTGGCGTTGCTCCCTCAGCAATTCATTCTGCCTTTGTTTGGCAGAGATAACTTTATCTATGTCGCTACATTTTTGATCTAGATAGCCTGCAATTCTTCCTTGGGCAGCAATTGGCGCAACCGGGAAATCAATGTTTAATAATTTGTCTTGTGTAAAATGCATAATCGTAGCTTTGTTACATAGTAAATCGATATATCCGATTGCTTTTAACACATACATCCAATAATAAAGATACTCATTAGTTGCTTTTTCCAATGCTCTAACTCTATGAACCGCATTCTGGATATAGCATGGGAAATCTATATCGCAAATACATGCTCGTCCAGCATCTCCGCCCTCAGAAACTAGCAAGTCACCTTGTTTTACACTAAATATCTTCTTTTCCCGTTCATTAAACCACATCTCTTTTATTTCATTTTGATTTTTTATTCCATCCCAAGTTATATTAATGGCACAAAGATACTTTTCCAGTGATTCATTATTACTTTGTTGGGATGGCTGTAGCATCTTTCCCAGTTGTGACTGATAAAAATATTTTACTTTTGAAATTTTCCAGCCCTCCGGGATCTCCCCGATCCATTCAATACCGCTATCTTTCATTTTTACAGCCATCAAGGATTCACCCGGCCCAGAAGTGCAGAAATGGTATCCTTAATATCATCCTCAATCACCATGATTTCAGCGAGTATCTCATCAGCCTTCCGGGGTGCGGTGTATTTATAAAAATACCTGTTAAAGGGGATCTCGTAGCCGACCTTGGTTTTGTCATAATCAATCCAGGCATCCGGCACATAGGGCAATACTTCCCGCCGGAAGTATTCATCTATGTCCTCTTTGAGCGGAATATTTTCCGTATCCCGCAGGGAGGCATCCGCTTGCAGTGCACCTTTTTTAAGAATAGGCTGGCCGTCTTCGTCTTTTTTGGGACGCTCCACCACTACCTTGTTATAGCCGAAGTGGGCGGCGTCATATATTTTGGAATGTTCATTCTCCTCGAAGTCGCGGTAAAGCCGGACGATTCTATCCCGGTGTTGGGAGGAAATATATTTACGCTTGTTGCCCAGAGATTTGGGCTTCTGTTCATCGTAAAAGCTTACGGCATTAATTAACTGAACCTTTTTATCCCGCCTTTTTAATTTGCTTTTCGATAGTATCCAGATATATGAATAGATTCCGGTGTTATAAAACATCTGGTCAGGCAGAGCCACAATGGCTTCCAGCAGATTGTTTTCCATAACATAGCGCCTGATCTCGCTTTCCCCGCTGCCTGCGTCACCGGAAAATAGAGGGGAACCGTTGAGTATAATGGCGATTCTCGCATCATTTTCAGCTTTGGCCAGCAGATTTTGCAGGAATAGCAGTTGCCCGTCGCTGACTCTTGGTAGCCCTGCCACAAAGCGATTGTTGCTGCTGCTGCGTTCTCTTTCCACAATAGTTTTTTCTGTTTTCCACTCCACTCCAAAGGGAGGATTGGTAATAAGCAGGTCGAACCTCTCCCCTTTTAAATGGTCTTCGGTCAGGGTGTTGCCCTCAAAGATGTTTTTGGCATCCTCACCCAGCATAAGCATTTCGGCACAACACACCGCATAGGCTTCAGGATTGTTATCCTGCCCGAATAGGCGCACCCGTCCACTGGTGCCGATCATATCGTTAAGCTTCCTTTTGGCCACGGTAAGCATTCCCCCTGTTCCACAGCAACCGTCATAGATTCTGATGATTTTGCCTTCTTTGTCTAGCTCATTCACATTTTCCGCCATCATCAATTCGACGCAGAGCTCAATGACTTCGCGGGGTGTATAATGATCACCGGCCTCGGCATTTGATTTATAGGTTCTTATGATTTCTTCAAAAACATAACCCATAGTCAGCTGATCCGTACTTTCAGGGTGAAAATCGACTTCCGAAAAGGCTTTGACTACTTCAAAGAGGATACCTTTTTTAATCATGAATTCTGCTTCTTCTTTGAATTTAAGACCTTTTAAGATGTTTTCTATGCTGGGGGAATAGGACGTAATAAACTCGATAAAGTTGGCGTTGATATTATCGCTGTCACCGATTAAGGCTTCAAAGCTAACGCATTTTTTATTGTAGAAAGGCACTCCACATTCTTTCAGTACTGCCTGTTCGATGAGCTTTCCATCCACTTGGAGTTTCTCAAACTTTTTAAGAATCTTTTTTATTTTCTGGTTTTTACTCTCCAGGACACAGTCAAAACGCCGGAGAATCGACATGGGTATAATAACGTTGCCGTATTTTTCAGAAGTATAGGGACCGCGAAGTTTGTTGGCGATTTTAGTGACCAGGTTGACTTTGGCATTGATGTCGGCTTGATTAATCATCCCTTATTCTCCTTCGAACAATTTTAATAACTCTATATTCTTAAATACTTTATCTCTCTGTATTTTTTCTTCCTGCAACAGGCCTTGGTCAACCAACTGCTGCAAATAGCTGGATGCGGTCTGGCGATGGACTCCTAATTCAACTAGGTCTTCAATTCTTATATATACCTTTTTAAAAATAAGCTCCATAACCTGGCGCAAGACTGGTTTCTGTCCCCTAAGGGTTTTTAGAAATTCTTCATCAGAGTATTTTCCCATAAGACTTTTTATGTTGTTTACCATTTGCAAGGTTTTTTTAGCAGTTGTCTCGAAGGAACTCAGCATATATTTAATAAATAATGGGTAATTATCTTCTTGCCTGCAAATTTGCAAAAGGGCATAATATTCATTTTTATTTTTTATTATGTAAGAGCTGGCATAAAGAATCGGATAGCTTAAATATCCCTTCTGGCATAGAAGCAAAATATTGAGTATTCTGCCGGTACGACCATTACCATCATAAAAAGGATGAATGCTCTCGAATTGGTAGTGCGCCAGGGCTATCTTTACCAGGGGATGGGCGGGAAACATCTCATCATCATAGACATACTCGAGCATATCCACCAGTAATTTATTTAGTAATTCCTTGCCGTGGGGCGGTGTATATAGTATTTCGTTTTGGCCGTTGGATACATTGGCTATTCGGGTATAACTACTTTCAAACTCCGGTAAATTTGCTCTTATACCCCGCTGTCTTTTGTTCACCGGCTCGTTAATGGACTCAATATCGCTAATAGACAAAATGCCTTTTTCCTTCAGGTTGTTGAATCCTATAAAAAGAGCATCTTTATATCGGGAAACTTCTTTGGCTTCGGCAGTGAAGCTATCAAAAACAATGCCTCTATATAAATCATCATTGGTGGTGAAAATATTTTCTATGTTGCTACTGGCCTTGGCCTCCTGCAATGATAGGGTATCCAATAGAATAGACGGATTTGGGAGGGAATTAATCTCATAATTTAATATTTCGATAGCAACACGGGTGTCCTCGGCCTGCTTCAATAGCGCCTTGTTTTCCTCTACCTCCAGCCGACTTATCGGTTTTAAATCATTAAACGGTTTGAGTCTATCCATCTTATCACGCTCCTATAAGGATACTGATAGGGATA
>JAQUXM010000132.1 GCA_028692415.1 Syntrophomonadaceae bacterium | reverse complement strand
CGCTGCGCTCGCAATGACAGGCTTGAAGGTCGCTTGCCGATATTGTTTTCATAGCAATGACATTATGCTATTGCTCGCAATGCACGATTATTACTTTTTGCAGGGGAATCAATTTTAAATTTTTAATTAAGGTAGGAAAGCTCCGCTTTCCATTTTTATTACTGGTTGCCTGAATGAGCCCGTAAAGTATACCAAACATGAAAGTTGGTTATTCAACAAAAATCAACTGGCAGTTTTCCCGTCCGTGCAGTTTTTCTTCAAGTTCTTCCCTGCTGTTGCCTGCCACATCCATTTCCACTATTTTACCCTGGCTGCGCAGCTCATCAGCTTTGTTTATCATTTGCGTCCAGTCCTTGCCTCCGACCATATAGCGTGCGGGTCCGGCTTCCGGTTTTTTCAACAGCATGGCCAAACGGTCCATACCCAGCGCAAATCCCGTAGCGGGACGGGGAAGCCCGAATGAACCGAGCAGCTTGTCATATCGTCCACCGCCCAGCAACCCATAACCCAATTCCGGGGAATAGCCTTCAAAAACAATCCCCGTATAATAATCCAAGCCTCGTAGTACTCCCATATCTACAACTATATGCTCCGTCACCCCGCAGACCTTCAAGGCATCATAGACTTTAATCAGTTCCCCCACTGCCTCCGCCGCATTGCGGTTTTTTCCCACATAAGGCATTCGCTTTAATACTTCAAGGCCACCGTGCAGGATTGGCAGGATCGCAATGGTTTCCTTTAAAAGATCATCAATGGCCAGGGTATCCAAAACACGGGCCAATTCAACCAAATCCTTGTTCTCCACCAAGCTCCGTATTAAATCCCGTTGTTCGATACTCATACCGCTTTCATCCAGAAGGCTGTTAAAGATTCCAATCTGGTTCAGGCTGATTTTAAAATTCTCCAGTCCAATACGCTCTAAAACCTTAACCGCTATACTTATTACCTCGGCATCAGCACAGGCCCCGGCCGCTCCCAGCAGTTCAATACCCAGTTGCCAGAATTCACGGTATTGGGCCAGATGGGGCTGGACATGGCGAAAAACATTGGCAATGTAGTAAAAACGCTGCGGGAAAACGGCATCCTGCAGGTGAGTTGCTGCCAGGCGGGCAATGGCCACGGTCATCTCGGGCCGCAGGGACAGAATCCCCCCCTCCCGGTCAGTAAACAAAAACAGTTCTTCACGAATATTTCTACCCGCTCCGGTTTCCACCACTTCCAGGAATTCAAAAGTTGGCGTAATAACCTCTTCATAGCCATAACCCTTAAAAAGCCGGGCCGCCTTTTTTTCTATATCACGCTGTACTGCAACCTCAGCTGGAAGCAGGTCGCGCAAACCACGAGGTATTTTTCTATTTATCATTTTCCATCTCCTCATCCAGGTAGCCCAAAATTCGCTTGTAGCCATCCGCACCATAATTTAAACAGCGTTTTACTCTGCTGATGGTGGCGGTACTGGCACCGGTATCATGAGCTATATTGTTATAGGTAATATTTTGGGATAGCAGGCTAGCTACTTGTATACGCTGGGCCATGGCCTTGATCTCGCTTATGGTGCACAGATCCTCCAGCAAACGGTATACATCATCTTCATCGCGCAGCGTCAAGAGTGATCTTACCAGAAGGTCCGTGTTTTGATCTTTCCAATTGGGATTAAACAATTATATCCCTCCTGCCTGGCTACAATACCTGGTTTTCGTTAATAATCAATTCGAATTCACATTGCAGATACTGGGCGGCCCGCCGGGACATAAGCATCTTGGTAAGGAATATTTCAAAGTATTCCATGACCGAGCAGACTTCAGTATCAATCTCAATTTCCATCGTAATTTTTTTATTCTGGGGGTCAATATTTAATTGGGAATCGGTAACCGCATAATTAACCCGGTCCCGCGGCGTAAAGGTAGCCATATCACTTTTGCGCACCCGCGAACGGTGCACATCCGACTTGTCAGCCAATATCAATGCGGCTGCCACATTATTGATGCTCTTGCCCTGGGCGTGTTCCTCATGGTTGCCGATAGCCCCCATGATACTGGCTATTTCAGCCGGCTCCATCTCCAATTCCAGGAGCAGATGAAAGGCCATAATCGCTCCGGATAGGCCATGTCCATAGCGGTTGACCAAATTTCCTATATCGTGCAAATAACCGGCAATAGCTGCTAATTCAGCTTCACGTTGGGGATATCCTAATTGGTCCAGGATTTCATAACACAATCTTGAGGTTAGTTCAGCATGATGCATGTTATGCTGAATCGCCCCGGTATTTCCGATATAGGCATTGCCTATTTGCATATATTGCCGTACAATGTTGCTTTGTTTTACATCTTCCAGTGTTAGCACACTCTCTCCCCCCGACATCCTTTGCTGCTCAAACATCTACGTATATAAAAAACGCTATTGCTCAAAAGTCTTCCTTAGCTTTTTGGCCTCCTGGTAGGCCCGGGTATTCTCTGGTATGGAATCCAAAAGCTTTTTAGCTTCAGCCGTTTTATTCTCCTTGATTAGATCCCGGGCCTCTTGCAGCCGGGCTGCCCCCAGCTTTTCATTCTCAGCCCAGGCAATTCTTTCTTTCATGTCCTCCTGCCTGCCCAAAGCCTCCAGCTTTCTGTATTCGCTGATCGCCTCATCATATTTGCCTTCGGCAACCAGGATTCCTCCTTCACTGACAATGCGCCGGTTTTCTATGCGTTCAGGAAGCTGGGTGAGCATGTTGATATACAAAGCTCCAATCCCTAACAACAAAATAAATGAGCCTATCCAGACCGGCGAATACTTTTTTTTCTTCAGTATAAAACCCAGCAGAAATATAAACGGGATGCCCAGTATAAAGGTCACTTTGAGAAACTCGCGAACCGGCATGAAAAAAACAGCGCCAATCAAGACCAGCAAGCCGATGATCTTAAATATCGTTGACGGTTTCTGCCCCATCTACTACTCCTTTCGACTCACTGCCTTACTCGCAATATCTTTGCGATAATACATGCCCTCAAAACTTACTTTGCCTACCTCCTGGTAGACTTTATCAATAGCCTCGGCTATATTCCTTCCCCTGGCCACTACGGCCATAACCCGGCCGCCATCCGTTAGCAGAACCCGGTCATTCCTGGCTGTGCCGGCATGAAATACCAGCGTATCATTTTCAAGTATATCCAAACCACTGATGGTTTTTCCTTTTTCATAGGCGGCTGGATAACCGGCCGAAGCCAGCACCACCCCTACACAGCTTCCTTCTTCAATAGCCATTTGGTAATCATGCAAATTGCCCTGTGCCGCAGCTTCCAGCAGGGGAAACAAATCGCCTTTGAGCATGGGCATCAGAACCTGGGTTTCAGGGTCGCCAAAACGGGCGTTGAATTCAAGCACTTTGGGGCCTTCAGCAGTTACCATCAAACCAGCATAAAGTACACCCCGGTAGGGGCAGCCTTCTGCAGCCATGGCCTTGATCACCGGTTTGATAACCTTTTCTATTACTATCTGATGCAATTCCGGAGTATATACCGGCGGGTTGCTATACGCACCCATTCCTCCTGTGTTGGGACCCTCATCATGGTCAAAAATACGCTTGTGATCCTGAGCAGCCAGTAGTGAAACAAAACCCTGGCCGTCACTGATAGCAAAGAAGCTTACTTCTTCACCCGTCAGGCACTCTTCGATAACGATTTGCTCACCGGCTTTGCCAAAACTCAGTTCTTTGATCATACTATCGATAGCCTGAGCAGCTTCGTTCCAGCTTTGGGCAACTACTACGCCTTTGCCGGCCGCCAGTCCATCAGCTTTAATTACCACTGCTTTTCCCTTTTCCGTAAAGGAACGGGCACAGGCATAGGCATCATCCAGTTTATCGCATACTGTGTATTCGGCCGTAGGTATGCCATATTTCTTAAAAAGGTTTTTGGCAAAAACCTTGCTGCCTTCCAACCGGGCTGCCGCGGCACTGGGGCCGAAAATCTTTAAGCCCCCCGCTTGAAATCGATCAACGATTCCCGCCATTAGTGGTACCTCCGGCCCTACTACGGTAAGGTCGATCGCCTTCTTTTGGGCAAAATCCAGCAGTTTGTCTATATCTTCAACCTTTATCGGAATACATTCTGCAATTTCCGCTATCCCCGGATTGCCCGGCGCGGCATAAATTTTATCTATTTCCGGACTCTGGGCCAGTTTCCAGGCCAGCGCATGTTCTCTTCCTCCCTGTCCAATAAGCAGCAGCTTTTTTCCCATCGTGACCTCCCATAAGAATTTTGGATTTAGAACTCAACTTTCTGACCAAAAGAATAGGCTAAAAAGCCTAAAAAACAATAAAATATACTTTTTAAAATCCCCTATTGACGAACATTGCGAGCTATCTTATATGTCATTGCGAGTGCAACGAAGCAATCTATCCATCGCCAAGTCATTTTAGATTGCTTCGCTATCGCTCGCAATGACAAAGGAGAAGCGATGGCTAGCAATGACAATTTAGTTGTGTCGCATAATATGCCAATTAAGAAGTTGAATTAAGAATTCAAAATTTAATGTTTAAAATGCCTTATACCGGTAAACACCATGGCTATGCCATGCTTGTTGCATGCTTCAATGCTTTCCTGGTCGCGCACCGACCCGCCCGGCTGAATAATTGCTTTTATGCCATAGGACGCGGCCAGTTCAACGGTATCGCCAAACGGGAAGAAGGCATCGGAAGCCATTACCGCTCCCTGACATTTGTCTCCCGCAGCTTCCATCGCGATCCGGGCCGAGCCTACCCGGTTCATCTGTCCAGCCCCCACCCCGATGCTCATTCCATCGCGGGCGATAACAATGGCATTGGACTTTACATGCTTGACCACCGTCCAGGCCAAGAGCATTGCCTCAATCTGCCCCGGGCTGGGCTGAGCCTCGGTAACCACTTGCAGGGTATCGGGCTGCAGCTGGTGCCGGTCAGCTTCCTGCACTACCAAACCGCCCTCCACACTGCGGATAAGAAGTTTTTCAGCGCTGTTAAAGGGAAGCTCCAATAAGCGAAGATTCTTTTTTTGCTGCAGGCGTTCCAGCGCATCTTCATCATAACCGGGCGCAATAATTACTTCCATAAATGGCTCGGCCATTTTCTCGGCCGTTTTTAAATCAACCTGACGGTTCAGAGCAATGATTCCGCCATAAGCAGAAAGCGGATCAGTGGAAAAAGCGCGGTCGTAAGCCTCATCCAAAGTCTCAGCTACTGCCGTGCCGCAGGGATTGGTATGTTTTATTATCACACAGGCCGGCTGGGCAAATTCTCTGACCAACTGCCAGGCTGCTTCGGTATCAATAATATTATTGTAAGAAAGCTCTTTACCATTTAACTGCCGGGCATCAGGCAATCCAGTGCCGGGATTCAATGCGCGGTAAAAACAGGCTTTCTGATGAGGATTCTCGCCATAACGAAGTTCATAAACCTTTTCCCCGGCCACCACCATACTTTCGGGGAAAACCTGGCCAGTCAAATTGGCCAGATAAGAGGAAATCATTGCATCATAACTGGCGGTATGGCTGAAAGCTTCCTGGGCCAGCTTCAATCTGACTTCCTGGCCTAAATCACCCTCCAGTTCCAGTTCCTTTAATACCGGCCAGTAGTATTCCGGCTTTACAATCACAATTACATCCTGGTAATTCTTGGCGGCGGCCCTGACCATTGCCGGTCCGCCAATATCGATGTTTTCAATAGCTTCCTCCAGGCTTACTCCGGCTTTACTTATCGTCTCGCGAAAGGGATAAAGATTAACCGCCACGATATCAATCGGGGTTATTTGATTATCGGCCAGTTGCTGAAGATGTTCTTCACTGCGCCGTGCCAGTATCCCGCCATGAACTTTGGGATGCAGGGTCTTAACCCGTCCGTCCAATATTTCCGGAAAGCCAGTAACTTCGGCAACCTTGGTAACTTTAATCCCTGCTTCCTTGATTGTATTGTAGGTTCCGCCGGTGGATATGATTTCATAGCCCAGCTTCTCCAGCCCCTGGGCAAATTCCACCAACCCGTCCTTGTTGGATACACTAATAAGTGCCCTCTTCATACAATTCCCCCTCAAGTTCGTTCAATATGTATTCTTCTTCCGTCAATAAACAAACGTCCTTCGGCAAACAACTGCAAAGCCCGCCAGTAGTTTTTATGTTCTTCCACCAGAATGCGCTTCGCCAGACTTTCCTCATCATCTTCCTGGTAAACCGGCACCACGGCTTGGAGAATAATCGGACCGGTATCCATACCTTCATCAACCAGATGCACGGTGCAGCCGCTGTATCTTACTCCATAATCCACGGCCTGCTGCTGCGCATGCAGACCGGTAAAGGAAGGCAAGAGAGCGGGATGAATATTGATTATGCGCCACTTGTAAGCATTAAGGAATACCTTGCCCACCAAGCGCATATAACCAGCCAGAACCACCAGATCCACCTCGTGTTCCCTTAGTTTGCTGACAATATAGTTCTCATATTCATCCCGGTTCTTATAGTCACGCGGGTTGATATGCAATGCTTCAATTCCCCGACTGGCCGCCTTCTCCAGAGCTGGCGCCTGCTTTTGATCGCTTAGCAATATCTTTATATCTGCTTCCAGTTCTCCTTGCGCTATTGCGCTGTAAATTGCGTCAAAATTACTGCCCCGGCCTGAAGCCAGGACCGCCAGCTTCAAACGCCGGGGTTCCATAATCCTTATCATTTAATGACTACCCTCTCCAAGCCTTGTTCTATCCTTCCTAACAGTATAGGCTTTTCTCCTTTAGC
>JAQUXM010000131.1 GCA_028692415.1 Syntrophomonadaceae bacterium | reverse complement strand
GCAGTTTCTCCGATGCTTAAAAAATACAAATATTATTTGACCCTGACCTAAGGTCGGGGTTTATACTTGCATTATCAGGAAAGAATGCTTTTTAGGTGGATGGCTTTCTTTACCTTAAGGTGGGGTGAAACTTGGAAAAACGACTTAAAATCGGGGAATACGCTAAACTGACCGGGGTGACTGTAAAAACGGTACTGCACCATCACAAGATGGGCTTACTGGCTGAAGCAAAGCGTTCACCGGGAGGGTATCGTTTGTATGGAGTGGCTGATCTGAACCGTATGCGTTCCATCAAACGCCTCAAATATCTGGGGCTGAGTTTGGAGCAAATCAGGGAAATACTCGGTGAACCTGATGACCATAAATCTCTTCGTACGGTTTTGCATGCTATGCAAACCGAATTGCTGAATCAGATCAAGACCTTAACTGAGCGGGTAGAAAAAATCCAGATCTTGTTGCAGGAAGAACAGGAAAATTTGCTGGAACAATCTAATGAATCTCCATCTTTCAAAATGTTTAATGACATACTGGGAGAAGAAGCTCGGGAACAATACATGGAAATTTGCCCGGAAATTTATGAGCAAGAACGGAAGCTATATGAAATAATAGATGATTTGCAGTGGGGATTGGATTATGAGGATATTTTGCGCGAAGTAGCCGG
Source organism: Syntrophomonadaceae bacterium (assembly GCA_028692415.1). Lineage (GTDB taxonomy): Bacteria > Bacillota > Syntrophomonadia > Syntrophomonadales > Syntrophomonadaceae > JAQUBU01. The sequence goes on along the minus strand of JAQUXM010000131.1, from coordinate 6,131 downwards.
GTATTTCAGGGATAACCCGGACAAATACCATGAATCCTTGGCTTTTGGTAACAAAATTAGTGCGATAGCTAAGCTTCAGTCCGATTCACCAGTAGTCGAAGAACTGGCCAGGGAGTATGCTCAATTTATTATAGGCCTTCCCTTCTATCCAAAACTAATGAGCCATGAATCGGGCTTGCAAAAATCCTTCGACTCATTGTGGCGGGATATATTTGCAGAAGTATATTCCCCGGCCCAGATAAAGTTTGTAGAAAAATTGGAGGAATATTTGGGGTCTGGAAAAGGCAGCGGCAAATAAAATGGTAAGATATGGGGATAAGGGTGTGTCCCCTTACCTTATTAAGGAGGGGTTCGCGATGCAGGAAAACAGTGCGGTTAACCGACTAAGACGCTATGTTCTGCCAATTCTGGCGATAGCTATTGTGGGCGGTGTTATTGGGCATAAAACCGGTGCAGTTTCCAAGGATAATTTGTGGTATGGTCTTCTGCTGCCAGCCGTTTTGGAATTACTGTTTATAATCATATGTCTGGTAAATATCAGCAAAATTGTCCGGCGCTACCGGAGATTAAGAAGCGAAGGCCGGGAGGGCCTTGATGCCTTGCAGAGCGCTCTGGAAATTGTTGTCTCACCCCGGATAGCCCGTATGGCTACTCTTGAACCCCGGCTTTACCGGGCTCTTTATTTATCATTTAAAGGAAAAGCCGGTGCAGATGAAAAGCCAAGTTTTGACACCCGCAAAGATTCCTATGCTTTTTTGGTCAAAGTATTTATTTTTCTATGTTTATTAGAAATCGCAGTAGTTACGGCTCTCCTCCCTCAAAAATGGATGATTTGGAAAGTGCTGCACTTGTTATTGGGGTTGTGGGCTATAATGTTCCTCTGGGCTGACTATCGAGCTATGGACATTTATAATCACGGGCTCAGACTGACCGGGATGAATTTGCGGCTTGGTTTGCGCTGCAATTTGCAAATAGCCTGGGATGACATCGCAAAGGTGCGGAGAATCTCCCAGGCTGCTCCGAACGGAACCATGAGTCCGGGTATGGTTAAGAGACATCCAGGCTTGTTTTACCTGGGACTCGGCGATATTTGCAATATGGAGATAATATTGAAAGGACCAGGGTGTTTTCAGGGAATGGTTAATGAAATTCCAGGGGTAACGAATATCATGCTTTCTTTGGAAAAACCGGACGATTTTACAGCCCAAATCCAATCAATAAAGCCGGAATTATACGCTGCAAACTAGGTCAAAACTTAACCTTCGCGACAGATGAGCTTCCCACTGATAGTTGCCCGATCCCTTATTGCGGTAATCCGCAGATAAAAGAAGGAAATGATATATACCAGTTTTGCTGGTTTGTTTAGCTTGCCGCAGCATTATTTTAACCTCTTTTTATAGCAAAACAAAGAGAGTTCCTTTTGCAGGGAACTCCCTTTGTTGGCAATGTTTTTTTAGATTAAATTATTTTACTTTTTTTAGAACATAGTAGTCGGGCTGCATGCCACTATAGATATAGCCTCCGCTCTTCCATTCATAAAACAGGTAGGTGTCGCCGGCCATTTCCTTAATTTCATATTTGCTGGCCACTTTGCCCTTCCTGTCAATTATCAAGCCCTTGGTCCAGGTCAACAAATCATTGGGGATGGCCTTCTCTGAAGTCATACCGCCGATTTTACCGTTGCCGGCAATATCAAAACGGGTCAGGAAGAGTTCGCCCCTGGATATCCTGGTGCCGGGTTTAAATTCATCTATGGCCGGAACAAAATCCACGCTTTCCCATACCCCCGGCAACTGCGGGTCATTTACAAACGGGTAATCAATCTTGTCGCTCCTGGCTTCGAGTTTGTATTTGGAATAATCCTCATTATTTACTTGTTTCAATACAAAGTAGGGCGGTTCCATATGAAAGTAGGTATAATCGCCGCACTTCCATTCAAAGAACATGTAGGCTGTGCCGTCTATTTCTTTTATCTCGTATTTGCTGTTTGTTTTATCTTGTTTGTCTAAAACCATTCCTTTAGTCCAAGTACAACTAGCAGGGCTGAGCTTTCCATTGCCTTTATTAATCGCTATAAGCATATTCCCGTCCTTCATGAAAGCCAGTTGTTTGAGAAATAGGGGATCTTCGGAAAAATGCTTCCCCGGTACGAATTGGCCGGGTTGGTCAACCAAATCAACCGACTCCCATAACCCGATTGCACTGGGGTCATTAATAAAAGGATAATCGGTCTTATCCTTGATAGCGGCAAAACTGAATCCCACCGTAAGCAATACTACCAGAGAAACAAGGGCGCCTATCGGAATAAAAACCATTTTCTTGAAACTAAAACGTTTCCCGGCGGTTTTTCGATGCTGCTCCCAAACCGAACTGAACTTTATTGCTGGTGAAGCATCATCCAGATTACTCTTAAAAACCGTTTTAATTTCCGAATCAAACGATGCCATACAAATCATCTCCTTTTTTTAATTGTAAATGGCTGTTCTCCTCTAATTGTTTTCGTAGGGTGCTTAGCGCGGAATTCAAACGAGATTTGCAGGTGCCCAGGGGTATACCTAAAATTGTTGCAGTCTCCTGCAATTTTAGCTCCAGATAATAATGCAGTACAATGACTTCCCGACTTTTCAGAGTAAGTTTGTTGACCTTCTGCCATAGTTCCGCTGCCAGTTCATCCCTCAGTATTATGTTTTCAACAGAAGTGAGGTAACCACACTCAGGCGGCTCTCCGAACAAATCCAGCCATTTTTGCCTGCGCAAGGTATTCCGGGTGATATTAAGGGCTATTTTGTATATCCATGGATAAATGGGACGTTGTGGATCATAACTAGTGTACTTTTTAAACACCTGCAAAAATGTGTCCTGGGTAATGTCGTCGGCCAAAGCCGGCGACTTGGATAGAAATAAAGCCAGCTGGTATACTTTAGGTGAATAATCACGGAAAATTTCTTCTGCTTGCTTCTGGCTGATACCCTTCATTTTAACTACCCTCCTTTCAGGTATTTAACTGTATAAACCTGAAGGTTATAAAAGGTTCAGTCTATTTATGAGTTTTAGTCTAACATTAAAAACCAACCAAGAGATCCTCTTCTGAACCGCCTGGACAAGGTGAACACCCGGGCCAACGCCCATGCCGGGCGCACGCAAAATAATGGCCTCGCGTATAACGAGGCCACTATCCGTACAACTTTTATATATCATTTTGCAAATACCAGTTCCTATCCCCGGTTTTTCCAGGCTACCAGATTGATGCATACATCATTGAAATCCTTGTCGTAGCTGTCCTCTATGCAGATATTATAACCAAATCCAACTACGGCCCCGGTATCAGTGGTAATCAGATAGGTGTTGATACTGCTGTCTATATTGGTCGATTGCGGTATATTGATTAAAAGCTTGAGTCCGCTGCCTTGAATAAAATCAGCCCCCTGGGCCAGCGGCGGAGCAATATTGGTTGATTGCTTTACGGCATCGAAATACTGCCTGCTGTTGTCAAAAAGGCGGGCTTCCACGGAGAAGACCGCCTGGGTGGTAACAAACCAGGACATGTAGTAGCCTTGTGGGAAAGAGTCAATAGTAAAGGTTTTTTGTGCCATTTTTTCTCCTCCTTTGCTTATTCGAAGCTAAACAACCCCGTCCCCTCGTCACTTTCAAGTTAATGTGTTATCGATAATGCTAATTTCAATCACATACTCATCACATAAAATCTTTGTTTTAAAACCATTTTTCAAAGGGTTATCTATAGCCCCAAATCAAATGGCCATCAAATATCACGCCCTTTTAAAGTTATATACCAGACTCACTTCGAAAAAATTATAATGTATTAAATTTCCCTTACTGATGCCTTTATAATCAAACCCGAGCTCAACTATTTCATTTATCAGATGTTTAAAGGCAGTCGTTTTAAGATGAGTAGGATGAATTGAAAGTATAGCTTCTTTCTTTAATAATCTGCGCATTTCTTTAATAAGGTTTTTTCTGTTTTGATCACTAAAGTAATGTAACACATCATATAACAAAGCTACATCAGCGATTTCGTTTTGCAGGTTTAAATCCAGCTCTCCGTTAGTTTTTATCATCTCGATATTTTTTAATCCGCTTTGAGAATACCGGTCTCTTAAACTTCGAAAACCGTTCCCGCTTTTATCAATCGCATATACTTTTCCTCCTGCCCCAACAATAAACGCTGCTGAAATACAATAAAAACCTGCACCACATCCAAAATCAATTACAACATCTTTTTCTTTAACACCGATATCGCGTAAAAACGTTATTCCCACCGTCTTTTCCCAATTAAGAAGTTCCTTATTCAATGTTTCACCCCTTTATCCTTTTTTTAAACGAACATGAATAAACATAAAAACATACTACGTTTGTAGTAAGCAAATGAGGAAATAAATTGCCTATTGACTAGGCAGTTGATTAATTGCTATTAAAATTAAAGATTTAATAGTCCTTCCAAATTATTGCCATACTTTTCGAGTACTGATTCTTTAAAGTCCGAAATTAGTCTATTAATGTAAATATCGTGACAAATATAATTCTCTATTATGTTAATCACGCCGTGGTTGGAAGTATAATAGCCTTCAATTTTCTGATCCTGATTCTTAAAAGCAAACATACAGAATAAATCGTCAACCACAAGAATGAACTCTGAAGAATGTACCTTTTCGACTGCTTGCAGTATTTCTGTTTCGTGCCTAAATACCTGTCCCAGCGGTATTATTTTTTTACTCATCTGGTTGCTGATTATTTTTACTCCTCGCTTTATCGCATCTTCCATCTGTTTTTGCACTTTAACACCGTCATTGTGCCAGAAACTGATCATAATAGTCTTCTCTGCCTTACCAATTAATTCTCTCGCTTTATCCATCAGATTGTCATAGCCTTGAATCTGCCAAAGCCAACTGGGATACTTATTTTGGCTTATGGAATTTTTATGATCAATTAGATAACTATTGATTCTCAGGTGTTTTGTAATATTGTTTTGTACAAAATCCTCTAGTGGTAAAGGTTGATAGCGCACTGGATTATCACCGGATGGATAAATTAGGCCCTTATCGATTAAAGCGTTTAAAGTTTCATACACCTTAGGTCCGGGAACCCCTGAAAATTTCTGGATTTCACTGCCATAGCTGAGATTGTTGCGCAGTAAGGCTAAATAGATCTTCCCTTCATACTTTGATAATCCCAGTTCATTAAAACACTTTATAACTTCATCATCAGAAAAGCTGCCTGGTTCTTTGATCTTAAACCACTCCTTATTAAATACTACTAATGTAGTAATTATATTCATATAATAATAGAAGTTCACATACTCAGTCAATAGGGTCCTACGTCCGGTGTAACAAATGAAGTTAACGAAGGGACGACAGACTATATGAAAATAGGGCTTATCAGCGAAGTTCGATCATTGATAAACCGTGAAGCAATGATCCAGGTTCGATACAGTTTGCATTAAAACACTGTTAGGATTTAGCAAATCTCTCATCAATAGCATACATCTTTGATATTCTAATTAATAAAATATAAGGTGAAACCAATTGTTTCTGCACTGAAAGATCCAGTATCCATCTCCCCGCCTCGTTGCAAGCGATGTTTGAAACTGTTCCGCAGTTTCTTCCGATGCTTAAAAAAATACAAATATTATTTAACCCCGACCTTAGGCCGGGGTTTATACTTGCACTATCAGGAAAGATTGCTTTTTTAGGAAGATTGGCTTTCTTTACCTTAAGGTGGGGTGAAACTTGGAAAAACGACCTACAGCCGTTGCTCCATGCAAAAAGGCTGGAATGTGAAATACCATAAGTCCGGCAAATCATTGTGCACCCTCTATCCCGAGAAAGAGGCTTTTATTGTCCTGATTGTGATTAAGCTGGAATTGGCACATATTATAAAATCCCTGGAGGGCAAATTTGAGCAAGAAATACTGGACATCGTCGATTCTGCCCGGCCCTTTAACGGGACCAAATGGCTGATGATTCCGATAGAAAGCGAAGCCATTTTAAAAAATGTTCAGGAACTGCTGGTTTTGAAGCATAATACGAGTTTAATGAAATAATATCGGAACAAATCCGTCAGCGCCCTGCATCTTATAGTCTTAAGGCGAAGGGGGGTAAAAGGACCGTCCTTAC
>JAQUXM010000020.1:28580-33175 GCA_028692415.1 Syntrophomonadaceae bacterium | reverse complement strand
CTCATTCATATTCCGCACGGCACATATTTTGCCGCACATGGTACAGGTATCCTGCATCTCCGGCTGGGATGCTTCCCGGTAGCGCCGGGCTTTTTCAGGATCCAGGGCCAGCTTGAACATGGCTTCCCAGTCGATTTTACGGCGTGCTTCACTCATTGCCCGGTCCCAGTCGCTGGCCCCGGGAATTCCCTTGGCTATATCTCCTGCATGGGCCGCAATGCGGGAGGCCATAATCCCTTCCACCATGTCTTCCATATTCGGCAGGCGCAAGTGTTCCGCCGGGGTTACATAACAGAGGAAATCAGCCCCGCTGGCAGCGGCAATGGCTCCGCCGATGGCGCTGGTAATATGATCATAGCCCGGCGCAATATCCGTAACCAGGGGTCCCAACACATAGAAAGGCGCCCCATGACATAGTTTCTTCTGGAGCATTACATTAGCGGCTATCTCATTGATGGCCATATGCCCGGGTCCCTCTATAATTACCTGCACATCCCGAGCCCAGGCTCTGAGGGTCAGCTCGCCCAGGGTAATCAGTTCCTCGATCTGGCTGGCATCAGTAGCATCTGCTATAGAACCGGGACGGCAAGCATCCCCCAGACTGAGCGTAACATCATATTCCCGGCAGATTTCCAGGACCTCATCAAAATACTCGTAAAAGGGATTCTCCGCTTTATGGGTTTCCATCCAGGCATAGAGCAAAGAACCGCCTCGCGATACGATATTGGTTACGCGGCGGTTTCGCTTGAAATGCTCTACGGTAGCCCGGTTTATACCGGCATGAATAGTCATGAAATCCACCCCTTCCCGGGCATGGTTTTCCACCACCTGGAGTAATTCCAGGCTGGATATATCCGTTAGTTCCTTTTCGTAAAAGCCCATGGCATCATAAACCGGGACGGTTCCGATCATAGCCGTTGACATGGCGATAAGACTGCTTCGAAATTCCCGGGTTTGACCGTATGAACTAAGATCCATGATGGCTTCTGCTCCCAGGTCTATCGCTTTTTGGGCTTTGGCCAGTTCGGCTTCGTAGTTGCAGCAGTCCTGGGAAATACCCAGGTTTACGTTGATCTTGGTCTTCATGCCCTGCCCGATACCCCAGGGCCGCAATGATTTATGATTGGGGTTGGCGGGAATAACCATGGTGCCTTTAGCTATGCCCTGGCGCAAAGCTTCGGGATCAATGTTTTCTTGAGCCGCCACAGTTCTCATGGGTGTGGTGATAACACCCTGGCGGGCTGCTTCCTTTTGGGTTTTATAGTTCATCATCATGCTCCTTATCTGCCATAACGAGGCGAAAAAATGTGCCCCCCTAAGCGGTCGGGTTACTATTAACAAAACAGGCAGTGGCCTATAACGAGGCGCTGCCTCGTTGCAGCGGTGGGTTGAAATTGCTCCGCAGTTTCTTCCAATGCTTAAAATATTTCCTGCATCTTGCTTAAAATATCATTAAAGCTTTGAAAATTATAAACGAATATCCCTTCCTGACCGCACAAATCTGCCAGGGTCCGCTTGGCAAATACCATGTCGGAGTGCCGGGCCGGGCATAAGTCAGAATAGCCGTCGCCAATGTATATTTTTGTAAAATCAGGATGGGATAGCTCTGCTATTTTACCTTGCTTGCACACCCCGCATTTTCCACATTCGGGATTAAGGTGAGGCATATGGATATGCCAGCCTTCCCGGTATTCCATGATATTTGCGTAATATTCCGCATCTATTCTCTCTCTTTTAAGAATCAGATCGATATAGTTGGCATAGCCATCACTTAATATATAAACGGGGTGGTTTTGCTCCTTCGCCCATTGCAGGAAAACGGGAAAAGCTGGATCAATCTCCATCCGGGCAAAGAATGCCGTTAGCTCCTCAGGTAAAGCACTTATCAAATCAAGTGTTGCCTGGGCGCAATCCCCCGTAGACAAGGTCCCTTCTTCCCAAAGAGTGTTCAATTCTGCCCAGCCCTCGCGGGCAAAGGTTTTAACCATGGTATAGCATACATCCTCCCGGGAAATGGTGCCGTCAAAATCTACAAAAAACATCAGCCTTTTTGCCATTTTGCCAGAATCCTCCGCGCGGCCATTTCAATATCATCGCTGCCCATCAAAGCCGATACTACCGCCACTCCGTCTGCACCAGATTTGCGTATGGCCGCAACATTGTCCAGGTTAATGCCCCCAATGGCGACCAGCGGAAGCGAAAGCTCTTTTTTTAATCCGGCCAGCAAAGCAAGACCGGTAGGCATAGCTGCATCAGCTTTGGTAGGGGTAGCAAACAGCGGACCTACCCCCAGGTAATCAGCCCCCAGCCTGGCTCCTTCCTCAGCTTCCGCCCGGCTGCTGGCCGACAAACCAATAATCTTGTCCGGTCCCAACAACTGTCGGGCTGCGGAGAAGGGTAAATCATCCTGCCCGATGTGCAGACCATCCGCATCCACTGCCAATGCAATATCCAGACGATCATTGATGATCAAGGGTACTCCTAAACTACCCAGTTCACTTTTTAAGGTCATGGCTAAATTATAAAACTGGCGGCTGCTGGCCTCCTTTTCCCGTAACTGTACGATACTTACCCCACCTTTGATCGCCTTCTTGATCTCTTGAAGCAAATCGCGGCCACCCAGAAGGCTGCGATCACTCACCAGATAAAGCGAATAATCTATATTCACCATTCGATTTTAGCCTCCCGGAGGATATCTTCACCTTTGAGATTATAAAGGTAATCAAAAAGCAAGCTGCGGAAGGTTCCGGGGTTCTCACCGGCCCGGGCCGCTGCTCTTTCCCCGGCTATATTATAGGCCAGCAGGCCGGTAATACTGGCCAAAAAGGGATCGGCATCCGGAGTTCCGATACAGGCGGCCATGACTCCGGCTACCATACAACCCGCGCCGGTTATATTCTGAAACAAAGAACAGCCATTACTGATCAGAGCTGCCTTATCACTGCCCGCCACTACATCAACTACTCCCGTAGCAGCAACAATTGCATTTTCGCGGCAAGCCAACTGGCGGCAAGCTGCTTCCAAACCTTCACCGCTATCCAAGGAGTCAACCCCGCGGGCCTGCCCCTGTAAACCGGCCAGGCTCTTGATTTCAGCAGTATTGCCTTTAACCAGCGTTATCTTTCCGACCTGGCGGATTTTGTCCCAAACCTGCAATTTTCTAGGTATTACTCCGCAGGCTACCGGATCAACTATCATAGGCACCCCTTTTACGGTCGCCTGCCGGCTGGCCGCCAGCATAGCAGCTTCCTGCTCACTGCCAAGCGTCCCAAAATTCAGGTAAAGAGCCTGGGCAAAGTTAACAAATTGCCCGGCTTCATCAGGATGCTCGACCATAGCCGGAGAACCCCCGGCGCAAAGAATAATATTGGCTACATCATTGACTGTCACATAATTGGTAATACAGTGAACCAGCGGCTTTGACGTTCTCATCTCATCCCAGATTGGTGCACAGCTTTTTAACATTTCTTATCTCCCCTCAACTCATTAAGGTGATCCATAACCCCCACCCCTTGTCCGATGGCAAAACCACCTTTTAAGCATCCTTCCACATACTTCTTGGCTTTTCTTACTCCTTCCGGCACTTCATAGTCTTGTGCCAAAAATGTAGCCAACGCGGAAGAAAACGTGCAACCCGTGCCATGGTTGTTATTGCCTGGTATCCGTTTACCACCCTGCATATAAACAGAATTATTATTTCCAACCATATCTACCGGCTCGCCTGGGAGATGTCCCCCCTTGACGACGACATAGCGGGGACCCATTTTGAGTAGTTCTCTGCAGGATTCCTCCATGGCTGCATGGTTAGGAATTCCCCTGCCCAAAAGCTTCTCCGCTTCCGGGAGGTTGGGAGTAATAACCGTAGCCAGCGGGAAAAGCCGGCTTTTGAGACTCTCTACTGCTGCTTCGGCCAGTAAGCGGTCCCCGCTTTTTGCAACCATTACCGGGTCAACTACCAGCGGCAAATGAGCATAATCGTATTTGTCCTTGAAAATCCGGCCCTTATACAGCGAAGAAAAAAACGAAGTAATAAGCTCGATTAGCTGGCTGCTGGCCAGCATCCCGATTTTGACGGCATCAACCCTTATATCAGCAAATATTGCTTCCAATTGAGCTTGCACAATATCCAGCTGCACCTCCTGAAATGCGCGGACCCCGGTAGTATTCTGAGCAGTTACTGCAGTTATCACTGTAAGACCGTATCCTCCCAGAGCTGAAATGGTTTTGAGATCAGCCTGGATTCCGGCACCGGCACAGGAATCCGAACCGGCTATACTTAGAATATGTCGCATTTTATTCTCCTTTCGTTTGTATTTTCAGGCCATCATTACTAGAAGAGCTTACTTTTTTCAGGATTGATTACCCCTAACACTCACACCAAAATAAAAATACAGGCAACCAGCAAAAAAGGTTTACCTGTATTATGAATTCAGGAAAAACGCTTCCCTCCGCTGGTATTATCCAGTTCAGGTGCAAAGGGTTCAGAGGCCAGTCCTCTATCTCAGCTTCACAAGCAAAGCTCCCCCAGCGCTAAATATTAACTTTGTTTAGATGATTATAACCTATTTTTTCGAAGTTACAAATGTTTTCTGCTT
>JAQUXM010000020.1:25465-28480 GCA_028692415.1 Syntrophomonadaceae bacterium | reverse complement strand
CAGCGGTCCCCCCAATAAGCCAGGATCTCATCATCTCGCTTGATACATACTATCTCGCAAATATTGGGGCAGCCTGAACATTCAAAACTCTTGGATTTAAATTGGCCTTCCAGAATAAAATTATCACCTCTAAAAGCGGTGGCAACCAGATTATGTTCCATATGCTCCCGGGCCAGTATGGCAGCGCCGATGGCACCCATAACTTCATAATGTTCAGGAACCTCCACCGGCAGGTTTAAGACTTTAGCAAAGGCCTTTTGCAAACCGGCATTGGCTGCCACTCCACCCTGAAATACTACCGGGGCTTCAATCTTCTTGCCTTTGCCTACATTATTCAGATAGTTTCTGACCAGGGCTTCACAAAGACCCATAATTATATCTTCCACCGGGTATCCCATCTGCTGCTTGTGAATCATATCCGATTCGGCAAAGACACCACAGCGTCCGGCTATTCTCACTGCCTGGGTGGATTTCAAGGCATGCGAGCCGAAATCTTCTATGGCTATATTAAGCCGCGCCGCTTGCTGGTCCAGGAAAGAACCGGTTCCTGCAGCACATACGGTATTCATGGCAAAATCATGTACAATCGTGTTTCTCAATATAATGATTTTTGAATCCTGACCCCCGATTTCGATAATGGTTTTTACATCGGGGAAAAGTGTTGAAGCTGCAACCGCATGCGCCGTAATCTCGTTTTTAATTACATCAGCGCCAAGTAAAATGGAGGCCAGGTGACGCCCACTGCCGGTAGCCCCAACTCCTTTAATCTTCTTGTTATTGGATAAACCATCCTTTATTAAGCTATAGCCATCCTGCAAGGCTTTAACCGGGTTGCCCAGAGTGCGCAGATACAATTTGCTTTTGAGCTTGCCCTGCTGGTCGAGTAAGACAAAATTACTGCTTACCGACCCTATATCCACACCGAGATAGTAGTTCAATCCATCTTCCTCCTTTTAAGCATCGGAAGCAACTGCGGAGCAGTTTCTTCCGCACCGCTGCAACGCGGCGCGAGATTGGAACCCGCCGCCTGTCTTGATATCTTTTCGTTATAAAGCAACTGCCTGCTGGACCCCTTTTCGGCGCAGCATATCGATAAAGGCTTCCAGGCGGGTGTTTATACCGGCGGTACCAGAGTGTTCGTCAAACCATAAAGTCATACAAGGGATATTTTCTTTGCTGCTTACCTGGCCTAATACCGATTGGGCTACAATTTCCGGCATGCAGGTCAGGGGGCCTATTTGCACAATACCGTCATACTTTTCTCGGGCAAAATTGACTGCATTTCCTACTGTTTCACGTCCATGCCCGCCAACCGCATAATTCAAATAGGGTTTTGAAGTCTTTAAAATATAACGGTGATTCGATTTCTTTACCAATCCACCTAGAAGATGATCATTCACCCACTCGCTGGTGTAAATGGAGCGCGTTACTTCGGCGTTAAGCCGCGCGATATAATTGGCAATATTATAGTTGGCACTGGGCTCCAGTATAGTATAGATTTCCCCTATCAAACCAATTTTAAGAATTTGCCCCCCGTGCCGAGGAAGTTTATCCATTGCTTCAAGGTTAATAACAACCGCCTTGTCAACTTCATTTCTATTGCGCGCCTTATCAATATTTACTAAACCCTGTTCATATATCTGTTCGGCTTTATCTTTTTCAGTAGTACGAGGTAATATATGTTCCAGCTTTCTTTCCAGTTCCTCCACGGCATTAAGTTTATGCCAGGCATATTTCACAGTTCGGATAAATTCCCAAAAAGAAACATTCTCGCCCAATGCTTTAATCTGCTTTAATAATTCGGATAGCTTGGAATCGGGTGCTTCCAGAACCACCATATTAAACTTGTATCCCAAATCGTTCAAAATTTCCCTTTCCACCTGGGCATAATAACCGAAACGACAAGGCCCCCAGCCTCCCGCCATAATTATGGTATCTGCTCCCCTATCCAGGGCTTCAATAAAATTGCCAATATTAATTTTCAGCGGCATACAGGCAAATTCAGGGGAGTGCTTGATCCCCAATTCCAAGGTTTTCTTACTGATCGGCGGAGGAGGTATTACTTCCAGCCTCAATCCTTCCAATAAAGACTTTATCGCTATATGCATATTACCCATGTGCGGGAAGGTTATTTTCACAGACCACAGCCCTCCTTCTCAACATATCGCAAAAGGCTTCCAAACGTGTAACCAGGCCGTTTTCCCCGGTATGTTCATCTATAGTTATTAACATAAAAGCTTGGTCCCTTAACTTTCTTTCTATTATTTCTCCTATCATCGAATCGGGTCCACAGCCAAAACACGCTACATAGATGATGCCATCAACATCATCCCTTTTGGCCATATGTAAGGCACTGCCAACCATTTTGCGCCCCAAAGTCCAGAATACGCGTTTGGGCATAGTTGCAGCCTCAGTTTCCACACTTAACCGCTCCAACGCTTCCGGTAGCAGAACTTTACAGCCCATGTTTCTAAGCCGATTAATTATATTCATGCTTATACTTTCATCATAAAGTGAATAACCATGACCTAAAACGCCAATCTTCAGATCAGTTTCCGAGCTAATATCAATGTTCTCACCTTCCCAGATCTTAATTGCTTCTGCCATAGTACAGCCTTGTCCGGCCAAGGCCCGGCAGAATTTCAACTCCTGGCAGGCATGGTGATAAGCCTGTCTAATATGCTTATCCCGAGCATTAAAAAGCCTTCCTACCTTAATAATGTCATTCTTAAGATATTTATCAGTCTTGCTGATATCGATGATAGTATCCAGTATAGGCGGCAGATGGGGTATGGCTGCTCTAACAATATCAGGTACACCCATGAATTTGGGACAAATATAACTCTTGCTCTCAATACTCACTAATCTGGGAATAAATAAATAATTGAGATTTTGATCGGCAAGTTCCCTGACATGCCCCAGAAAAACCTTAAGCGGAAAACAGGTTTCGTCAACCGCGGCCTCGATCCCCCGGTCCACGGTAAGGCGATTGGTGCTCGACGATGTGACAACCTC
>JAQUXM010000020.1:17431-25365 GCA_028692415.1 Syntrophomonadaceae bacterium | reverse complement strand
CCCTTTTTCTTCTACTGCCTTTAAGGTTCCTTGAGCTAAAACATGGCCAAAACCGGAAAGAGGTATACTGGCTCCGGCTCCCCCAATTTTTAGTAGCGGCTGATATAAACCTAAGCCGCTGAGGACAGCCCCGGCCGAGATATAGCCTACCAAAATATGCCCGGGAGTAATGCCCGGTTTGGTCAAGTCCATGACTAACTGACCTATAAGACATAGTGCCCCGCCAATTAAAAAAGCCATATAGAGAGGTACCAAGTTTTTATCCTCCATTAATTTTCTATTGCGACCGCATGGGCTATGCCAGGTATGCTTTCACCCTGAAAACTGCTGGTAGGACTCATCAAAGCACCGGTAGCAACAAAAAGCAGTCGTTTAAAGTCCCCCGCCAGCATTTTTTTCAGCAAAGGCCCACAGAGAACACAGGCGGAGCATCCACAACCGCTTCCCCCTGAAAACACCTCCTGGCTCTCATCGAACAATAAAACCCCGCAATCACTATAATTGGGCTGAGGAGTCAGGCCATCCCTGACAAAGAGCTGCTGAGCCAGAGCCATGCCTACTTTGCCTAAATCTCCGGTAACTACCAGATCATAATAATCGGTAGGCAGGTTTAAATCCTGAAAATGCGTCTTTATCGTATCAGCCGCCGCCGGGGCCATGGCACTGCCCATATCGGAAGCATCTTTCTGACCCATATCTACTACCTTGCCAATCGTTGCTGCGGTAATTCTGGGTCCCACCCCGATTGATTCAAGCAGCACTGCCCCGGCTGCCGTAGCGGTCCATTGGGAACTGGGGGCTTTCTGCACACCCTGTTCAGTGGGAAAGCGAAACTGCCTTTCGGCTGTATAGTGATGACTGCAGGCTGCAGCCACGGTTTTAGCAAAAAAGCCGCCATCCATCAGCATGCTGCTGACAATTAAGGACTCAGCCATCGTAGAACAAGCCCCATAAAGCCCCAGGAAAGGGATGCTTAATTCACGGGCGGCAAAGTTGGAAGAGACCAGTTGATTTAACAAATCCCCGGCCACCAACAGTTCTACATCCGCCGGCTCAAAATTTCGTTTGCTGATAGCATGCTTAACCGTCTCCCTCAGCATCTTGCTTTCGGCTTTCTCCCAGGTCTGTTCGCCGAAAAGATAATCTTCCATTATCCAGTCAAAATCATGGCCCCAGGGGCCGTCGCCTTCCCGCGGACCCACAATCGAAGCCCAGGCCGTAAGTACCGGGGGACTGTTAAACGCCACCGTCTGAGCTCCTTTTTTTTTAGTATTTGGCATTATGTTCCCCCCTATTTAAAGTAAGGCGTTAGGGGCAAGGCATGAGGAGTACAAATCTCCTCATTCACCAACTATTAATCTATCGTTGTATGTTTACCTGGGTTTTTTGAGTTTATCCGCTGAACCTATAAAGAGATATTATCTCTGAATCTGCCCTCGATACCTTTAATAGCCGCAACAGTTTACTGATGCTCGAAAGTTTGCCCAGCAGAGTGTAGTGCGGCTTGCTTTACGTACTGATAAACACCTTAATAACTCCAATAAGTACGGAAATCACAAAGCCAAAAACCAAGGTAGGACCAGCCACACTAAAAATCCGAGCTCCTACGCCGAATATATAGCCTTCTCGTTTAAATTCCATAGCTGAAGCCACAATGGCATTGGAAAATCCCGTTATGGGTACGATAGAACCTGCTCCGGCTATTTTTCCCAGTTCATTGTATATACCAATACCAGTAAACAAAGCTCCTAAAAATATCATGATTACCGAAGTAGATGAAGAGGCATCGGTTTTAGCCATTCCCCGGGCCATTAAGTAATTTTGGATAGCTTGAGCCAGCATGCAAATAAGGCCCCCGACGACAAAAGCCCAAAAGGAATTTTTTAGTACCGGAGGTTTGGGTTTAACCCGCTGAACCAAGGTCTCATATTCTTCTATGGCAATCTTCTTTAGTTGCTTGGGATCTGGAGCGGTCAAGCTTTTTCGCCTCCCTCTGCCAAGTATTATGGACATTTGGCCTGCAGTTTATTCTGCCCATAAAAAAAACACCCTTGCAGGTGTTTATTAGCTATAAGATTACTCATATTTTAAGCATCGGAAGAAACTCCGGAGCAGTTTCTTCCGTGCCGCTGCAACGAGGCGGGGGGGGAGGGGGGCACCCCCCGCCTGTTCTATTAATAGGAACCCCACCATTTAAAGAAGCGGGGACATCTTTTCGACTCATTATAGTGCTTTAGACATCGATTATCTAAGGCATCCTTATTACAACCCCCAAGCAGCTATTTGCTAACCAGAGCATTTTCTGCAGCCCACATGACTTGATAAACCAAAGGTGATCCGGTTAACAATGGATGAGTTGCATACTGCATAATGGCCAGTTCCGCCGCAGTCAATCGCTGTTGAATGGCCAGGGCCAGAATATTTACCATGTCTGCTGCTTGCACCCCACCAAGAACATGTCCGCCGATAATCCGATCATCTTTTCGATCAAATAATAACTTCACTTCGGTTTGCATCGTGCAGCCTGGCAATGAACCTGGATGTCGATCAGGTGCAATCATTTTGCCTATATAATAATCGATATCGTTTTCTTTACACATACGTTCCGTAAATCCAGCTGCACCAACTGACACATTTCCAACCTTGGTGGCAAACGCCCCCAATGCGCCCTGGGTTTTTCTATTCAATTTATATAGATTACTGGCTGCAATCAATCCCTCGGAAGCAGCTACTGAGGCCAGGCGAATCACTACCGCTTGACCGTTAATAGTAGAAAACTTGCTTGCACAGTCGCCACAGGCAAAAATATCAGGATCACTCGTCCTCAAGTATTCATCTACGATTATTCCTTCCCGGGCATTAACTTTTAAACCGGAATTGCCTGCTATTTCTATATTGGGAACGGTTCCTATTCCTAGAATAACCATATCTGCATCTAAAGTGCTCCCATCTGAGAGCATAAGCCCATTCACCTTTATATCGCCAAGAAATGATTCCACCCTGGTATTGGTCAAAACTTTTACACCCAGACGATCCAGTTCAAGTTCTATCTTCTTTCCATGCTCCTCTTCACATGCCATGGCTAAGCAATGCGGCAGAGCTTCAATCAAAGTTACATTATAATCACCTTTGAGGCGAATTTGCTCGGCCATTTCAACACCAATAAAGCCGCCTCCGATAATTGCAACATCCTTGCTCTGCTGTAATACTTCATCTATCTTTTGCAGATAAAGCGGATCCTTGTTAATAGGAAATATATTTTCCAATTGCCCACCAGGTATCGAAGGAACAAGCGGGCTGGCACCCATTGCTAAAATCAATTTTTCGTAATGGATTGTTTCCCCATCTGCAAAAGCAACTACATGTTTAGTTCTATCGATTTCGCTTACTCGCGCAATGATGAATTCAATGCCTTTTTTCAGAAATCCATCATCTGGTATTTTATCCTTTTCCACCGCCTTTAACATCCCATAAATATAAGGAATCCCACAGGGTACAACCGTATACGATACATCACGGACTACAGTTACTTGCTTATCAGGGTACCAGGTTTTTATTGAATTGGCTGAGCTTAAACCCGCTGCCGAGCCACCGATAATTAATACATCCGTTGATTTCATGTATTATTCCCCTCTCTGTTTTAAATGTTTTGCTTCAGTTTTTGTTCTCAATAACTTCGAATCCTCTTTCATTAACATATCGCGGTTATGAGCATATGTCAATAATAAACATATACTTCCTCTTTACACTTTTAATTCATCATTTTTAATCAGCCTTTCAGGTATTACCTAAAATAATTACTAAATACATTAGCTTATTAGGCTTAAATTGCTTGACATCATAGGAAAATAAAAATAATATTAGATTATGAACATATGCTCATAATATTTTCTGCATGCTAATCATTCAACAACACAAAATAAAGGTAGTAGTCAGAAGGAATATGTTGAGTATGCTCACTCAAGGAAACAAACTTGATGTTCATCAGCATCCAGAAAGTTTAATCAATTAAAATCTGAAAGGAAGCGAAAAAGATGTCTAAAAAAATAGCTATTTGTTCTACGAGTCCTTCCCCATCTGCACTGGTGGATGAACGCTTTGGCCGCTGTACCTGTTTTATGCTCTGGGACCCGGAAAGCAAGAAATTGGAGCCTCTGTCCAATAGTGGCCCCGAGGCGGCTCACGGTGCGGGAACCGGAGCTGTTCAGTCTCTGATGAAGAACAATGTGGGGCTGGTTATATCCCATCGGGTAGGCCCCAAGGCTTTTGAAGCCTTGCAGCAAGGCGGAGTAAAGATTTTTTCCGGTGTAGCCGGCAAGACAGTCGAGGCAGCCCTGGCAAGCTATCAGAACGATGAACTGACAGAGTTGTTGGCACCAAACAGTTAATTTGCATAAGCGGCAGGATAATAAAAAAATCTAAGTCAAAAATAATTATATTGGAGGTATGTTTATTATGTTAATCGCCATTCCCAGTGAAAACAATATGGTCTGTCCCCATTTCGGTCATTGTGCAGAATTTACCATCTATGACACAATTAGCAAATCTATTAAGCCAGTACCCAGTCCTGGTCACGTACCCGGTGCCTTACCGGTTTTTTTAAAACAACTGGGGGTTGAACTGGTTATAGCCGGAGGCATGGGAGGAAGTGCCCAGGATTTATTTGCATCCCAGGGCGTAAAGGTAATTGTTGGTGCTTCCGGTAAAATCGATGAAGTAATTGCTGTATACGAAAAAGGTCAATTAGTCAGCACTGGATCAGTTTGTTCCGAACATTCTCATGCTGGAGATTGCCATAGCTGATAGGAAACGGAGAAGGGAGCAAAGCATGCAAATCGCAGTAGCCAGTGGTAAAGGCGGTACTGGAAAGACTTTATTATCCACCTGTTTGATGAAGGTTCTGGGCGAATTTAATCCGGTACTGATTGATACCGATGTAGAAGAACCTAATGCAGGCTTGGTATTGCCCCAGCAAGCAACATCTACTACTAATGTTAACCGGCTGGTTCCCGAGATTGACTTTGGGAAATGTACCAGCTGTGGAATATGTGCAGAGCTATGCAAGTTCAATGCTCTGGTGGTAATGCCGGACAAGGTGCTGGTTTTTAATGAACTCTGTCATTCCTGCGGGGCCTGTGCTTATCTTTGCCCGGAGGCTGCCATAAAAGAAAAGGAACACCATATTGGAGTTATCGAAGAAGCAATTGTGCCGGGTTTTGGAACCCTGTTAACCGGCCGGCTGACGGTTGGCGAGGCCCAGAGCCCGCCGCTGATCAAGGCCGTCAAGAAGAAAAAACCGGAGGCGGAATTAAGGATCATCGATTGCCCGCCCGGAACTACCTGTGCCATGATTGAATCAATAAGCAACAGCGACTATTGCCTGCTGGTAACCGAGCCCACCCCTTTTGGTTTGCATGATCTGGAACTGTCCCTGGAAGCAATGGGGTTACTGGGTATACCCGGCGGATTGGTGATAAACCGCTGGCAGGGACAGGAGCAGGAACTGGCGGCTCTGTCAGAAAGAATAGGCGTTCCCATCCTGGCGCGAATCCCCTTCAGCCCGGAATTGGCCCGGGCTTATATGCGGGGTCAGGATCCCCTGGAGGCCATGCCGGAGTTACGCGGAATTATAAATGATATTATGGGCCGGATTAAGGAGGCGTTGTCATGAAAGAGATACTGCTTATAAGCGGCAAAGGGGGAACCGGTAAAACCTCCCTGACTTCTTCATTCATACATTTTGCCGACAACTGCATCGCCTGTGATTACGATGTAGATGCCTCCAACCTGCCTATTCTCCTGCAGCCGCAAAAGCTAATGACCGTAGATTTTAGTGCGGGTGAAACTGCATCAGTTGATGAAGACTCCTGCATAAGCTGTGGCCTTTGTGCAGAGCTTTGCCGTTTCGAGGCCATTGACTCAGAATACCGGGTTATCCCCCTGGCCTGTGAAGGTTGCGGTTTTTGTGCCCGGATCTGTCCCGTGCAAGCTATAACCATGCACGCCAGGCCTTCGGGCCGCTGGTTTAGTGGAGTATCCCGGGAAAACCATCCGGTGTTTTTCGCTGAGCTGCGGCCAGGTGAAGAGAACTCCGGCAAGTTGGTAGCTCAGGTCAAGACGATGGCTCGTAAAACGGCCGCAGAAAACGCAATCCCCCTCATTATCGCCGATGGCCCGCCAGGTATCGGCTGTGCAGTCATATCATCCATGGTGGGGGTCGATCTGGTGGTCCTGGTTACCGAACCAAGCCGTTCAGGTTTTCATGATTTGCAGCGGGTCAGTCAATTGATGCGCCTGCGTGGCATCAAGGGCGTATTGATAATTAACAAATGGGATCTGAATCCAGAAATATGCGAGGAAATAGAAGATTGGGCCCGGGGAAACGAAATGCCGGTGCTGGGCCGGGTACCTTTCAGTACGCAAATAGCTGATTCTATTAGTCAGGCTCAGATTCCCGGAGCCGATGAGCAGATAAAAGAGATGCTTTTTCCCCTTTGGGAAAATATTTTAAAACAATTGTCTATTGAAAGGAAGGAGTGAGAATTATGCCTAACAAAGATGGAACTGGTCCTCAAGGACAGGGAGCTGGAACTGGTCGGCTAAGAGGAGGTTGTGCAACAGGTCGTGGAAATAACGCAAACAAGCCCGGACAAGGACAAGGGCAAGGGCAAGGACAAGGGCAAGGACGCAGAAGCGGTGGCGGTAATGCTACTGGAGGCATGGGAGGCGGCGGGGGCCGCGGTCTAAACAATCCCAACAATACGCAAAATAGATAAAACCATAGCCAAGCAGGAGAGGCTTATGCCCTTTCCTGCTTGCTCATAAATTACCGGGGAAGATTCCGCGTCGCTGCGCTCCTCGCAATTGTTCATGCAGCAAAGCTGCACCACGATAAACGAAAACGGAATATTACGCGACATTGAACGGGCGAGGTACTGTTGAACCTGCGGGGGAAGAAGATTGCCGCGCTGCGCTCGCAATGACAGGTTTGGAGCTCGCTTGCTGATATTGTTTTCATAACAATGACAGGCTTGAAGGTCGCTTGCGATATTGTTTTCATAGCAATGACATTTCAGTAGCTACCATACTGTATCGCATTATAAGTCAACTGCCAAAGTTGAGTTATTTACATAAAAAATACTCTCCAGGAAAGCGGTGAATTATTTATGATGAAAAATTTCGAAAAAAATTCGGAAGATGGCTCCTCGCCACCAATCGGCCAAGACTGTTCTCTCTGTCAAAAGCAACGTTGCCGTAAAGGCCGTGATTGTTATTCGGATATTAATGACAAAATAATAGACAAATACCGGGAACCTGAGAACCTCAAGCTGACCAAGGCCTCAGCAGCTATTGAAGCCCAATACTACCAGCAGGCCACTCGTTTGGAGGAGATCAGGCATTTCGCCAGGGAAATGGGTTATACCAGGCTGGGTGTGGCATCCTGCATAGGCTTGGTCAAGGAAGCACAGACCATATCGGAATACCTTAAAAAGGACTTTGAAGTCTGGCTGGTAATATGCAAAAACGGCGGGCTGTTAAAAAGCAGCCTGGATTTACAGCAGATAAAAGCCGGTCAGGATGAGGTTATGTGCAACCCGATCGGCCAGGCTCTTTTCCTTAATCAAAAGCAGAGTAACTTGAACATCATTTGCGGCTTGTGTGTCGGGCATGACATACTCTTCACCAAACATTCGGATGCACCCGTTACCACCATTATCGTAAAAGATCGTGTCCTGGGACACAACCCGGCGGCTGTATTATACAGCAGTTATTATCGCCGAAAAGTACTGGACCTTTGGAAATAATATGTATTATCCAAACACCCGGGGCAAGCTAATATATTCTAGCTAAAAACGACCAAGTGTTAAAATCTCGATTTAAGCATAGGAAGAAACGGTGGAGCAGTTTCTTCCGCATCGCTGCAACGAGGCGGG
>JAQUXM010000020.1:0-17331 GCA_028692415.1 Syntrophomonadaceae bacterium | reverse complement strand
CAACGCTTCGTTATAACCCGCCTCCTGTTTTGTTAATAGGAACCCGACCGCTTAAAGAAGCGGGGAACATCTTTTCACCTCGTTATAGAGTCCTATCAACTTATACCGGAGTTTTACGCAAATACTCTTCATATAATGTCCTGGGCCTGCCACCAGATTAATCCTAGATACGTTTGGATAAGATTATGTCAAGTGGCAGGCCAGGGCAATATAATAACCCACAACATCGCATTTACTTTGCCAAGCACACCTTAGTATTTCTTCATCCCGCTACATAACATAACTATTCTCCATCATTTTTCTATACATCATTTATTTTTATTGACTTATGTTCATAATTAGCTATGATAAATAGTAATATGTGCTCTGGTTGTCTGTTTATGTTATATTATGTTTATTTATGTTGGTCTATGCTATTAAGTTTGATGAGGTTAAGTAATTAACCTACTAAATATTCAGTATTACTCAACTACGTATATTCTTAAGAAGCAGGTGTTAAAGTTGCGTTTGGTTATTGTTGCCGGTACTCCATCTTCAGGTAAGACATCAGTTATGATACATACGATTGCTCATCTTTTGAAAAATGGCATTTCGGTTGCCGCTTGCAAGATTGATTGTTTGCAAACCTCTGATGACGAACGCTATCGCCGTTTGAATATCCCGGTAGCGGTTGGCTTGAGTGATTATATCTGCCCCGACCATTTTTATGTGGCCAATTTGGAAGAAATTGAACGCTGGGCTGAAGAACAGGCTGTTGAGGTCCTGGTTTTGGAAACAGCCGGTTTGTGCCATCGTTGTGCTCCGGCCGTTTATGGCTGTTTATCTATCTGCGTAATTGATAATCTGATCGGAATCGAAACTCCTAAAAAAGTAGGGCCGATGTTAAGTACGGCAGATATTGTCGTTATTACCAAAGGAGATATCGTTTCCCAGGCCGAAAGGGAGGTATTCCGTCATAAGGTGGAAATAGTTAACCCTCATGCCATGGTTTTGGATTTTAACGGTCTGACGGGTAAAGGTTCGTTAAGACTCAAAAATGAAATAGTTAAAAGTAAAGAGCTGGATAGTATCACCGGTAAAGAGTTGAAATATCCTATGCCAGCCGCCATTTGTTCCTATTGTGCAGGCGAAACCATTGTGGGCAAAACTTATCAGATGGGGAATGTTAAAAAAGTTGACTTTGGGAGAGTAGATCAATGCTTGGAAAAATAAGCATCATAGGTGGCTTGGATAAAGATGGCAATCCCGAAAAGGTGCAACGTCTGGACATTGCCGCAGGTGAAGTACTGGCCGTCGTCGGTCCTACCGGTTCCGGCAAAACTCAATTAATATCCGATATTGAGCAGTATGCGGATGGCGAAACCCTGACCGGTCGAACCATCTTGATTGACGAGCAGCCCATGGATCAAGGTTCAGAAGACAAAGAGCTGCGGCATCTGGTTGCTGAGGTATCCCAGAACATGAATTTCGTTATTGATATGTCTATTGAAGAGTTCCTATTGATGCACGCTCAGGTACGCGCCATTAATAATCCGCAAAAAACCATACAAAAGGTACTGACCATAAGCAATGAACTGTCCGGCGAGCCGGTTTTCCCCACGGATAACCTTACCCGTTTAAGCGGGGGTCAGTCCCGGGCCCTGATGGTGGCTGATGTAGCAACCATCAGCAATGCTCCGGTGGTACTTATTGATGAAATTGAGAATGCCGGCATTGACCGGCTGAAGGCTCTGAAAATTCTTACCGGACAAGGTAAGATAGTACTGCTGGTATCCCATGATCCAACCCTTATCTTAATGGCCAGGCAAAGAGTGATAATGAAAAACGGCGGTATGGACAAGCTTTATCAAACTACAGTAGAAGAAAAGAAAATACTTGAGGGTTTGATTGGACAGGAAAAACACTTTGCCAGTTTACGGGATCATTTGAGAAGCGGAAAGCGTATCGGGATGAAGAATGAGAATAAGGAGGAGTGGTATCGTGGCCAGAGTTTTGGTACATTGTCCGCTGAATATCAGCAGATCCCTGGAGGAAATGCTCAAGGAGCACGGTCGGAAGATGCAGGAGAAACACGGGATCGAGATTCAAATTGAGACTCAGCCGCACCGGCCTACCGAAGACGGTTTGCTGGAAATCTATCTGGCCCGGCAGGAGATGCCGGATTTAATGGTCGGTCATGTCAACGATTTCGCGGACTTGCCGGCGGGTTATCTCTGCGAGCATTTTCGCGCCCTGCCGGGTCGTTTTCCCCTGCGGGAGGAACTGGTCGAAGCAGGCTTTACCGATCCGCGAGGGTATTTTAACCCCTTTGTGATTATTCCTTTCAGCATTTTCTACAATCAGGACCTGCTCGCGGAAAAGGATCTCCCCCGGCGCTGGGAAGACCTGCTGGAACCCCGCTGGCGGCAACAGATTCTAATGCCGGATGAATACCGGATGGTTTCCAAGATTGTCCGCACTTTCATGGAGGCTCATTACCCCGATAGATTTGTTGATTTTAATGCCAATGTGCAGCATCAAGGGGCCCCCATCGATGTTGTCAATAAGGTCGATGAAGGTCTTTACCCGCTGGGGATAACCAATATTGCCTTTGCCCGAATCTCCCGCAACAAGCATACCCGCCTGCTCTGGCCGCAGGATGGCACATTCTGCATGCCCCAGGTTATGGTATGGAGCAAAAAAGCCGATGAACGCCTGCTGGAAATCGGGGATTTCCTGTTGTCCCAGCCGGTTCAGGAATACCTGGCCCTCCAGTCTTTTATTCCCGCCTCTCCCGAGGTGGCACTTCCCCCGCTATGGGCCGAGCATAAGCTTCATTTGCGCTGGGAAGGCTGGGAGCATTACCTGAGGGTTATCAAAGGGGCCAAAGCCTGAGCTGAACAAAGGGGTATTTTTATGTTACATATCAAAAACCTGAGTTTTTCTTATAAAACCCAGCCGATACTGGAAGATATCAATATTATTGTCAAGCAGGGACAGATAATGGCTTTGGTCGGACCCAACGGCTCCGGCAAATCAACTCTCTTGCGCTGCCTGAATGGCTTTTTGGAGACCGAACGCGGTCAGGTGCTGCTCAACGGCGAGGATATCCGCTACAAAAAGCGCAAGTGGATTTCCCGGCATATCGCCTTGTTGCCGCAGAATCTGGAAGCCATCCAACAATTCAGCGTTTATGAACTGGTAGCTATGGGCCGCAGTCCTTACCAGCAGTTTGGCTGGTTTCTGAAAGAATCCGACCGGAAGATTATTGAATGGGCCATCGACTATATGAATCTGGGTTCGCTCCGCGACCGCTCCCTGGACAAGATCTCCGGGGGTGAACGACAGCGCGCCTGGATTGCCATGATCCTGGCTCAGGATACTGACATTGTCCTGCTTGACGAGCCTATAACCTTTCTGGATCTGAAATACCAGTGGTATCTCTTGGAGATAATCCGGCAAATTCGCCTGCAATTCAATAAAACCTTTATCCTGGTACTGCATGATATCAATCAGGCCATGAGCGTGGCCGATTATTTTGTGGTTCTCAAGGAGGGCCAAGTTCGCGCCTATGGCCAGGCCGAGGATATTATTACCAGTCACCTCCTAAAAGATGTTTATGATGTTTCCGCCCGGGTTTGCAATCTGGGCGGCTTGGATCGTTCGTTCGTTCTGCCCTTGGGCATCAGTTGATCATACTCTTAATGAAAGCGGGGAGTTTTAGTGTCTGATTCATTTCTGCATTTAATGCCGGTCTATCCTTTGATAGCCCAACAAATCCTGGATGATTACGGGATCACCTCCGGTAAATGCCTGGATATTGGCACCGGCCATGGATTCCTGGGCATCGAGCTGGCCAAAATCACCGAATTGGAGATGTATTTTGTCGACCTTGATCCCGAGGCCTTGGAACAGGCTGAAAAAAATGCGGCCGCCAACCACCTGGATAATCCAGTTCATTTTGTTGGTGCGGATGTGACCGCCCTTCCCTTTGAGAATGATTTCGCCGATCTGGTTATCAGTCGTGGTTCCCTCTGGTTTTGGAAGGATCAGGTCAAGGGCCTGCAGGAAATAAACCGGGTCTTGAAAAGCGGGGGCATTGCTTTTGTAGGAGGCGGGCTGGGTCGCTATACCCCGGCCAGCATGCGCAAGCGGCTGCAAGGCAAAAAACGCCAAAAGCTGCAAGCCCAGGGTGAGGGGGGGTTTTTGAAAGGAGCAGAACTGGAAGCGGTATTGCAAAAAACCTGCATAGACAATTACCGGCTGCTGGCCGATGTTGACGGCGAGCCAGGACACTGGGTGGAGATAAAAAAAGCTTAGGGAGAGATGGATTTATGAATAAAAGAAAAGGCTTTTTAGCTGGCTTGATAATGATATTTTTACTTGTTGCGATAGCAGGGTGCGGGTCACCGGCAAAATCAACTGCCGGCAAGGACAGTGATCAGCCAGGCAAAGTCCGTACCATCAGCGATGATCTGGGGCGTGAAGTTCAGGTTCCCGAACAGCCCCAACGAGTGCTGGCCTTGAATTCAAGTATGACCGAGACACTTTTTGACCTGGGTGTAATCCCGGTAGGAAAGGTGAGCGAATACGTGATACCTCGCCCAGAAGCCCAGGATTTACCGGGTATTTCCTTTGAGAATACCCCCAATATCGAAATGATTAACAAACTGGCACCTGATCTTATTATTGCCCATGCCAAAAACCATGCCTCCATACTTAATAGCCTGGAAGCCAGCGGGGCGGCCGTAGTATGTATTGACCCCAGCAAAGCCGAGAATCAACTGGTGGGAAGAATCGACCTGATCGGCAAGACGCTTAACCGCCAGGCCGAAGCCGCCGCCTATGCTCAAAAGATTGAAGAAAAATCGGCTCAACTGCGTGAGAAGTTAAAGGCATCGCCCATCAAAACCGCCCTGTTTATTCAGGGAGGCAGCCAAAACATACTGGCAGCGCAATCATTCTGCTTTTGGGGCAGACTCTTGACCGATCTGGGCATTGAAAACATTGTGCCCTTAAAGGTATCCAACAGCTCCAGAGCCGGCTTTGTCACCTTCGATATGGAAACCATTATTCAGAAAGACCCGGATGCCATCCTTATCCTGCAGCCGGGCTTCAGATCCGGCACCGGACAGGGACAAGGTAAAGGGCAAGGTAAAGGCCAGGGAACCGGGGCTGGCAATGGAAGCGCTAATGGAGCGGGCGAAGGCAAAAGCCAGGGCCCAGCAGATACTGCTGCCGCCAAGAATATCAGCCCCGAAGAACTGCTGGACATGTATCAGAACGATCCTATGTGGAAACAATTGTCAGCGGTAAAGAACGACAAGCTTATTATTGTTCCCGGTAATATCGCTCCCGGGAAGATAAATGTACTGGAAGCTTTGGATGTAACCGCCAAATTACTGGCACCTGAAACATTCAAATAAAAGGCTGCAAATAATGGAAAACCGACTCCAATATAGCATTGATTCCAAGCAGCATGCCAGGCAGCGCAGCCGTTTGTCATGGATATTCTTCTTTGCTCTCCTGGTGGCTCTGGCCATAATGTTCAGCATATTCAACGGCACCCTGCATTTTTCCTTGCGGGATGCGCTGTCAGTGTTTACAGGCAGTTGCACGGACCGGCTGACCTCTCATATTATCCTTAATGTCAGGTTACCGCGCACCCTGGTAGCTGCATTGGTAGGCCTCAATATGGGGATTGCGGGAGCCCTCTTGCAAGGGCTGTTGCGCAATCCCCTGGCATCGCCCAATATTATCGGAGCCAATTCAGGAGCAGGACTGGCTGCGGTCATCGTTATGTGCATTCTGCCGGGTAATATCAGGTTACTTCCTCCTGCCGCCTTTTTAGGCGCCTTGCTGGCAGGTCTAATTATTTATGCTCTTTCCCGGCGGGATGGCAGCAGTTCCAATATCACCATTATACTGGCCGGAGTTGCTCTGGGAGCACTTTTTTCGGCCTTTACCTCCGCTATAATGATTCTGCACAGCGACGAACTGGGAATCACCTACACCTGGCTGGTAGGCAGCTTGACCGGACGGGGCTGGCCCTATTTTGATATTATATGGCCGTACAGCCTGCTGGGGGCACTGACCGCCATATATCTCAGCCCGCGGATCAACCTTTTTATGCTGGGGGAGGAAGTCGGCAAGAATCTCGGGTTATCCATTGAGGTTTCCCGGTTTCTGATTATCATTAATGCCTCAATACTGGCCGGAAGTGCGGTCAGTGTAGCCGGGACCATCGGTTTTATTGGGATCGTAGCTCCCCATCTGGCCCGGATGATGATCGGCAACGACTACCGTTATCTTATTTTTTTATCGGGAATCCTGGGCAGTCTTCTTTTAGTTATGGGAGATACTCTGGCCCGGGTTCTTTTTCAGCCGCTGGAAATCCCGGTGGGCATAATTACCGCTACCCTGGGTGCACCGTTTTTCTTCTTTCTGCTTTATAAAAAACGTTCCACCCTGCTGTCCTCTTAAATTTTAGATTTTTTAATGTGACTTTAACAAACAAACCTGATATTATAAAGGGTAATAATATGACCATGAAGGTCATTTGCTTAAGTATTTTGTCATAACCTTTACATAATTTTAAACATAGATGCGTGATATAATCGGACCACGAAGGCCACACCCCATCTTATTAATGGGGTGTGTTTTTTTATGGTAATTTACGGAGGTGCTTCCATGTTCAAATACCTGGCCCGGCGCCTGGCCCTGTTGATCGTAGTCGTGCTGGGGGTTACTTTGATGACCTTTTCCCTGATGCATCTGGCACCGGGCGATCCGGCGGAAATGATCGCCATGGCCCGGTACGGATTGGACAACCTTACGGTCGAAGATATTGAACAGATTCGGGTTGAGGAGAGTTTGGATTCTCCTGTATCCGTTCAATATCTTTGCTGGTTGCGCCATACCCTCCATGGGGATTTTGGGTGTTCTCTGATTACCGGTGATCCGGTAATGGAAGAAATCCTAACCAGGGCCCCGGCTACCTTTAAACTTGCCCTGGCTGCACTGCTGATTTCCATGCTCATTGGCATACCGGCGGGGATTATTGCCGCTGCCCGGCAATCTTCCATATTTGACTACTTAGCCATGACCGGAGCATTGCTTGCTGCCAGCGTGCCAAATTTCTGGTTGGGCTTGCTGCTCATTCTCTTGTTTTCGCTCACCCTGGGTTGGCTTCCCGTATTCGGATATGGCGGGTTGCGCTGCATTATTCTGCCGGCACTGACTCTGGGCGCCGGCCTGGCTGCCATAACTACCAGATTAACCCGTTCCAGCATGTTGGAGGTTTTGCAGCAGGATTACATAACAACGGCCAGATCGAAGGGTTTGCCAGAAGCGCGGGTTATGTATAATCACGCACTGAAAAACGCTTTTATTCCATTGATTACCGTGATAGGTTTGCAATTGGGCCATCTGTTGGAAGGAACTGTGATTGTGGAATCGATTTTTGCCTGGCCAGGCCTGGGCAAACTCCTGGTCGATTCAATCTTTGCCCGGGACTTTTCCATGATCCAGGGATGCGTCCTTTTCTTTGGGGTAGTTTTTGTACTGGTCAATTTACTGGTGGATATTATTTATATGTATCTGGACCCCCGGATTCGATTCGAAAGGGAGTTTTAAGGTGAGTTGGTTCAAAATGCTGGCCAGAAACAAGCTGGCGCTTATCGGGCTGATCATTGTCATCCTGCTTGTGCTGTCCGCCATCTTCGCACCACTCCTGGCTCCGCATTCGCCCAGCGAACAGCGACTGGAACAAGCCCTGCTCTTACCTAGTATGGAGTTTCCCTTTGGGACCGATGACCTTGGCCGGTGCATCTTCAGCAGAATTATCTTTGGAGCTAGATTGTCACTGCTGATTGGTATTACGGTTACCGCTATCTGTGCAGTAACCGGAGTTTTTATTGGCATGCTGGCCGGGTTTTATGGCGGGATAGTTGACGAAGTTATAATGCGCCTGGTCGACATTTTCCTGGCTTTCCCGGGATTGATTCTGGCCCTAATAATTGCCGGGCTCATGGGTCCCGGTATGTTTAACGTTATGTTTGCCCTGGCCTTGGTGGGATGGATGGGATACGCCCGGGTGGTTCGAGGGACGGTTTTGGCCGAAAAGCAAAAGGAATTCGTGGAAACCGCCCGCGCCTTGGGTGCAACCGACCTATACCTTATGTACCGGCATCTTCTTCCCAACGTTATGGCCCCGATTATTGTAATGGCCAGCGTGGGGATCGGACATACCATCCTGGCCGCCGCCGGATTAAGCTTTTTAGGAGTGGGAGTGCAGCCACCGACACCGGTATGGGGATTAATGCTGAAGGATGGGAAAGGCTTTTTGCAGACCGCACCTCATCTAACCATCTTCCCGGGTCTGGCTATTATGGTTACCGTACTGGCTTTCAACTTTTTGGGCGACGGACTTCGCGACCTGCTCGACCCCAGATTAAAGGAAAAACGGATTGAATAGGAGGAAATACTATGAGTCTGCTCAGCATTCGCAATTTAACAACGGTGTTCCATGCAAAGGAAGGGGAAATCCGGGCCTGTAATAATATCGATCTGGATATCGCCGTTGGTAAATCGGTGGGAATTATAGGGGAAACCGGTTGCGGCAAATCAGTACTGGGCATGTCTATTCTGCGACTGTTGCCTCGGAATGTAACAACTAGCGGCGAAATATGGTACAAGAATCAGAATCTGCTCACCCTGACCGCCAATCAACTGGAGAAAATAAGGGGAACAGAAATCGCCCTGCTTCCCCAGAGTCCTTCTACTTCACTAAATCCGGTCATCAAAACCGGGCTGCAAATTACTGAAGGTTTGCAAATACACAGAAAAATGAAACCCAGTACAGCCCGCCGACAGGCCCTGGAAATGCTGCGTATTTTGCATTTGCCGGTCCCGGAAAAAAAATATCAGGAATATCCGCATCAAATGAGTGGCGGCATGAAGCAACGAATCCTGGCAGCCATAAGCATCACCGGTCAGCCTTCCCTGCTCATTGCTGATGAACCCACCAAGGGATTGGATGCGGTATTGCGTGCCCAGGTGGTCGAACTTCTACAGCAGTTGATCCGTGAAACCGGAGCATCACTACTGCTCATTACCCATGATCTGAAAGTAGCGGCCCGTCTCTGCGACGAGATCGGGGTCATGTACGCCGGGGAAGTAATTGAGCGTGGACCGGCTCAAAAGGTTCTTACCGAGCCGGAACACCACTATACCAAGGGGCTGCTTGCTTCTCTGCCCGACATGGGCCTGTGTCCTATTCCGGGTTCCAGTCCCAGTTTGTTGAACCAAACCACGGGATGCAAATTCTATCCGCGTTGTTCGGCGCGGCAAGAAGCATGCCGGATAAACCCGGTGCCCCTGCAAATGTGCAACGGCTGTTATGTGAGGTGCTTGTATAGTGCTTAGGGTTGAAAACCTTAATAAAACCTTTACAACCGGGGTTTTTAAAAGACGCCGTCATAAAGCCGTCGACCAAATAAATTTCACCATCGCCCCCAGAGAGATATTGGGTTTGGTAGGGGAAAGCGGTTGTGGCAAATCCACTCTGGCCAGATTGCTCCTGAATTTGATCCCCTCCTCAAGCGGGAAACTTTATTTTAAGGGTCAAGAGCTGACTGGTATGCGTGGTCGCGAGCTCCGCAAAATACGGGGTAAAATGCAAATTATTTTCCAACACCCGGAAAGCTCGCTTAATCCTCGTTTAAAAATCTATGACAGCCTGATCGAACCTATGCGCATACAAAATTTGCTCCCCTCCAAAACCGTTGAACGGGAAAAAGTCTTGGATTTATTGCATCAAGTCGGACTGGCTGAAGAGCACCTGACGCGTTATCCGCACGAACTCAGCGGCGGACAGATCCAGCGGGTGGTTTTAGCTAGAATTCTCGCAGTCCAGCCGGAATTTATCATCGCTGATGAACCCACCTCCATGCTGGATGTCTCGGTTCAAGCCCAGGTACTGCATCTCCTTAAAGACATTCAGCAAAAACATGCCATGTCTTTTCTTTTCATTTCCCATGACCTGGCTTTGGTGCAATGGATCAGCGAGCGAATTGCGGTAATGTATCGCGGCCAAATTGTAGAAATCGGTCCGGCCCAAGATCTCTGCAATAATCCCCGACATCCCTATAGTGTGCAGTTGGTTGAAACATTCAACTGGTTTCAAGAAAACAAACGTGAGAAAAGCTGCAGCAGCGAGACTACCAACCAGGCAATACATGCTTGGGAAGGCTGCGCTTTCGCTCCCTGCTGCCCCAAGCTCAGTCCTGTTTGCCGGCAAAAACCGGAACTCAGAAGAATTGCGGAAAAACATGATGTTGCCTGCTGGCATGCATAATTCTTTGACGAAGCGAAAAAATGTCCCCGCTTCTTTAAGCGGTCGGGTTCTTATTAACAAAACAAGCGGCGGGTTATAACGAGGCACTGCCTCGTTGCAGCGGTATGTTGAAACTACTGCGCAGTTTCTTCTGGTGCTTAAATCCCTGCCTCGTTGCAGCGGTGTGTAAGAACCGCAGTTTCTTACGATGCTTGAAAGGGGGTCTATTATTTGTATCATAACGAACATCTTGTGGAGTTACCTCAGGTACCGGCGGACGAACTATTGGCTATGATTAGGGGATACCGGCAGGCAATGCTTTTTTACCAGGCTTTTGCAACCGGCATTTTCGATGCCCTGCAAGAGCCCAAAAATGCAGATGTATTATCCCGGGAATCAGGATACGGGGCTGACAGAACGGTCTTTCTCCTGGATGCCCTGACCTCATTGGGACTGTTGATAAAAAACGGTGACTATTATGTAATCTCACCCGTTACCGAGACCTACCTCATTAAAAACAGTCGTTTTTACCTGGGTGACTTGATACGCATGGAATATGCGCAAGAGACCAATCAAAACTGGGAACTGCTCCAGCCCTGGTTAAATGGTGAATTCGAGGGGCATGAGGCGCATGACCCGATGTCCGTGTTCCAGCCATCCTTTATCCATGCCATGGCCCAGTCAACACTTAGCAACAACAGTTTTCAGGAAACGATATCCCTGGTCAGTACGCATCCCTGCTTTTCATCAGCTCAAAAAATGCTGGATCTGGGCGGGGGTCATGGCTTGTACTCGATCGCCCTGAAACAAATCAGACCGGATTTAAACGCGGTCGTTTTTGATTTACCGCAAGTACGGGAAGTGACCCAAAGCTATGCTCACAGTTACCATACCGAGTTAGGGTTTTGTCCGGGCAACTTTTACGAGGGTGAACTGCCTTCCGGTCAAGACATCGTATTGGCCTTTGATATTTTGCACCCGGTAACCCCCGCCCGAAAAGCAGCGGTTTTTGCCAAGGTCCACCGCGCCCTGAACCGCGGGGGCTATCTTTTCTACAAAGTTTGCTTCCTTGATGAAACCCGTACCTATCCACGCAAGGCCGCTATTTTTGCCTTGAAACAAAAGATAAGGAATTCATATTCTCATGTCTATACCCTTGGTGAAGCCAAGCATATGCTAAACCAAGTCGGGTTTCAGATAGAAAAGACGGTTCCATCCGGCGATAAGGATGGAACTACGATAATTGCCAGAAAGGTGGTGTCGATTTAATTTTTTAAGAAATATTGTTCCAATCGCAATTAGAAAAATGGGAGGTTGACTTAATGAAGAAGACGAAGTTATTCCTGGTCTTATGTACCCTCTTGATCTGCATGTTGATAATGGGCGGGTGTGGCCAACAAGCACCCAACACGAAATCGGGTTCACAGGATGCCAAAACGGAACAAGTTTTGAAAGTAGCCATTGGCACCGAAATAAACACCTGGGATATTGCACAATTTCCTGATGGCGATGCCCGGTTTGTTTGGTCACAGCTTTATGAAACACTGGTTCGTCTGGATTCAGACTTAAAACTCATACCGGGTTTGGCGGATTCCTGGGAATCTCAGCAGGACGGTAAAGTGTGGGTCTTTCACCTGAAAAAAGACGTACTGTTTCATGACGGCACCCCATTTACGGCCGAAGCGGTTAAATATTCGTACGGTGATCGAGGTTATGTAACCAAGGTAAAAACCTTGCAACTGGAATCCGTTGATGCTATTGATGATTATACGGTTAAATTCACCTGTGTCAGGCCTATTCCCCTGCCCACTTATCTTACCCATATTGCCTGGCCTATTGTAAGCCCGAGCAGTATTGATTCGGAAGGCAAGTTCAAGACACCCATCGGCACCGGTCCCTTCAAGTTTGTCAGCTACAGCAAAGGGCAGGAAGTAGTACTGGCCAAAAACGAAAACTATTGGGGCGAAAAATCGAAGCTTGATAAAGTTGTCTTTAAAATCATTCCCGATGCTTCAACCCGGGTTATGGCACTTACTTCCGGAGATGTGGATATGAGCATCAAGATTCCCGAGACCGATGTTGCCAAACTGGAGAAAAACCCGCAGATCAGCGTACATAGAAAACTCACCACTTTCACTGACTTCCTCCAATTCAACTGCGCCCGAGCTCCCTTCGACGATGTTAATGTACGTAAAGCGGCAGCCTACGCCATCGATACCCAGGGAATCGTAAAAAGCATTTTGAACAACATTGGAATAGCAGCCCAGGGGCGTCCTTATTCCCCGAGCATGATGTACAGCAGTAAAGACCTGCCGCTCTACAGCCAGGATTTCAATAAAGCCAAGGCTTGTCTGGCTGCCGCCGGATGGGAAGACCGGAACGGTGACGGAATATGCGAAAAGAACGACCAGACTCTGCAAGTAGATTTAATATTAACTCCATCGTGGAGCGCCCGGCAACAGAAGATAGCTGAAGCCTGCCAGGCCCAGCTTAATAAAGCCGGGTTCGCAGTAAATGTCAAGCAGATGGAAACGGCCGCCGTAGGACAGTTGGAGAAAGAAGGCAAGTTCGACATGCTGATGCGTACCGGTTATCTGGTTTGGGGACCTTACCCGCATCATGTCAAGATTCATACTTCCAAAAATTATACCAGCCATTACCGGGACCCTGCTTATGATCAATTGGTCCAGCAAGCCGAGAGCACCACTGATGAAAACCAGAAACAAATACTCTATACAGATATTCAAAAGATGCTTCTGGACAAACTGCCAGCTTTTTATATTGTGCATGAAGAGAAAATCGTAGCCACCAGAAACAATGTCCAGGGTTATAAAATCACCGCCGAAGATCCCTGGTTGGAATTACGAGGCATTTCCCTCGTAAAAGAATAGAAATGGAGAAAAAATATGTCCGAAAAACATCGCTCTTACTTTAATGAAAAGGCTTCTAACTGGGATGAGTTAATGGCTCATAGATCTCTCCGGGATATTGAAGAAATGATCCGAGCACTGGAGATTCGGCCCGGCAGCAATATCCTTGATGCCGGCACCGGAACCGGTATTCTTCTGCCCATACTCAAGAATTTGGCCGGGAAATCAGGAAAAATATTTGCCCTTGATATTGCTGAGGAAATGCTGGCGCAGGCCCGGATAAAAAATGGCGATTCCATCGCATATGTCCGCGGAGACCTTACTGCTACTCCTTTTGAGCAAGATTTTTTTGATGAAATCATCTGCTACTCCTGCTTCCCTCACATTGTTGACAAAGCTAAAGCTATTCAGGAGATAATGCGCATCGCCAAACCGGGAGGACGGGTCACAATCTGCCACACCTCCGCCCGCGAGGGGCTCAACAACATGCACCAATCCATCGGCGGAGTAGTCGGCAGCGACATGCTGCCTGACGATGATACGATGAGGGCTCTGTTCAATCAGGCCGGATTTGCAGATATCAGGATAACCGACCGGGACAACAAATATCTCCTGGTCTCCCGCAAGCCATAATTCCAAGTTAATACTGTAGAGCAAAACTTATGGGCAGTTTTCACTATTATCAATCATAAATATTATCAAAAGCGATAAAGGCGATTCCGATATGATTTTGGAATCGCCTTTGTTTCACAATATATTTTAGGACCGGCGATATCCCTCATATAACTTGCGCATGTAAAAGCTCTGTCCTGCAAAATCCAATTCAACAATCTTGTTTTCGGCTAACATCCTCTCCACCAGTTCCCAGTCTCGCCCGGCACGGCCGAGCAGTTCACGCAACGCATCCTCCCGCATCGGATGCACCGAACAAGTGCCTAATATATCGCCTTCAATATCCCCGCTAAATGAAAAATCGCTGCCTTCAAACCCGATCAGGTATTCAACCCGTGGCAGATGATCTTTGAATATCTGATAGGCCTGATTAATATCTGCCTCCCGGGGACAATCCACCCATTTAAGGGCCGGAGGACGAGTGGGGATGGAAAGATAGGCAACGGCCGGACTTAGCCGGGATATAAAAGCGGCGGCGGCTTCAAGCTCATCTGCTTTTTCATTAATATCCTTAATCAGCATGGTCTCAGTTATAAGCTTTCCCTTAAACAAACGACTGAATCTAAGCAGCCCCTCTTTAATCTTTTCCAGGTCCAGTTCTTTTAACGGATGGTTTACCCTGCGCCAGACCGGTTCTTTTACCGCATCAACTTTTACCGAAACCAGATCGGCCTGAGCCATCTCCTGAATTACTTCATCACTGCCCATAAGTGAAGCATTGCTTATCACCGCTACTTTTATGTTCAGGCTTTGCAATCTTTTTATCAGCTTGCCCAGATTAATATCCAGTGTCGGTTCACCGTCCGGCACAATCGTCAGATAATCGATGTGCTCTCCCCTGCTTTGAGCAAGCGTGGCCCTTTCTTTTGCCTCCTGGAACAATTCTTCAGGATCATAGAATCCCTGGCGTTTTGCCTGCATATGGGAAGAAAAGCCCTGCTGGCAATATACACAGGCGTAGCTGCATATCTTGGGCGGTATATTGTTTATACCCAGGCTGCGCCCCAGACGGCGGGATGGTACAGGTCCAAAACATCTCATCTTGTATACCTTCTTTACTGCTTTTTATGTTCTGCCCTTGATTTCAGGAATATTAATATTGAGTGCTTTAATTTTTCGGTAAAGTGTACTGACATCAATACCCAAATCATGTGCTGCCTGTTTGCGCTTTCCCTGATGCCTTTGCAAAGCCTCCATAATCAAGTGTTTTTCCATGGATTCCAGACTCAGCGAACCCAGTCCGCCTAAGCCGGAGGACGAGCAGGAGCGCAGTTCAGGCGGCAGGTGCTGAATCTCAATTACTCCCCCCCGGCACAATACAAAGGCCTGCTCAATGATATTTTCCAGTTCCCGAATATTTCCGGGAAATTCATAGTTGAGCAGAATAGCCATAACCTCATCAGAAACCCCGGCTATATCCTTGTTCTGCAAATGATTGTACTTGTATATCATATGGTCTATCAATAATGGGATATCTTCCCGGCGTTGTTTTAAGGCCGGAAGTTTCATATGAATTACCCGGATGCGGTAATACAGGTCTTCACGGAAAGAACCGTTGCTGACCATTTCGTGCA
This sequence comes from Syntrophomonadaceae bacterium, assembly GCA_028692415.1. Lineage (GTDB taxonomy): Bacteria > Bacillota > Syntrophomonadia > Syntrophomonadales > Syntrophomonadaceae > JAQUBU01. The sequence continues at coordinate 1,900 of JAQUXM010000020.1, read as the reverse complement.
AATCCCGGTTGGTCGCTGCAATTACCCGCACATCGACCGGCACAGGTTTTAACGAACCCAACGGTTCAATTACTCGTTCCTGTAATACACGCAGCAGTTTAACCTGCATGGCCGGAGACATATCGGCAATTTCGTCCAAAAACATGGTACCTCCGTCAGCAATCGTGAAACGCCCCGGTTTGTCCCGCCTGGCATCAGTAAAGGCACCCGCCATATATCCAAATAGCTCGCTTTCCAAAAGGGTATCCGGTAAAGCAGCACAGTTTACCCCTACAAATCGCTGCTGGCACCGCGGCGAAAGATTATGAATGGCTCGGGCAAAAAGTTCTTTGCCGGTGCCGCTGGCTCCTTCCAGTAATACCGTACTGCTGCTTTCTGCCACCTGCGGCAGGATATTAAATAACTCCAGCATGCTCGAACTGCAGCCAATAATATCTTCATAGCTGTACCTGGCTTCCAGTTGCTTTTGCAGTTGCGCAACATGGCTAAGATCTTGAAAAGTCTCGACCCCTCCTGCAATTCCACCTGCTTCATCTCTTAATATCGCGGTTGATAGACGAATCGGTACCCGCCGGCCCTTTTGGTCTATTATATGGGCGGTACTGTTAATAATGGGCTTGCGTGAGGCAAAGGTCTGTTTTAAGGAGCAGTTTGTTTCACAAACACTGGCGCGAAAAACCTCATGGCACAAGCGTCCCAGTGCTTGCTCACGCGGTACTCCCGTTATTCTTTGGGCAGCAGCATTAAAGCTGGTAATTCTCCAGTCCAGGTTTACCGTAAATACCCCTTCATTTATAGAATCCAGTATAAGCTCATGGTTGGAGTTGTTGCTTAATTTTCCGCTCATGCCCCTTTTCTCCCTTTAGAATTCAATTTAGAATTCAATAATCTGCCATGACTAGATTATAATTAATATTCGTGCATTTTACCATTTATATTTGCATATATTCATTGCATATTGCAACTTTTTAACTTACCGGGTTCTTGTCATCCTTAATCCGCTCCAGCTATAAAGGCTTTTTTAAGCATTAGAAGAAACTGTGGAGCAGTTTCAATACAGCACTGCAACGAGGCGGGGAATCATAACCCACCGCCTGTTTTTTTAATAGGAACCCGACCATTTAGCGGTGGACATCTTTTCGCCTCGTTATACTCCCCCAGGCTTTGGCATGATTATTGCATATGATAAAGAGTATGAAAGTAGCAATATCATACTGGCAAAACTGCATAGCACCGGTTTTTGATTTTTCCCAAAGCATTATGCTGGCAGATGTAGTCAATAAGCAATTTATGCATTTGACCATTGCCAGCCTGGATTCAGAGCTGCCTTTTACGCGGGCTACAATGCTATCCGGGTGGGGAGTAGAGATACTTGTCTGCGGTGCTATTTCCCGAGCATCCAAAATGGCTGTAGAGGGACAGAATATTGAGCTTATTTCGTATGTCTGCGGGCCGCTCGAAGATATACTGCAGGCTTTCATCAACGGGCAGCTCAAGGACGGCGGTAATGATACATCGCGGGTTGGCAGGAATGGGCGGCAGCGTAAACGCCAACGCCATCGAGAAAAATAACAGTTGTTTATTAAGGAAAGGAGGTGAGTCAAATGCCAGGAGGAGATGGTACCGGCCCGCTTGGAATGGGTCCTATGACCGGGCGCGCAACAGGATACTGTGCAGGTTATGCAAATCCGGGACCAGGTTTTAATCCAGGGCGATGCGCTGGCGGCTGGGGTCGCGGCAACCGCTGGGGCGGCCAAGGTTTCAGAGCTTTTAACCAGAGATCATATCCGTATTCCAATGTCAACGCTGAAGCTTACCGGGTCAGCAGCCTTGAGCAGGAAGCCCGGTATTTGGAAAGCAGCTTGGAAAATATTCGCAGAAAAATAGCCGAGGCAAAGGC
>JAQUXM010000019.1 GCA_028692415.1 Syntrophomonadaceae bacterium | reverse complement strand
ACCAGACCTTCGACTATGAAACGACCATAGAGACCGATGAAAGAGAACCGCAGGGCGGCCAGAAGATACCGGTCACGCTGACCGTAAAGAATAAAGGCCCGGATGCCCCCGGCAGCGCTCGCGCGGTTCTTACCGTCACACCCGCTGAGGCGGTGGATAAAATAGAGGTGAGTTCAATCGGCGCCGGGGACAGCTACAGCGTCAGTGGCAACCAGGTGACCATCAACCTGGGCGGGCTGGAAGTAGACATCGCCAGGGTAACCGGGATAGGGATCACCACCAAGAGCAGCTACTCCGGGTCCCTCACCTTTACCTCCAGTGTGACGGCTGTAGGCGGAACCGATTCCAACTCCGGCAACAACACCGCCAGCCAGGTAATTACCGTACTGGAGCAGGAGGAACCGGAGGAAACCTGCGACGTCTATGTAGACAACACGATTGAGGAAACTTCCGAAGGCCAATATGAGAACACCATCACCTGGGGCAATAAAGGAACAGGTACGGCCACAAATACTAAAGTGGTGGATACCCTGGACCCCAAAACCGTGTTCGTCAGCGCGGAGCCGGAGGGCTACGTGTACGATACGGAAGAGCATACCGTGACCTGGGAACTGTCCAGTGTGGCTAGCGGAGCCGTGAGTACGGACTACAAGGTCACCAGCGAACCGGAAAGCGGTGCCGCCAGCGGGTCATCGTTAAGCGATAAGGTGGAGATCAGCAGCGATACCCCCGATGCCGATACAACCAACAATACCAGCGAAAAAACCTTCGAAGGGGTAGTTAAAATTCAAATATCTTCATCCAATAAGTGTTATATAGAGAATGAGTTCGCCTATGGAGTTCTTATCACCAATAACGACAGCAAGACGAGAAATATCAAGGCCAGCATTCCGATCCCATCCAACGCCGAGTATGATACGTGGAACGGTTGTTCGCTGGAGGCCTGGGAAGCTGACTCTTCCGGAAATGTTACAGCTCCGAATTTTGGGGTTATATCCTATAACGAGAGTACGGATACGGTCACCTGGGAGAAATCCGGCGGCCTGCAGCCAGGACAATCGGTCCTCATGTATATCGAGGTCATAATCATTGACTGGAATATAGACGGCGGCTTCAAGCTGAAATGTGCGGCCACTGCTGCCGACGCCGACAGCGGCGAGACTTGGAAAGCCAGCTGTGAACATGAGATACTCCGGCCCGATCTGAAGGTTTATTCGGACACTTCCAACGATGGCCTGGGCAATTACAACATCAACCTGGAAAAGGGTGATGCCAAAAAGCAGGTGACCCGCCGGGTGTATGTCAAAAACATTGGAGAAGGCTACAACAGAGGCGGCTATAGTAGTAACAATACGGCAAAAGGCTTTAAATTAAATATAACATTAAGCGGGGATAATAAAGAGAATGTCAAGATCACCGGGGTGACGGTAACTAAGTACATGGATGACCGCGTGCTGGATTATACGGACAGGGTTAATGGAACAATCTATGATGGATATGAATATACGGCAAGAGAACCATATACGACACCACCAGGCGGTTACTACGCCTTCGACTTGCAGATGGAGACCGCGGCATATGACGCTCTTATCCTGGGGGGAATTGATATCAAGGCTGAGATCAGTTATCCCTGGCCTTATGAAGATGAGATAAAGGCCGATCTGGACAGTTCCAACAACCAAAGCCGGGGGACCATCAATTTTATCAGCTTCAACCCGGTGAGAAGCTATAACGGTTTTTACGATCCGGGACTGGGAAAATACGTGTTCCAATTGGATTTAAACTACCAGTTTAAATCCACCGCCTCGACGAGAGCTCGTACCGGGATGTATACCATCACCCAGACTTTGGAAAACATTACCGCCTATGACAGCGACAATATATCATGTGAATCAGCTCCGGTCATAGCCTGTTCCGAAAGCGGCAGCCCTTCTCCTTGCGCCTGGTATACTTCAACAGAAGGAATTTTGTCCGGCCGGCCCGCCGCGATTGTCACAACGGCGCTCTGTGACGGCGATACTCTGGATGCGACTAAAAAGGTAAAAACGGAAATGGTATTCTTTGATGCCGATGGAGGTATAAACGCTGCCACCTATACCTTTTCTTATGAGGATGAGGTGGCAATAAAAGAATTTGCACCACTCATCACTTATCCGGAAAATGGGGAGATGTTCGGCGTCAATCCCGCGCTCAACAATACTATCACCATCAAAGGCAAGGCCATGCCCAATTCCCAGGTGCGGATTTTCAATGGGTCGGGGCAGACGGCTTCCAGCCCGGTCACCGCCGATGCCGGCGGCATTTTTGAGGCCAGCGTGCGGACCGGCAATATTGCTAGAACGGACGGGAGGATGGGTGTCCAGTTCTATGCCGCGTCCTACCTGCAGGATGAGACAGCGAAAAAGTACTCCAAAATGGTAGACCTCACCGAGCCTTATCACGAATGGTGCCCGCAGCGTACCACCTGGAGCGCCAAGGTGGGGGGCAAGAATTATACCTTCAAGTTCCGGGAAGGGGATGGGGGCCGGCTCAGCACTACCAGTTGGGAGATTCCAGGCGCGCTGGGGATGTACAGCAGTGTGCTGAAACTCTGGGTGGGCTGTGAAAAACCCAATAAGGTATGGGTGGAAGCCGACGGGGTGGAGTACAATCCGGTTTCGGTCTCGGGTCACTATTACAGTTTCAATATCAAGTCTGCTCATAATGTGGCTATTTACATTGAGTGCGGGGAGGAGGAAACCTCTGCCGGCCCGGATGGGAATGCAAAGGAAACGGCCTCGGTAGGCACAGTGCTGATCGACCCCGACGGGTATGTGTTCGACTCTACCCAGGGCTGGGGCCAGGTCGTGCCGGGGGCCACGGTGACCTGCATGATGTACGACGAGGCCAATCAGGCCTGGATGCAGTGGCCGGCTGAGCTCTACGAAGAACAGGTCAACCCGCAGACGGTGGGAGAGGACGGCTACTTTGCCTTCTTCACCCCGCCCGGCACCTACCGGCTGGTGGTGGAAAACCCGTCGCCCTACCAGAAGTGGATAAGTCCGGATCTGACCGTCATTAACGAGATCGTCCACCAGAACATACCCTATGTGCCGCTGCCTTCCGCCGAAGCCAGCGTTGCAATCAGCGTATATGAGACCGGATTGGAGGATGCAGACGAGGCGGATGCTGCCAGTATAACCATCCAATCGGGCCAGGTTGTGGAGTGGATCGCCCGAGTGGCAGAAGATGCCACAGCGGAAGAGTTGGGGGCTTTAATTGAAAGTCCGGTCATCCGCATCCAGTCCCTGCTGAACCCGGAAACCGATCAAAAAGGCTTCGATTCGGGCTTGCTGAGACCCGGCTACTCGTATCGCTACCAGTTTGACTACCCGGGAACCTATACCTATTATTATATAAACGGAAGCACTGCCCGAACGGGAACCGTGGTAGTCGAGGGAGGAACTCAGGTTGATACCGCATCCCCCTCCGCGCCAGCGGATCTGCTCAGCATTCTAAACGGCAAAAACAAAGTTGATTTAAGCTGGACCGCCTCCACCGACGACACCCAGGTAACCGGGTACCAGGTTTATAGAAGAACAGTGCCCGACGGCGAGTTTGCGAAAGTGGGTTACGCTGCGGCTAACTCCTATACCGAATCCGGTTTGGCCTATGAGACTACCTACGAGTATTACGTAGCAGCGGTAGATGCGGCGGGCAACATGTCCCATGCCAGCGATTCTGCAGAAGCGACCACCGGCACAAGCTCGTCGTCCGGCGGTGGCGGCGGTGGGGGGGGCGAAAGCAGCTCGAAAACCGCAAGCGAAATCGTAAAATACGGTGAACTGGAGATCCGGGAAGAAACCGACGCCTATGTCCGGCTGGGCTTCGCCAGCACAACTCTACAGAAATATGTGGACGCCGGAGAGGATAAGCTGCCCATCGACCTGGAAGACCTGGAGAAGAAAGTGATTCTGGAACTGGACAGCGACCAACTGGCCCTCATAGCCAGAAATATACAGGAAGTCCAAATGCTTACCGGGCATGGGAAACTGAGTATACCGGCCGCCGCGCTGCCCCAGGGCACCGGATTGGAACTGGCGCTTGGCCGGTATACCGGAGAAGCGTTATGGCCGGCAAGACATGACCATGTTTTAAGCCGCGTTGAATTAAGCACCAGCGCTCCATTCCTTCAACCGGTCATCCTGACCCTGGAATATCCGGTGAGCGATCTTCAAAAGGGGGAAGAAGTATTTGTTTTCACCTCTGGAACCGGCGTATGGAAGCCGCTGGCGATAGATCCGCAGAACAGGGCATTTGCTCTTGCGGTTACCGATTCGTCCGGTTATGCGGTCGCTGCCTGCAGAGGTAATCTGACCGATATCAACTCGCACTGGGCGAAGCGAGACATCGTGCTGCTCAACCTGAAGGAGATCATCAGCGGGGTAACGGAAACCAGCTTCGAACCCGACCGCAACATGACGCGGGCCGAATTCGCCACCGTCATGGTAAAGGCCCTGGGCCTGACCACTACTCCCGGACAGAACCGCTTCACGGACGTAAACCCGGATGCCTGGTACGCGGGATTTGTTGAAACCGCCTGCGCGCAGGGAATCCTCTCCGGCTACGGGCAAGGGACATTCGGCCCTCTGGATATAATTACCCGGGAACAGGCCATGTCAACGATTTCCAAAGCTATGATGATAGCGGGACTGCAGGTTGACCTGAAGACCGGAGAAACGGAAGTACTGCTGGCCGCCTACGAAGATTCGGAGCAAGCTGACACCTGGGCCAGAGATGGAATAGCCGGCTGCGTGAAGGCAGGCATCATTACCGGCAAGAATGGTATGCTGGCGCCGAAGGATAAGATCAGCCGGGCCGAAGTCGCGGCCATTATCGGCAGGCTACTGCAGAAGACCGAGGATCAGTAAATTATAAATGACAAGGGGTGCGGGCTGTTGACAGACTAGCTAGTGTGTTAACGCAACGCACCCCGTTTAGTTTTTAGCATTCAAGTCTTTAATGAGCCGGTTGGTTTTCCAGTCTACACCTAATGCTAAAATATCATAATACAGGGGTGAAAGTCAGGTTAATTATAAATTTGCAAAACACAAATAACGGGGATCAGAATGCTTCTAATCCCCGTTATTACAGTAGTACTTATGCTATTTTTAATTGGAACTAGCCAATCATAAGTTAGCAAAAAATAAGTTAACGGCCCGACGTTACATATTCCTTGCGGTTCTGATTTATTAGGTACTTGCCGCTCTTATTACCAGCATTATCAACATAGTAAAGCTCTATGTCACCCATAGGTGAGAAACAGCAACCCTCGTCATAGCGGTAGATAATGAAGGTACCTTTTACATCTTCTTTATGACCGGGTGCCAGGCAATCAAAAAGGTCATAGGCATAAGCTGTCTTTTTGGTAATGAGTACCGCTGGGGGTATAAAATCATTATACAGTTGGCCGGTGTAGGGCTCATGAAAACCTTTTAGCCGGCTGAGGTAATCTGCATAGTTGAAAATGCCTTCCTTATTTGAATAGGGATTAACCAAATTAAGTACATTTTTACCTGGGTTACGAACATTCGCCTGAGTGGTTCCTGATTCCATAACTAATTCAAGCAAACCATTCCAGCCGTTGGGATTGTAATTCTTATACCAGTGTTTGTTCATCCCTTCAAACGAGAAGTTGGCATAGACCACATCTGCAATTCTATCCAGATCTGCGTCAGCAGAAGATTGAATTATCTCCAGCTGCAGCAGAACAGTTCCCGAATAGCCGGTCACAGTACCTGTCGCCTCCTTAAGCCCTGGAGTCGAAGTGTCAATCTGCTCCGGATCCCACGTAACCGGTAGATGCAGGGTACTGCCATCACTTAGATTAGCTGTAACCGTAGTTGGCATGGTATACGTCTTTCCCGCCTGTATCGTAGCCGAAATTGGATCAACACTGGTTATGACAGGGATACTAACTGTCACTACATAATTTCGAGTTGTTCCGTTTTCAGCCGTTACCACATAGGTAAGCGGGTTCGTAAAATCCTGGCTCTGTTCACTGGCCGGCTCACAAGCCGCCCCTGCAGATACCTCTATACTTGGGGCCAGACTGGTGATATCAGTTCCCAAAGGAACATTAACACTTATTGTGCCTGCTTCTTCGTCAATTATCCCATTGCAAACTGGAGTAATTGTTGCAAAGCTGAAAGATCGGATTGCCTTTTCGTTGCTCATTACCGGAGTTACCCGAACCTGGAGTAATACCGTACCAGAATAGCCCGTCACCATACCGCTGGCCTCGTAAAGTCCGGGCAAAGAAGTATCAATCTGATCTGGAGTCCATTGCACCGGCAACTGGATGCGGCTGCCATCGCTTAGATTAGCAGTAACGGCAGCGGGCATTGTATAGTCGGCTCCTTCGTCTACTACTGCTGAAATCTGATCCACACTGAGAATCTCGGGAACCCTAACATTTACTGTATAGGTTCGTGTGCTGCCATTTTCAGCTGTTACCTCGTAATCAACCGGACTAGTGAAATCCTGGGCAACATCGCTTAGTGGAATAACCGAAGCAGCCGGAGATATTTCCAAAGTAGGAACCAGCGCAGTTAAATCGGTACCATATGGTACGTCAACCTCTATAGTGCCAGTTGATTCATCAATTACGCCTTTAACTATCGGATTAAGGCCATTAAAATCGAATAATAAAATAGATTTTTCACTGCTGGTTACAGCTATTACATTGACCTGCAGCAAAATCGTACCCGAATAACCTTCCACCGTTCCGGCAGCCTCTTTTAGTCCTGGAGTAGATGTGTCTATCTGCGCCGGTACCCATGTAACCGGCAGTTGCACACTGGAGTCATCACTCAGGTTGGCCGTTACGGTTGCCGGCATAGTATATGTTTCACCCGCATTAACTATTGAAGCAGTTTCGTCAATACTGGTAATAGTAGGTACAATAACATTGACCAGATAATCCCGGCTGGTTCCATCACTGGCTGTAACCTTGTAAGTAACCGTATTAGTGAAATCTTGGGCTACACCAGAGGCAGGGGAAACGGATGCACCATCGGAAACCGAGATAGTTGGCACCAGATTTGTTAGATTGCAGCCATACGGAACATTAACTGCTATGGTACCAGCTTCTTCATCAATCACTCCATTAACAACCGGATTTAGCCCCTCAAAACTAAATAATCCAATCGATTTGGCGCTGCTGCCTACTGGATTGACCTGTACCTTAAGTTCGACCGTTCCATTAAACCCGGCAACAACACCGGTAGCTACCTTTAACCCGGCTGTGGAGGTATCAATCTGGGCTGGTTCCCAGGTTACCGCAACCTGACTGGTGATGCCGTTGCTCATTGTTGCCGTTACTGTGGAGGGCATTATATAGGTATCCCCCACATTAACTGTCGCAAAGATTGCAGCTACACTGCTGATTGTCAGGTTATTCTGATTTAAAAGCTCACTCATTTTCGGTAATTGGCTGATATCAACTGCATTAAAAGGTTTGATATCCAAAATAATAATTACGTCATCAAAATCTTTGTCGCCCAGATTGTCCAGGTCCTCCAATGCAATCACAATTTTTTGATTAATATCATCTACAAATATAGCATAATGACCCTTGCTGTCAGGATTTAACGCTGGAATGGAGTAATATTGGGATGCATTCGGATTACCATAACCATTTTGGCGGAAATAACAGCCGATATAGTTGCCAGCATTAATGGGATTAGGAGACAACAGTCTGGAATCCCCTCTGACCATGCTGCCACCCGAATCAACCTTGGATGCATTCTCAAAGACCATCTGCTTGCAATTTTCGATTTGCGAAGCAGTGCTTATTTCGCTTGGTGACAAAGTACTAACAAAACAACCTACTGCATTTTTGTAAGATGCATTTTCGTCAACAAAAACGACATTTACCTGGGCATCTTTCAGTAGTCTCAGGTTAGGATCAGCAGTTATTATCGAACTGTTCCAGCCCTGAACCGGACGTGTGTCAACCAGTATCTGATGAATCCCATCCCAGGTCTCATCAGGAACAGGAGTTACATCATAATTATTCTTATTAGTTAGAGTATAAATATTTACCCCACTATCACCAACTGCCACAAACAGCAGATTCTGTTCCGTGGTTTGATTGTTCCTGATAATATCCCGCTTTTTATAAGCAATATTATTAGCATGATAATAATTGCCGTCATAAATACCGCCGGATAACTGATGATAACCAACCAACTCTGCAAACTGAGCGGGATCAATAAACTTGGCCCCGCTGACGGGATCTTGAGCCATGCCATTAATCCGCAATACCTGAAAACCATAGGCACCATTAGCCAGGAAGGCTAAACCGCCATCATAAGCAACCCCGACTGTATCAGAATCTACAGGCTCGGAAGGATTAGCCAGACTATAGACTGACTGATTACCATGATCAACCCCACCCATTTTCATTACCTGGAAGCCATCCCGGGCCAAAGCCAGGAAGGCCAGAGCATTCTCATCTTCCAGCACTTTATCGCCGCCTGTCCGTAAAGCCAGGGTCGATTTACATTCCGGAGAACTAAACTCATCCACAATAATATCGCTGCCGCTGTTATCCTCCAGACTGCTAATCAGTTTGCCCGGATATACCCAGCCACCCAATTCATCTTTTAATCCAGCGGTCAATGCGACAAATCCCTGACCATCACTTTCAATATCCCGCACATCATTAATGTTGCGGACACCAACCTGCTGCATATTGCCATCCAGAACGACAACAGCTCCATTGTGGGCTCCTACCCCTACGTAATACTGATTGCCCTGCTTGCTTATGGATGTAACACAGCTGCTGGGCAAGGGGGTAATGCTGTTGATAATATCATCAACTGTAATATTGTCAACATTTACCCGGGCTATGAAGCTCGTCTGTCCGGTTCCAAAAACGGAGGGATCAGCACCGCCGCCGAACAGCAGTTGATTTAGTTCCTTATCATAACAAACAGCATTAATATCCATATTGTTAAACTTAAGTTCGTTTAGCGCGCGGGGCTTCTCTGCATCAGAAATATCAATAATCTGTACTGCTCCTGCAAAGGTTGCTCCCCGGTAGTTATAGGATACAAAAGCCCTGTTTTCATCTATTAATAAATCATTGGCCTGTACGGTTACGGTTTGGGGAGTTTCTTGTCCGTCTACCGTAACACTATCGACTGTAACCGGCATGACCTGGGCTACATAGCGGATATCGTATTCAAAATTCGGGGGATTAATCGTCATACTGCTCATAAGGCCTTGTTGAGACGCATTGGTTGGATTGCTTAATGTTACCTCGCCATTCTTAGAAGCAATTTTGCCAGCAAGGGTATCAGAACTACTAATACTGATATTCCCCTTCAGACCGTGGCTTAAGCCAGCATTAGCTTGTCTGGATAAAACCGCCATATCATAAAGGTCTACTACGTTGTCTTGATTCAAATCATATTGCTTTTCATCCTCTGATAATGCGCCATTACCATAGCTGCCAATCAGCAGGTTCAAGTCATCAATATCAACTGTCCCGTTGTCGTTAAAATCTGCTTTGATGTCGGTAAGATCAGAATAGCCCTCAGCATTAGCTGGTACAGCAGCCAAAATAACCCAGAACATAAACATTACTGCTGTAACTATTAGCGTTACCATCCTTTTACAAGTCGCACTCATTACCATTCTCTACCTCCTCACAAACTCTATTCAGTCCTCATCGCCTGGCGTTTCTGTCTTAATGCTAAAACCAGGAATAAACAGGCCGCAGCCATTACAGTCAAGGTTTTAGTCGGATACAATACTGCAAAGACTATCGGGGTTAGTAGCATTCTGGCCGTGGTTTTTAAAACTTGATGCTGTGTAATGTAGGCAGCCAGAGGGGGACTGTTACGGTAATAGAACTCAACAAAGGAGCGGCCCAGGGCCGATGTCAGCAGGTGTTTGTCACGAAATTGCCGCAGACCCATAACATGAGGGTCAAGATAACTTCCATAAGCAGCCGTAGCAATAAAACAGCGAGTATCTTCGACCGTCACATTCAGATCAGCCGGAGTCTCATAAAGAATGGCTTCCGCATTGGAATTAGATAGTTGTATCAGAAAGTTGTTTTGAGGATCAGCTATGCCTAATTCGTGGATTTTACCGTCACCAGCAGCAGGCTTTAGATGTAAACCTTCCTTATTAATAGCCCGGAATTTTACTGAAGCAGCCAACGTTTCGCTCGTAACTGTCGTACCCTGATCCTTAGCCATCAATACCTCGGCAAATCTAATCGTTCCTGACGTATTATCATATTTATTATGTGCCACCTGAAATGAACTTCCTAGATTACCCGGTATTACCGCATCATCCCCGGAATCTAATACTTCGTCACCCGATACAACCTTGACAGCTGCAGGATCAAAGACCATGTTGAACGAAAATCCGTACAAATCATCAACATCTTTCACATAAACATCGATTTGAAAATCCTTGTCCTGAGCAACAGTAGTTTGGGTTGGAATGATTTCGATCTGGGCAGCTGCCATTACACCTGTGGTAAACAGCAATACGAAAGTAAGTGATAATAGGGTACCAAAGACAAAACGTTTCATATAACCTCCATCTCCCCTCATTTTCATTTATTATTTAAACTCAGTATTATCTACAGAGCTTGTTTAAAATGTTTGCGATTTAATTATGTAAATTTATGTTTATTATATAGGTAATATGACCCATATTCAAGTAGTACCAATGGCATACCATTCGAATGTAGAGATTACATAATATTGATATAGATGAATATACAAGGAAAGCTGTTACCTGGAAAAATACCGGCATTATTCAAGAATATCCTAAAACCTCTGGATCAGCAGTGCCTATGTTGGATTAATTACTTTCTGATAGGATTTGATCGCCATCTCCCGAACCACGGTTTGAATTTGATCCGGATAGAACTTATATCAGTCTGTGCAGAGTATGAAGGCATCAGCCTCCGGGATATTTTTTACAAAAGCCGGTTAAGCTAAAAGCAGGTTTAAAATGGATACGGAGAATACAGCATGAATGTAATCGAGATTAATAAATTGACCAAATATTACGGCCAGGCCAGAGGAATTGTCGATGTCAGCTTCAATGTACGGGAAGGGGAGATATTTGGTTTCATCGGACCCAATGGGGCCGGCAAATCTACCACCATCCGCACCCTCCTGGCCTTAATTTATCCCACCGGCGGATCGGCCAAGATATTCGGCAAGGACTGTATAAGCGAAGGCCCGGAAATCAGACGGCAAATCGGTTATCTACCTTCCGAAGTTTATTACTATGACAACATGAGGGTCATTGAGTTGTTGAAGTATTCCGCCAGCTTCTATCCAGATACTGACAATAAACGCATTTATGAACTGGCGGAAATAATGGAGCTGGATCTGGGACGAAAGATTGACGACCTCTCCTACGGCAACAAAAAGAAAGTCGGGATTGTGCAGGGCCTCTTGCACCGCCCCAGGCTCATTATTTTGGATGAGCCGACCGGCGGCCTGGACCCCCTGATGCAGCACAAGTTCTTTGAACTGATTCGTGAGGAAAATCAAAATGGAGTCACCGTACTTTTCTCATCGCATATCTTGAGCGAGGTGCAAAGAATATGTACACGGGTAGGTATCATCAAAGAAGGGAAAATGGTCAAGGTCGAAGACATGAGTACCCTGGGGCATACCAATTACAAGAAATTCAAGGTTGAAATGCTGGAGCCGCAACCGGTGGATTATTTTAACCTGGCAGGGATCGGTGATTTATCCGTCAACGGAAAGTCGGCCAGCTTCATTTTCAATGGTGATATCAATCAAATCATTGAAAAATTATATGCTAAGAAAATCAGCAATCTTATAGTTGAAGAACCGTCCCTGGAGGAAATATTCATGCATTATTACGAAAGGGAAGCGTAATCTATGAATATTTACCGGCATGAGATGAGGATGTCGTTGCGGTCAATGCTTTATTGGACTACCGGGATGTTGGTGGGATTATTGTTCTTCATGATGATGTTTGCCGCCGTATCCGAAGAAGCCTCCGTGATCAATCTGATAGTCAGCCAATTCCCGTCCGAGGTTGTTAGGGCTCTAGGGCTTAGTACCCTGGATCTCTCCACCGTATTGGGTTATTACGGCTATGTATTTATGTTCATCCTCCTGGTCGCATCGGTTTACGCCCTTAAAATCGGCATTTCCGCATTGTCGGAGGAGATCCGGGCGAAAACCGCCGATTTTTTATTATCCAAGCCTGTTTCTCGCAATGTCATAGTTACCGCCAAAGCCCTGAGCGTAATAACACTCCTGGCCTTGCAAAGTGCCATCTATAGCCTGGGTGCGTTCATCATTGTCGATATAATAACCGGTCAGCCTTATGATAAAACTGTGTTTCTGCTGATAAACCTGAGCATATTTCTGGTGGGGCTTTTTTTTGCCGGTTTGGGGCTGTTGCTGTCAGTATCAATAAAAAAGATCAAGAGTGTTTTGCCAGTTGCCCTGGGCATTGTTTTTGGCTTTGCTATTTTACAAATGCTCAATCAATCCCTGGCCGACCCGGTTTTAGCATATCTGACCCCCTTTGCCTACTTTGACATTGCCAGAATTATTAATGCCCGGGCTTATGAAAGTGCTTATGTAATTAGTGATGCGGTTTTGATCGTATCCTTTACCTTGCTCACCTACATCATCTACCGGCGCAAGGATATTCCGTCGGTATAGTCTAATTTATATTTATTGAAAGCAGGTTGGTCGTGAATATTGTATTAAGAGAGCTGCGAGCCAATTTAAAATCCCTGGTTATATGGTGTTTGGCCATGGTTTTTCTGATTGCGGTGGGCATGGTCAAATATGCCGGCATTGAAGCGGTAGGCCAGAGCGCCAACCAGCTGCTGAATCAGATGCCGGCGGTTATTAAAAGCATGCTGGGCATGAATGAACTGGATTTAACCTCCATATCAGGATATTACGGAGTCTTTTTTCTTTACTTCGCACTCCTGGGCGGCACTCATGCGGTTATGCTGGGCGCGCTCATCATTTCCAAAGAGGAACGGGACAAGACCGCGGATTTTCTGTTTGTGAAACCGGTTCCCCGCAGCAAGATAATAACCGCCAAGCTGGCGGCGGTCATCATAAATCTGGCAGTATTTAATTTGGTAACCTATTTTGCGTCGGTGTTTTTCGTTGCCCAATACAACCGGGGCGAATCCATCAACGATCAAATTGCCTACTTGATGATCTCACTGTTTATCCTGCAGCTCATATTTGCAGCTATTGGCCTGGGCATATCCGGATTTGCGGAAAACGCCAAAAAGGCAGCCTCCCTGTCTACCACCGTCTTTTTGATTACCTTTTTTTTATCAGCGGCCATCGACCTCTATGATAAAATCGATTTCCTGAAATACTTCACACCCTTTAAATACTTCCCGGTGGTCGAGGTTATGCAAGGCTCTTTTAACACCTTTTTCCTGTTCCTGTCGACAGCCATAATACTCGCCTGTACCGCCATGGTCTACGTCACCTTCCAGAAGCGGGACATCTATATTTAAAGGATGGTAAAATCAGGGCAATGGAAAGCTGGCAGCGAGGTTACCCTTTCTAAACTGACGATATATCAATCCGTTGATTAACCTGTATAAAGATAAAAAGCATAAATTATTATTGACATATGCCCAAAAAAGAACTTAACTATTATTAGATAATGATAATCATTCTTAAGGAAAGAGGCCATCCGATGTATATTGATTCAAACTGCACAGGATGTGGACTGTGTATCGACGAATGCAGCTTTACCGCAATTTCCCTGGAAAATGGGAAAGCGGTAATAGATGATTCTTTGTGCCGAGCTTGTGGAATATGTTCGGAAGCATGCCCGGTGGGTGCTATAAAATGGGATAATGCAGCAACTCCCGTGGCCGCGAAACAGGAAAATTATTCTCCCCGCGAGTCCATTCCCCCTGCCCCAAAACCTGCCCAGAACACGATACAAAAAATATTGAATAGCATTGATTCGCTTTTTAAAAAAGATGGAAAAATAGAAAACAGTAGAGCTATGGGCAGAGGCATTGGGAAGGGCTCGGGATCAGGGAAAAACAGCGGCCGGGGATGTGGCGGTGGCAAAGGCAGTGGCACTTGCAAGGGCAAAGGTAGAGGCAGAAGCTTATAACGAGGCGAAAAGATGCCCAAGCTTATTTAAACGGCCGGGTTCGTATTAACAAAACAGGCGGCGGTTCTAATCCCTCGCCCTCGTTGCAGCGGTGCGGAAGAAACTGCTCCGTACTTTCTTCCGAGGCTTAAAGGACTCCCGGCTTTTCCCTCATATGGACTTATGCCCATAATTTGATGTATAATAAGCCCGTAAATACTAAGTTTATTAAGGGAGGTAAAATATAATATGGGAAAAATCAATGAAGACATGAAGACTTTGCTCGGCAGTACAATATGGGTGCTGGGAACGGCAGATGCCAATGGGATTCCTAATGCAGTGCCGATTCACTATGCCAAGGTCTTAAACGACAGCCAGCTTATGCTGGTGAACAACTTTATGAAAAAGACCGTCGCCAATATCGAGGTTAATCCTCAAGTAACGGTTTCTGCTTGGAAGGACTCTACCGGTTATCAGTTTAAAGGGCTTGCCAAAATAGAAACTGCGGGAGCTAATTTTGATACTGCGCTAGAAATGGTTAAAGGTAAAATGACTCCCCAAGGAGCAATAATCATTGATGTAGATTCGATTTACCTGACTACTCCGGGTCCAAACGCCGGAGACAAGGTAGAATAGTACTGCGAAAAAATGCCAAGATAATTTGGTATTATGGCTAATATAATTTAATAAATGCCGGGACTGTAAAGCCCTGGTTTTTCTTTATCTAATAATCATGTTTTAACCGGTCATGAGAACGTGCGGGGGAATTTAAGTTAGAAAAAAGAAGGAATGCAGCGGCGGCATTGGCAATCATTGCGGCCATGCCAGTATATGGAATGGAAAAGAGGAAAACACTGTGGCGAGAAAAGAAGAAGACGTTTGGGACCGTTTCTCCAAGATCTATGATCGTTTTATAAAAAAAGACCAGATCGCCTATAGTGAGATTATCGAACGGACGGCCCGCTTGCTTGAC
Organism: Syntrophomonadaceae bacterium; assembly: GCA_028692415.1. Taxonomy (GTDB): domain Bacteria; phylum Bacillota; class Syntrophomonadia; order Syntrophomonadales; family Syntrophomonadaceae; genus JAQUBU01. The sequence goes on along the minus strand of JAQUXM010000019.1, from coordinate 18,806 downwards.
CCGGAGGATCGGGTACTGGAGGTGGCTTGCGGCACAGGTATTATTAGCCTGGGTCTGGCTGAGCGGATTAAGAATATTGAAGGTATCGACTTTGCCCCGGAAATGGTGGCCATAGCGCAGAAAAAGGCTGAGCGGGCAGGCGTCAAGGTACGGTTTATGGTGCAGGACGCCTGTAATCTTCAATATGATCCGGACAGCTTTGATGCGGTCATTATTGCCAATACCCTGCATATCATGCCGGAGCCGGAAAAGGCCCTGGCAGAGATAAAAAGGGTTCTAAAGCCGGATGGCAGACTGATTGCGCCTACCTACATACATGCCGGAAATATAAAGGCGGCAATATTTTCCCGTCTTATGTCCCTGAGCGGCTTCCGCGCCTATCATAAATGGAACTGGCAGAGTTACAATCTATTTATGGAAAGAAACGCTTATGAGATAGTTGATATAAAAATAATTAAGGCCTCTTTTCCCCTTGTCTTTATGGTAGCAAAACCTAAATGAAGCAACGGGACCTTCTTCTTGCTTCCTTTGCTCTGGTACTTATTGGAATACCTCCAGGGGTAATAAAGATACCGTTGCGGGTTGAAAATGATAATCAATAGCGGTTTTGATTATTGGCGCAGGACAATATAAGGGCAATCCAATGATCAATGCTTCTGATGTAGATCTCAAATTGTTTTCCCAGCAACCAACCTAAAAGCGGCATCACCGCCTGAAATCCTCCAAAAAACAGAGCAATAATAACCGAGTATCTCAGGTTCAGTTTATTCATCTTCAAACCTTTTCCTAAAGATACTGCAAAAGCGTCCATAGAGAGTCCGGCGGCAATCAATAACCATTCCAACCAGCTCATGTTTTACACCCCACAAAAAATCAGGTCCCATATACGGCACCTGATCGTGAAGTCTTTGTAACGGACTCATGTACAGCACATGCAGTACATGAGTCTCGTTGTTTAATGCAAGCCAGACCTTTAATCGGTCAGCGTGTTGACTTGCAACGTAAAATACGCCAACTACTCCCCCATGAATGTAGGCACTCTACCAATTTCGATATGTTTTATCAACAAGTTTTGTTATTGCCTTTATTATCCTGCAGATGGCTGAATGCGGATTAAGTCATGTTTAATATATGGCTCACTATTCATAAGTGTTTTTAAAGGAATTGCTTTACGAAAGATCCAATCCCGGTGATCGATGGTGGCAGGATCGTCGAAAGGGGAACCCATGACGAGCTTGAAAAGGATATATAGATAAACTCAAAGGTTGTAATACCTGGCAGGGTAATAATAATACCTCTCTGAGTTGATAATGATAATCAATACCGTAATAATGAAGTATACTTGTCGCAGTTTTGAACTCTCATGATGCCAGTTGAGATCAAAACATAAGAGCGAAAGAGGTGCTTGAGGAGAGGTGAATAACAATATGAAGAACAAGTGGAAATGGTGGCTTATCCTGATTTTCCTTATCTTATTGGTGGCTATGGCTTTAGAAAAGGCTGATTTTAATAAGGAAGAAAAAGAGGCTTTGTCGGAACAGTTGCAGCCGGTGGTTGTTCAGAAAGGCAAAGTGCTGGAAAAGGAAGAAGGCATTATCTTAAACGGGGACATTGTATCTTTTCAGGAAGCTTCCGTCAGTGCCAAAATTGCGGCTAAAGCAGAAAGTGTAATAGTTGAGAACGGCACATTTGTTAATGAGGGACAGGCGCTGGTAATGCTTCAACAGATAGATTATCAGAATGCCCTGGCTGTTGCTGAAGCAGCATTGGAAAAGGCCGAGGCAGGATTGCATAAATCTGAATTGGATTATGAAAGATGCCGGGAACTTTATGCACAGGGGGCAGTGTCTGAAAGCACATATGATGATACCGATATTGCCCTGCGAGTTGCCCGGGCTGATGTGAAGGCTGCTCATGCTGCAGTATCAAGCGCCCGCGAGGTTTTAAACAACACCACAATTACTGCTCCCTTTGCAGGGCTGGTCGCGAATTGTAATATTCATACAGGTGAAATAGTGAATCCAGGATCGGAACTGATGAGAGTAGTTGACATATCTTCTGTTTATGTAGTGACCAATATTAAACAAAAGGACGTGGCCCGGGTGGAAAAAGGGCAGGAAGCCATGATAAATGTCCCCGGCCTGAATAATCACGAATTTATGGGGACAGTAGCTGCCGTTAATCCGGTCGGAAATTCGTCTGCTCGGGTTTTCGCCGTAAAGATCAAGGTAAAGAATGAGGAAGCATTGTTGAAGCCGGGGATGTTTGCGACTGCAGAAATCAAAACCGGAGTAACAAGTAAAGTAATGGCGGTTCCGGCTAATTCTGTAATCGGACAGTCGGGCCGGCAGTATGTTTTTATTGTGGAAGGACAAAAGGCCAGGCAGCAAGAAGTAAAAACGGCTTCAATGCTTGAAAACATGGTGGAAGTTACATCCGGGCTGGAAAAAGATCAGCAGATTATTATTTCCAATGTTAATAACCTGAAAGACGGGGACTTAATCGAAATTTGCAGGTAAGTGGAGGGCTATATGTTTCTAAGCAATTTGAGTTTAAAAAGGCCGGTTTTGGTAACCGTGGCAATACTGGCTCTCCTGGTTCTGGGTATTGTCGGCTATATGGAACTGAATATCAATGACTGGCCGAAAATGGAACTGCCTTATGTTTCTGTTACTGTGGCGCAGCCGGGTTCTTCGCCGGAACAGGTAGCAAGCAATGTCGGGGAAAAGATTGAAGAAGCAGTGGGTCAGATCTCGGGGGTCAAACACATTTATACTATTTGCAATGAAGGCGTTGCGCTGGTGTGGGTGGAATTCACCATGGAAACACCGGTAGAAGAAGCGGCTCTGAATGTGCGCGACAAAATTGCCGCTATGCGTTCCGAGTTTCCGGAAGATATTGAAGAACCGGTGGTGGAGATCTTTGATCCCAATGCCATACCGACGGTAACCCTGGCGCTTACCGGGGACCGGTCTTTGCGGGAAATGACCGAAGTGGCCGAAGATCTCTTAAAACCCCGTTTACAGACCATCAACGGGGTGGGCGATGTTGAAATATATGGCGCAGAGGAAAGAGAAATTCAGATCCAGCTTGACCTGGATAAAGTTGCAGCTCACCAGCTAACCGTATTTGAAATTACGGAAAGCCTGCAAAGCGAAAACCTGGATATCCCGGCTGGAAAACTCAATATGCAAGGAAAACAGTTAATATTGAGAACAACCGGTGAAGTTGACCGGATGAAAGAGTTAAGGAAGATCCCGGTTGCCCGCCGTGACGGCGTACAATTGTATGTAGAAGATATTGCCGAGGTGGTTGACGGGATAAAAGATAAGGAAAACATAGCCAGATATCAGGAAAAACCGACTATTGGCCTGGAGATTATAAAGAAATCGGGGTGCAATACAGTTGTAGTTGCCGACCAGGTTAAAAAAACCGTAGAAAGAATAAAACTGGAACTGCCGGAAGGTGTTGAAGTAAATGTAATACGTGACAACTCGGTACGTATCAGGAATAATCTGGACGGGGTGGAAAAAACCCTGGTAGAAGGGGGAATACTGGCTGTTCTGGTTATTTTCCTGTTCCTGAAAAACTGGAGGAGTACTGCCATAGGAGCCCTGGCCATACCCACCTCAATTATATCCTCGTTTTTTGCCATGCGCCTCCTGGGATTTACCCTCAACACTATGAGCATGTTGGCTTTATCGATTTCGGTAGGACTTTTAATTGATGATGCCATAGTTGTTATTGAAAATATTTACCGGCATCTCAAAATGGGCAAAACGCCTGTGCAGGCAGCCCGGGAAGGAACGGCAGAGATCGGACTGGCGGTTACGGCTACTACTATGACCCTGGTTGCCGCCTTTCTGCCGGTGGGACTGGCCGAGGGGTTTATTGGAGAATTCTTGAAAGAGTTCGGTATTACGGTGGCAGTTTGTGTGCTGGTATCCTTATTGGTATCTTTTACCCTGGTGCCCCTTTTATCTTCCCGCTATCTCAGCAACGAAGAATTTGTAGCCAGGCGTTGGCCCGCAACGTGGATTAAACGCTTTAATGAAAGGTTTGACGCACTGGCTGAATGGTATTCCCGAATGCTGGGAAAGGCCTTGCAAAGGAGAGCTTTTACCCTCATTATTGCTTTTGGCTTATTCGTCGCCAGTATCATGCTGGTTCCGCTGCTTGGTTCTTCGCTCTTACCAACGGCTGACCTGGGCCAGATGAATCTTACCGTAGATCTGGATGCCGGACTTGACCTGGAGGCAGTCGGTAAAATAAACCGGGATATAGAAAAACTGATAAAGGGAGATCCGGATGTTGAAAGCATATACAACACGGTAACAACTTCACAGATAAAAATACAGGTAAACCTGCGTGCTCATCAGGAACGTGAACGGGATCAGCAAAGTGTGATTAAGGACCTGCGCCGGGAGCTGCAAAAAATTCCCGGCATACAGGCATCGCTGTTGGCCGAGACCGGCACTTCTCAGGGAAAACCGGTTGGACTCAGGCTATTGGGTGATAATATGCAGGAACTGCAGGTCTATGGAAGAAAAATCGAGCGTGTATTGGAAGATATACCCGGGGTTGTTGATCTTAGTTCTTCTTACCGGCCGGGAAAACCGGAACTTAATGTGGAAATAGACCAAAAGGCGGCAGCCGATCTGGGGATTAGTACCGCGCAAACGGGATTAACGCTGAATACCCTCTTCAACGGTACAGTCGTCAGTCAGTTCAACGATGAAAATGACCGGGTGGATATACGACTGCGTCTGGGTGATAAAGACCGCAGAGATGTTAAAGATCTTGACCGGGTTTACCTTTTAGGGCAGTATCCGGAAACGGATTCCAATCCGGTTCCGGTTGCTCTGGGGCAGGTCAGTAAAGCAGTTTTTGTCACGGGTTCCAGCGAGATTCAGCGTTTTGACAAGAGCCGGGAAGTATTTATTTCGGCCAACCTGGATGGAATTTCTTCCGGGGAATTCAATAAAATTTTCAACGAAAAAATAAAAGGGATTAATCTTCCCGATGGATATCGGATAGACATGGGTGGGGAGTCGGAAGACATGGCCAACAGCTTTGCTTCTTTGTTAATAGCTCTTATTTTAGGAATACTATTCATCTTCTTTATACTGGCCGCCCAGTTTGAAAGCTACATAGACCCGCTTTCTATCTTACTTGCCCTGCCTATGGCTGTTATTGGTGCAATCGCCGGACTCTTGGTGGCCGGAAGCGATATTTCCGTGGTGGCCATGATCGGTATAATCATGCTGATGGGATTGGTTACCAAGAATGCTATATTACTGGTGGATTTCACCAAACAGCAACGTGCTCAAGGAATAGAAAAACATCTGGCCTTAAGGGAGGCCGGTCTGGTTCGCTTTCGTCCTATTATGATGACTACATTGGCGATGATCATGGGGATGCTGCCCGTTGCTCTGAACCTGGAAATAGGGGGAGGATTCCGTGCCCCCATGGCGCATGCTATTATCGGCGGTCTGATTTCCTCAACTCTGTTGACTTTATTTGTTGTACCGGTCTTTTATTCCCTGTTGGATGACCTGGGAGGAAAGTTTAGTTTTACAAGCAAGACATAAATATCAAATAGATATTAAAAAATGCCAAACTGCAAAGCATTAGCACTAGAGACAAATTATAAATGATAGAGCTAATCCTAACAAACCTATGTACAGTGGCAAGTATATCACCAGAAATACTTGCCGGGGCATTACAACGCCTTGAAGGGGTTGATAATGATTATCATTACTAACATAATAGTATATAAGTAAGACATCGGGATGAGATACTGTTCATAATTGTTCTGTATATTGAGGGGAGGGAAAATAAAGAGTGTTAAATAGATTTGTAGATAAGTTAAGTATAGTTTTATCGAGTATTTTTTAGCAACTAAGTTAGTGAAAACTAACTATAATTAGACATATTTGATATTGGAGGAAAAACAGTATGCCAAAAGAGAAAAAAACATTTGTTTTAAAAAGATTCACGCCTTATATGGGCAATAAGAAAGTACTTCTGCCTTTGTCATTAGTATTGTCAGGAATTTCCGCAGTTCTTAACATCTTGCCTTTTGTGCTGGTATGGTATATAACACGTGATATTTTATCAACTCCGCAAGCGATTGATATTTCAAATGTCAGTTTCTATGCGTGGCTTGCCTTTGCCAGCGCCATAGCAGGAATAGTGGTATATTTTGGCGCGCTTACGAGCTCACATCTGGCAGCCTTTCGCGTCGAGGTCGGCTTGCAGAAAGTGGGTATGAAAAAAATATTATCTATGCCCTTAGGTTTTTTTGATCAGCATGCCAGCGGGAAAATACGCAAGATTGTCAACGACGGAGCGGGAACAACACATTCGTTTTTAGCCCACCAGCTTCCGGATATGGCAGGCAGCATCGTTTCCCCCATTATTCTGATCGCGCTGATTTTTATCATAGAGTGGAGAATGGGTCTGGCTTCTATGGTTCCAATTATTATGGGTTTCATAACCATGAGTTTCATGAGGAGCACTGAAGGCCAGAAATTTCAAAAAATGTATTTTGATTCTCTGGAGGAAATGAGCTCAGAATCCGTGGAGTATGTCCGCGGCATTCCGGTTGTAAAAACATTCGGTCAATCCATATTTTCTTTTAAACGATTCTATGACAGCATAATCAAATATAAAGAGATGGTTCACGCGTATACGGTTCTCTGGCGGAAACCGATGTCATTTTATAGCGCAATTATGCAAGCCGCCGCCTTCTTTTTAATTCCAATGGGTATCTTTTTAATCGGCAGAGGAGGAAATCTCCCGCTGGTGCTGGCCGACTTCATCTTTTACCTTCTTATATCTCCAATTTTTACGATGCTTTTAATGAAATCGATGTATTTTCAGCAGAATACTATGATTGCCGAGCAAGCAATTGACAGACTGGATAATCTTTTAGACTATCCGGGCATGAGCTATAGCGAAAATATAAAGAATATCAAAGACCACAGCCTGGAGTTTAAGAATGTAGTGTTTTCATATGAAGGCACCGACAAACTCGCCATCGATAAAATCAGCTTTAAGTTAAACGAAGGCGAAACGATCGCCCTGGTCGGAGCTTCGGGAGGGGGAAAAACGACAATTGCCCGGCTGGCCGCTCGCTTTTGGGATGCAGATGAAGGCGAAGTATTGGTCGGAGGAATAAATGTCCGGGATATACCCAAAAAGGAACTGATGAACAATATCTCCTTCGTTTTTCAGAATACCAGGCTGTTTAAGGGTTCATTAAGAGAGAATATCGTCTTTGGCAAAGAAAACGCCGGAGAAGAAGAAATAAATAAAGCTATTGATTTTTCGCAGTCAAGAGAAATTATAGACAACCTTCCGGATGGAATTGATACGGTAATAGGCTCCAAAGGGACCTACCTCTCAGGAGGAGAACAGCAAAGAATCGCGCTGGCCCGGGCCATTGTAAAGAATGCGCCGATCGTGCTTTTAGATGAAGCAACTGCCTTTGCTGATCCTGAAAATGAGCATTTAATTCAAAAAGCCCTGAAAGAGCTCAGTCGTGGCAAAACAACGCTTATGATTGCGCACCGTCTTAACAGCGTACAAAATGTCGACAAAATCCTGGTTATAGAAAATGGGAAAATTGCGGAAGAAGGAACCCATGCGGAGCTGCTGGATAAAGGCGGCTTATACAAAGCTATGTGGGATGAATACCAAAAATCCGCCGCCTGGAAAATAGTCGCTAAAGATACTGTAAACAAAGGAGGGCAAAATGATTAAATATTTTCAAAATAAATACGCTATGTCTGAAAAAGGCGCCCAAGACCTTTTGCGCTCAATTATTTGGACGGTAGTAATGGACCTTAGCTTTATGATTCCGGTAGTCCTCGGCTTTAAATTTTTAGATGAATACATGGATTTACTGTTAAATCCTTCAAACAACCCGGAAAATAGCATTCTCTATTACGTTATTATGTCTGCGGCTTTTTTCCTGGTGATGTTGGTTATCGCGTATTTTCAATACGACTCGGCCTATACCAAAATTTACGAAGAAAGCGCCCGAAGACGGATCAGTCTGGCTGAAACATTAAGAAAGCTGCCTTTGGCTTTTTTCGGCAAAAAGGATATTGCTGATTTAAGCTCAACCATAATGGAAGATACTACCCAGATAGAGCTGCTCTTTTCCCATTCAGTTCCTCAAATTTATGCATCAGTATTGACTCTTATGATAATGGGAGTAATGATGTTTTTTTACAACTGGAAGCTGTCTCTGGCTGTATTTTGGGTAGTACCGGTCGCAGTTCTGGTATTTTATCTGTCGAGAAAGTTTCAAAACAGTGTGCATGCCAAGACTTATAATATGAAAAGAGATATTTCAGACAATATTCAAGAGGAGCTTGACTCAGCTTATGAAATAAAATCCTATAACAGAGAAGAGGCCTTTTCAGATGCTTTGAACTCCAAGCTGGACAATTACGAAAAGTTTTTGATCAAAGGAGAGCTTTTGATAGGCGCGTTTCTCAATCTGTCTCATGTAATCTTAAATCTGGGACTGCCAAGTGTTATATTATTTGGCGCTTATCTTTTGTCAACAGGTTCTATAAGTATTTTTACTTACCTTGTTTTTCTTGTAGTTACAGCACGCATTTATAATCCGATTATTGATACCTTGAACAACTTTGCAGAACTTATATATCTCAATGTACGGATAGACCGTATGAAAGAGATGGATGAAATGCCAAGACAAGAGGGGAAAACCGAGTTTCGCCCGAAAAACTACGATATCGAATTCAATCACGTGGACTTTTCATATCAAGAGGGTGTGCAAACATTAAAGAATGTAAGCTTTACCGCCAAGCAAGGGGACGTGACTGCGCTGGTTGGCCCTTCAGGCGGAGGAAAAAGCACGGTAGCCAAGCTGTCGGCGCGCTTCTGGGATATAGATAGAGGCGTTATTACCCTGGGCGGAGAGGATATCTCCCGGGTTGATCCCGAGACCCTGCTGAATAATTTTTCAATCGTTTTTCAGGATGTTACGCTGTTTAATTCGAGCGTTATGGAAAATATTCGTCTGGGCAAGAAAGACGCATCTGATGAAGTAGTAATGAAGGCTGCGCAGCTGGCTCAATGCGATGAGTTCGTTAAAAAGCTTCCGCTGGGATACGATACCTTGATCGGAGAAAACGGAGAAAGATTATCGGGAGGCGAGAGACAGCGTATATCCATTGCCAGAGCAATACTAAAAGACGCTCCGATTATCCTGCTTGACGAGGCTACCGCATCTCTTGATGCGGAAAATGAGACTAAAATTCAAAGCGCACTCAGCGCGCTTATACAAAACAAGACCGTTTTGATTATTGCTCACCGTATGCGAACAGTTTCAGGAGCTGATAAAATTGTGGTTATTAAAGACGGTGCTATCGCCGAAATCGGCACACCTTCGGAATTAAAAGAAAAACCAGGAATTTTTTCATCGATGTTAAAGACCCAATATCAAAATTAGTACGATTTTGGGATGTAGGCGTGGGCTGTGGAGAAAGGTATTCATGAAGAGCTCATGCACGACCCCTTCCTGCAATAAGGGACACCTATAGGTGAAAACAGCTGGATGTAAATTTAACATTGACGTACGACCACCCAAAGACTATGTACACCCCAATGGTATCCGAGGAATAAAAAGCATAGAATTTGGTACGAAGAAGCACTTTGTTCAGGTAATAAGAGAATTATGTGACGACGAAGGTCTACATTTGTACATTGGTGAAGGAGTTAGGAATTTGGAATTTGAGTATGAAGAATCGGTAAATGTTGACACAATTAGTATAAATTAAATGTAAATTATTAAAATCGAAATAATATAAAAATAGTTATAGTGTTCTCGAGGGGTAACTGAAGATTAGAAAATAGTAGAAAGCTTAAGATTGGTGGCGGTTGACGGTTTACCTTAACCGGAAAATATAAAACCTGCCCCGGCTAGCTAATATTATTGAATATATAGCTAAAATGCTATAAAATATTAGCTAAAACAAGGAGGGGGGTGATCTTATGCATGTCAATACCACGGATTTGCAGAATGCTTTTGGAAAATATCTTTCCCTGGTTGAGAAGGAAGATATCATTATTACTAAAAACGGAAAAAACGTGGCCAAACTGATTCGCTACAATGAACCTGATCATTTTCTGATTCACGAAGAAGCCAGAGGTTATAAAACTACTAAAAAAATCAGCTATGAAGAATACATGGAGCTGGTCGATTCATCTGACCAGAGATATGAGCTTATCGATGGAGAGATTTATCTCCTGGCTTCACCAAGTTTTAAACATCAAATTGTAGTTAACGAAATAGCGGGTCATTTTTATAACTATTTTAAAGGAAAGCCTTGCCGCTCATTAACCGGGCCTTTGGATGTGAGGCTTTTTGGATTTGCGACCAAGTTTGAAGAAGATCCCAATGTCGTCCAGCCGGATGTTGTTGTTGTCTGTGATCTGGATAAGGTCAACGATGCCAATAAATATGAGGGCATACCAACACTTGTGGTTGAAGTATTGTCACCATCTAATAGAGGCAAGGATATGGCTATTAAATTAAGTCTCTACATGAAAAGCGGCATTAAGGAATACTGGGTGGTAAATCTCGAAAACAAGAGTATTTTACAGTACTCCTTTTCCCCGGAAAGAGATATCGAAGGTTTAACAAGCTTGGGGGAGGGAGAGACCATAGAATCAAGTGCTTTTGCGGGGCTGGAAATCTCGCTCGCAGACATATTTGCTGAAATCTAACTGTTAACAGGGAACTGACATTTTAAGTCTTTGAAATTGATTGCAGGTATCGAAAGCATCGATCCGTCGAAAGACATTTCAATGCCCTGCGCCTGATGGTGAAAATGTCCATGAAAATGGAATTCATTTTCGGCATTTTTATTACCGGGGCCCAGATCGTGGTTCAGATATCTATCTTTTAAATAAATATTAATTGACAATTGAAAAGTGGTGTCATTACAATTGATATTGATAATAATTATCAATATCAATATAATATCAATAAAAGCACCTTTATCGGTGCCTTTATAAAAATGCTTGATTTAGGAGGTGGGGCTGCTGTTGGGTATAGCAGTTGTTTAAAGAGCATCCTGAAATGAAGGGGAATATTTTTGATTTACCGCAAATGCCTAAGACAATTGAAAACTGTATTCAGGAATATGGTCTGGAGGATAGGATTGAGATAATTAGCGGCGACTATATTAACGATTACATAGGTGAGGGATATGACTTCATTATGTCGATTGGATCACTTAATTTTGCCAAAGAGAAGATGGATATTATTATCAAGAAAATATTTGCTGCATTAAACCCGGGAGGCGTATTTATGTGCATATCAGATGGGATAACCCATGAAAATACCGGCCCAAAGGAAATAATCGTATCGTGGTTGCCAAATCAATTAAAGGGATGCGATTATGGACTGAAGCAGGGTGAAGTCAGTGAGGCCGCTTTAAGAGCAGTTTTTACCAGCGTATACAAACAAACCGTAAATATGTTTAAGGGACTAATGGACGTAGATATTGCAAGAAAGATGTGAGAATAAGAGATTTTACATGTCTGACGGAACCATATATTTTGAGGAATATATTATGACAAATATTAGCGTAATTTCTAAACAAAAAATTATAAACGAATCTGATATGGAAACCAAACATGATAATGAACGCGGTCTATTATCGGGTAATCAGTCTATTTGCAATGCTTATTCCAGGATGTCTCAAATCAGCCCCCAAAGATACGAGTTTTTAATTCCCGAAGAAATAGGCCGTGGTTACTTCAGACAGATCAGCACCCACCAAGGCATTATCGTTTCCGAATTCCGGATGTGCTACAAGCGTGATACGGATGTTATAGGAAAAACGGATGCTTCAAATATCGACATATGCTTTTGCTTGAAAGAAGGAATCGAATGGGAATGGGAATGGCAGAATGCCTGCAAACAACTGCAAATCAATAAGGGTGAAAGTTTTATATCCAATAGCAGAAACGGCATTGAGCGTAGCTGTTACCCTTCGGATCGTGAATTTGAATTCATAAGAATAAGAATCCCCATATACAGGTTTTATGAAATGGTATGGGAATACGGGAAAGAAGTGAACTGCTCTGTAATAGGATCGTGCTGTGACTGCTTTAAAAAATATTCTATTACCCCTTCAGTACAGGTTATTTTGCAGCAGATGCTGAGTTGCCCCTATAAAGATGCCCTGCTGAATATGTATACCGAAGGCAAGTTGTTGGAACTTTTGGCTGTGTATTTAAGTGAAGCACTCCTGCAAACAGGGATAATAAAGGACGCAGGCATAAAACTTTCGCGGACAGACAAGGACTGCATTTTCAGAGCCCGTGAGATATTGGACCAAAACATGACAAACCCTCCCTCCTGTGTCGACCTGTCCCGGATGGTCTATTTGAGTGAATCAAAGCTTACCAAAGGGTTTAAAGCTCTTTTCGGAATGCCGGTACATGCTTATATTATTGATAAAAGATTAGAGACCACTTTGCTGCTTCTGGAAAAGGGAGAATCAAGTGTAAGTAAGGTGGCAGGTATGGTTGGCTATGGGAACATCAGCCATTTTGCCGCGGCTTTCAAAAAAAAGTATGGCATGAATCCCGGAGAACTTGTAAAGAGAAAAAGCTTTAGTAATCAGTAAAATGGAATATCCTTTTTATAATGCTGCCGGAATGTCGGGCAGCATTTTTATATATTTAAATGAGCAAAACCAACGGTTTTTGAGCGAAGAAATACGCTTTTTGAGCAGAGTTAGTCAATACTAACTTCTATAATTAATAAGGGGAAAATATGCGTATCCCACTTTAAAAACGAGGAGGAATTGAAGGTGCTAAAGAAAAACTTAAGCAATCCCAAGCAGCTGACATTAAGGAAATTCTTCAGCCTGCTGCTGGCAGTGGCCATGCTTGTTTCATTGTTCCCGGGCGCTGCGTATGCAACCTTTTCCGATGTGCAGGGGCACTGGGGGCAAACGGCCATCGAAAAATGGAGCGGCCAGGGAATCGTATGCGGAGCGGACGGCGCATTCCGCCCGGACGAGCCCATTACCAGGGGAGAAATAGCGGTCATCATTGACAAGGTCATGCATTATCAAACGAAAGCGAAGAATGGCTTTTCCGATTTGGGCCAGGCCTTTTATACGGATGCCATCTTGAAAGCCAACGCCGCCGGGGTCATCAGTGGTGACGGCAATGCGGTGCGCCCGGCTGACAATATTACCCGCGAGGAAGCCGTCGTTATGCTGGGGCGGGCACTGGGACTAAGGGAAAAAGCGGCAGGCAGTACAGCGTTTTTCGATGCCGCGAAGATTTCTCCATGGGCTTCCGGCTATATAAACGCTATGGCCGGTGCCGGCTATGTGCAGGGCTCAAATGGCCAATTCAAACCGAAAGCCGGCATTACCCGGGCCGAGGTTGTCACCATTCTCAATAATTCCGTCAAGCAATTATATAATGAAAACAAGGAATACACAGGAAATATATCTGGTACAGCGATTGTCAATACACCGGGCGCGGTGCTTAAAGACACGAAAATTTCAGGGGATCTGATCATTGCCGAGGGTGTCGGAAATGGCGATATAACCATGAACAACGTCACGGTTTCAGGTAACACCCTGGTTCGCGGCGGAGGTTCCGATTCCATTCACATTAAGGGCGGTCAAATATCGCATCTTATTATGGAAAAGACGGATGGCGGGTCGATTCGCATTGTTAGCTCGGAAGGCGCCGTCGTGGAAGCGGTCTTGGTGGATAAAGGCACGGACGATATTATTCTGACTGGATCCTTTGCAAGCATCACCGTTACCGCTGATGTAGGAATCAAAGCCGTTGACGCTCAGGTCGGACAGGTGGATGTAACCGCCAGAAATGCGGTCCTAAATGTGGATAAGGACAGCGTTGTCAGCACGCTTAATGTGGCGGAGGCCGCGGCGGACACAAAAATCACGGTGTCCGGCAGAGTGGAGACGCTGACCGCCAATGCGAAGATTAGCGTAAGTAACCAGGGAACAATTACCAAGGCGCAGATCAATGCCAACGGTGTTTCGATAAACGGCAACGCGCCGGCTACGACGAATGTGGCGGCTACGATCATCGATAAACCTGCTGCCACCACTCCTTCGGCCAGCAGTGGAACGAGTTCCGGCGGAGGAGGAGGAGGATCCTCCAGTTCAACCTTTGCGGGAGGCAACGGTACTGTGTCCTCCCCGTACCAAATCGCTACGGCGGCACAGCTCGACCGGGTGCGCAACTATCTGGACAAGCACTTTATCCTGACGGCGGACATAGATATTTCTGGCTGCACCAACTGGACGCCCATCGGAACCTTTGATGAGGCTCTCGAAAATGGTGGTCTTAGCGATCTAGCCTTTTCTGGCACATTTGACGGCAACGGCCACAGCGTCTCCAACCTGACCGCAAGCCACCAGGACCTTGTCGGTGTTGGTTTGTTCGGTGTGGCATCCTCCGGTGCTGTGATTAAAAACCTGACTGTGGAAAATGCCTCGGTTATCGGCTACATGGCAACGGCAGGTATCATCGGCTATAACTTCGGATCGGTGGAAAATCTGACGCTTAAAGGTAAAAATACGATCTCCGGCGTCAATTGCACCGGCGGCATTCTCGGCGGGAGCGGATATGGAGACGTTAAGAACTGCACGGTTGAAGATGTAACGATTAACGTGCTGGGTGACAATGACTTTTCCAGCGGTCCTATCATCCAGTGCGATGTGGCCGAATGCGGCGGTCTGATCATAGGTGGTGGTGGTTTTAGCGGCAGCATTGAGAATTGCTCCGCCAAGGGCGAGATAATCGCCGCGGGCAACGAGCCTGTTGGTCTTGGCGGTATAGGCGGTTGTCTCATATATCTCGAAAGTATCACGGGCTGTACGGCGGACGTGACCGTAACCGCGCCTAACTCGGCTCACGCGGTCGGCGGCTTATGCGGGTATGCGGGTACCGGGGACCCGGAAAATCCGGCAGTAATAGAAAATTGTTCGGCCGCATTGGTGATGAACACGGCCAACGCCACGCATATCGGCGGGCTGGTAGGCACGGGACTTTACTTCATGGGAATGGAAACAGTCTTTGCCATCAACAATTGCAACGCCGAGGGTCAAATAATCGGAGCGGTCACTCCGGGTACGATTGCCGGACGCGCGATGAACTGCACCATCGCAGACTGCACATCCGACGTCCTGATCGACGGCGTACAGGGTACAGCCGAGATCGGAACGACCGAGAGAATGTACGAAAGTGCTGATCAGCCGGAAGGCTTTGAGAATCTTTCCGCTTGGGCAAATCGCGGTAGCGGCAGCTTTGAATCGCTGGTCAATTATGTAAACGACGATGCTCTAAGCGACCTGTGGAATGCCGCAGCCTCCTCTGAGATGGCGCAAATGATGGCGGGAATGTTTGGCGTGCAGGTCACGGACGGAGAATCTCTGAAGGCCATGTTTGCAAATATGGCATCGACTCCGGCCAATAACGGTACGCAGATCTACCAGATGAAATACGCTAATGATTACAAGACCATCAGTTTTTGTGACAATGACGGGAATGTCATTGAGTCTCACCCTTACACCTTTGTAGAGAGCAACAACAACCTGGGAATGTTGGCCGGGGAGACAACCTATGTATTCAAGGCGGATGACGATGCGGGTGTGCTGAACTATATTGCGATGCTCAAACCCCACTTTGACGAGGGTATGGATGAGGCCACCATGCCTGCTCACGTCCATTTCTACTATGCCGCAAGCAAGGATGCGCTGGGCACTTACAAACCGGACAGCGTAACGCTCGGCAGTTGGATGCCGACCATGTTTCAGATGAGCGATGAATTCAGTACGGCTGATAAGGTAGCTATGTTCGAATGCCTGTTTGGTATCGATAATGCTAATGAAGAACAGGCTGATATCGGAATATTAGTTGTAGCCCACGGGTCAGGTGAAGAATGGAACCAGAGTGTACGCGAATCAGTAGCCGAGGTTGAAGTGCCTTATCCAGTGGAATTAGGGTTTTTGGATGTGGAAACAGAAAGCATTCCCATGGCCGTGCAGGCACTGGAAGAAAAGGGAGTAAAACGCATTGTGGCGGTTCCGATTTTCATTTGTTCTGCTTCCAGCCACATGGAAGAAATAAAATACATGCTCGGTTTACCCGGTTCAATAGACGATGCAGCCGCACTAGAAGATGGTTTGGCAAGAATCCAAATGACTGCTGCGGTGGAATTGACTTCCGCTTTAGATGATCATTTACTGATTGCTGAAATTCTCGATGAAAGAGTGGAAAGCCTTAGCCAGAATGCTGCGGAAGAAATAGTGGTTCTGGTTGCTCATGGCACATCTGATCCAGACAATCTGGCTGTCTGGAAAGAAAAGATGGCATCATTAGGGGATAAATTGCAGCAAATACACGGATTCAAGCAGGTATGCTACGGATTTGTAGGGGCAGGAACACCCGGCATAAGAACCGTGGTCGAAGAGGTAATAAATAATAATCCTGACTGCACAGTTATAGTAATGCCGGTTATGTTGAGTGAAGGCGTTTATACCAGCACTAAAATACCTAACGCCCTGGATGGTATAACTTATCTGTACCCCGAAGCCGGACAAAGAGCGCTATTGCCACATGCCAACATAGCCCTATATATTGCATCTCGTGCCAATGATGCGATCATGGGAGACATTGAAGTGCAGGAAGCAGGGCAGACCTATGTGGTCCAGTACTCGGATGTGGCTTTGGAGGAAGGGGGCAAGGTCTGTGTCTGCGGTTCCTTTGCTTATCGGGCTATGCAGGAAGCGCTTGAGGTCTTAAGCCCGGGCGCAGTTGCTGATCGCAGCCGATTTACTGTAGTCGGACCAAACTCGGAAGGCACTGAGGTGGCACTGCAAGCCATACTGGGTGACGGCAGATACCAGCTGGAAGAACGGCCTCATAATGAAGATTATTATAGTTATCAGATCACTGATTGCGAGAGTGGCACGATATTAACCGTTAAGGCACTTTCCAAGGTATTTCCGGATAACTTTTTCGCCATAAAAACCAAGGTAAAAAACAATACTGCAAGCTCTGAAGAAAAAAAGGCATTTCAAGATCTCCGGGCTCAAGTAGTTGAAAAAGTACGCTGGGAAGATGCTGATAATTTGTTTACCATAGAGGCAAGCACCGCCTTCACGGGCGGCAGCGGCACGGAGTCCGATCCTTATCAGATCGCAACAGCAGAACAGCTTGACGGGGTACGCTACTGCCTGAACAAGCACTTTATCCTGACGGCGGATATCGATCTTTCCGGATATGAGAATTGGGAACCGATTGGTACCTTCCAGCCGGCCTCCAGCGCGCCGGAAGATGCGGAGACGCCCAACCCGGCAGTGGCTTTTACCGGAACTTTTAACGGCAACGGGCACACCATCTCCAATGTGACAATTAATAAGCCTGAGGGTATGGCGACAGGTTTGTTCGGATGCGTAATCGGAGACATATATGATTTGACGGTAGAGAATCTAGAAGTAACTGGGTGTTTCCTGAGCGGCGGCGTGGTCGGGTATCAAGCTTCGGAATGCACCCTGGAGAACGTAAGCTTAATCGGCAGTAATACAGTGCGAGGTTGGCAGGCGATAGGCGGCATTACCGGCGGCGGATTTGGAGATTTGATCAACTGTGACGCTGTGGCTAATATTGAGGTATTGGGCAATGGCGGCTGCTGTGCAGGCGTTTTAATTGGCGGTCAGGAAGGAGAATCGCTGATTGACTCTTGTACTGTAGAAGGAACGGTGACGGCGACAGGTGATGATTGCTTTGGCCTGGGCGGCCTGGCCGGCCAAGCCTGCCCGGAGGGAGAAAGTGTTGCAGACTGCCGTGCCACCGTTTCCATTACGGCTTCAGGTGCAAACAATACCATGATCGGAGGTCTTATAGGCTATACGGGAACGTATGATATAGATACCCTTACACAGATAACGAGATGCTCGTCTGACATTAACATAACCGTGTCGAACAGCACAAACCGCGTTGGTGGGCTGGTTGGTGGAAGCTTCTATCAAGAGTTGTATTCAGAGGATAATCCGGAACCAACTTTGTATAGAATTATAGATTGCAGCGCCTCGGGCAGCATTACCGGCGGCGGAAACGAAGGAAGCATAGGCAGCATTGCGGGCTATGCCTATAATTCCACCGTGGATAATTGCACCAGCACCATGACGTGGGATGGCGGCGTTCTTGAACAAATAGGACTTGCGGAAACTGGGCAAGAAGAAGACCAGGCGGCCTGAGCAGGGTGCTTATGATGCAGGAACAATAGAGAAAACAATTCCTATTATAAAGTAAATATAAAAACAGGTGCTCCGCATCAGGCGGTTGGCACCTGTTTTTTACTGTTTATAGCGAGGAAATACGTACTTGAGTAGAGTTAGAATAAAGCACCGACCATCTATACGATAAATGCAAATAGAGTGTACCCACGCTTTCAATTTGAAATGATTATGGGTTTTATGTGCTGCTCAAAAGCGATAAGGGTGTTAATTATTTGCTTAATAAACCGTATCCTTGACAATCAAGCCGTCCTTTAATTCAATCAGGCGATCCGCGTTGCCGGCCAGATTAAGATCATGGGTAACCATGATGAAGGTGGTACGGTAGTCGCTGTTGATATCCCGCAGCAGTGAGAAAACGGACTGCGTGTTGCTTGAATCCAGGTTACCGGTGGGCTCATCGGCCAGAATCATCCGGGGTCGGTTTATTAAAGAACGGGCAATCGCCACGCGCTGCTG
>JAQUXM010000130.1 GCA_028692415.1 Syntrophomonadaceae bacterium | reverse complement strand
TGGGCTTATTATTATTCTATCGACCGACGGTCGATAGAAAGGAGCATGATATGAAAACTGTCAAGGAAGGTGAAGTGCGAAGACGAGAGATTCTGGTTGCAGCACGGGAATTATTCGTCAAGAAAGGTTATGAACAAACTTCAGTGAACGATATTCTAAAGATTGTGGACATTGCCAAAGGCACCTTTTACTATTATTTTACTTCCAAGGAAGAAGTACTGGGTGCAATTATTCTTGATATTGTTGAAGAAGGAGCCAGGAGGGCAGAGATGATTCTTAAGGATAAATCCATTCCTTTGGTGAATCGTATTATGATGGCGATAATGGCACAAGCTCCAGAGTTTGAAGGATCGGATGAGATTAGGGAAGAACTTCATAAGGTTGAGAATACCAAGCTGGAACAGTTATATTTAAAGGCCATGCTTAAGCGTATGACTCCGGTTTTACAAGAACCTTTTTTAGAAGGCATTGACCGGGATATATTCCAAACGGAGTATCCGACGGAATGCATAGAATCCTTTTTACTTTTGGGACACATGATGTTTGATTGCGATGTCTTCGAGTGGAAAATGGAGGATTATCCAAGGAAGATACAGGCATTTTTGTGTAACGCAGAGAGAATGCTGGGGACCAAAGAAGGGGAGCTTAAAGAATTTATACGGATGTTTGGACAGATGTCATAGATGGAAGGATATTTTTATACAATTTTTTTTGCCCCCGTACCGACCGCGGGTCGGTACGGGAATAACGGGAAGACTGATTTACAGTTCAAAGTATGAATAATTCGTAGGGCTAATAGGATTTAAGGAGTGGAACATGAGTCAACAAGATGAAATACAAAACCAGGAAACAAAAAGCCGGAATAAGGCAATGAAGAGGTTTACGATACTGGTGGCCGGTCAGTTGATATCAAGTATCGGCAGCGGATTAACGGACTTTGGCCTTGCCATCTATGTACTGGCATTGACAGGATCAGTTACGGCAACAGCCATTGTCAGCATTTGCGCATTCCTGCCATCCATTCTTTTGGCTCCGGTGGGGGGTGTCCTGGCGGATCATTATGACAGAAGGCTGATGATGATTATCGGGGAATTGTTTTCCGGCCTTGGGTTGCTTTTATGCCTCGTCTCCATTATGAGCGCAAATCCTTCACTAGTGGTAATCTGCGTCGGTGTAGGTGTCAGTTCGTTATTTAGGGCTTTGATGGAACCGGCATTTAAAGCGACCATTACGGATTTATTATCGGAAGAAGATTTTGCCAAGGCGGGGGGAATGGTTCAAATCGCAAACAATGCCAAAATCTTAATTTCCCCGGCTATTGCTGGATTATTGTTACAGATTACGACGGTCAGTACCCTGATAATTATCGATATTCTTACTTTCTTTACAACGGTATTTACTATTGCGGCTGTGAAGAAAGGTATGGTTACGAAACGCAGAGAAGATGCCGGGTTGAGCTTTCGCAGGGAAATGAAGGAAGGTATTGCTGCAATACGTGGGAAAAGCGGCATTGTGGCAATAATTGTGATTATGACAAGCGCAGTATTCTGCCTTGGTTTCGTACAGATTTTAATTAGGCCGCTCATACTTGCCTTCGCAGGTGTAACAGAGCTCGGTATTCTTACGACTGTCAGTGCATTCGGCATAATGGCCGGAAGTATCGTAATCAGCTGCATGCAGCATGCAAAATCTTATGTGAGGATGCTTTCTCGCGGATTGTTCGGTTGCGGAATATTTTTTGCACTGATGGGAGTTAAGGAAAATCTGTTTTTGATTGCAACCTTCGGATTCATGATGTTTGCATTTATGCCGGCTGTCCAGATTGGAGCAGAAGTCCTGATACGAAAGAATCTGGCGAATGAAGTACAGGGGCGCGCTTTTGGATTGATAAGTTTTATTACTCAGATGGGTTACATCTTGGCTTATATATTGTCCGGAGCCCTTGCTGATTATGTTTTTGAGCCGTTGATGTGCGGTAACAGTCTGTTCGCGATTGAAATTGGAAAAGTGATCGGTTCCGGTGCGGGAAGAGGAATTGCACTGCTGATATTAATTGCAGGCATGGCACTGGCAATGGTCGGAATCGTTGTTTCCAGGCTGAAAAGCGTAAAAATGTTGGAAAGGAGGATAAGCAAGAATGAAACTATTGCTGAACCTTGTCCGGAAGGACTTTAAGAGAAACCGGGTTATTACAACTGCCCTGGCGGTATTCCTGATCCTTTCGGCTCTTTTGATGGCAGGCGGCTTAAGGGTGGCAGGTACAATGATTTCTTCACTGAATGGGTTAAATGAACTGGCTGTGCCGCCCGAATACCTGCAGATGCATAAGGGAACGTATGATGAAGAAGCGTTTGAGAACTTTGTGGAAACCCGTGATTATATTAAGGATTCGCTGATAGTCAAGATGCTTGATATCAGCAATGCAAATATTATTTATCAGGATGAAACGCTGGAAAAGTGTCTGATGGATAACGGTTTCGTTATTCAAAATGAAGGATTTGATTTCCTCCTTGATATGGATAATGAAATTGCTGAAGTTAAGGACGGGGAAATCGGGGTTCCTGTCTATTATGCGGAGGAGCTTGGTATTCAGGTCGGAGATGTCATTACATTGCATAAAGACAATTACCGTAAGGAACTGACGGTAGCAACCGTCATTCGTGACGCATCGATGAACGCGGCACTCGCATCTTCAAAGCGTTTCTTAATCAGCCAGGCAGATCTTGATGAAATAAGTATTCACATGGGAGAATGGGAATACTGTTTTGAATTCCTGTTAGAGGATGGTACATCTACGGCGGTTTTGGAGAAAGATTATATGGATGCGGGTATGCCCTCCAATGGTGTTGCACTAACAGGCAGCCTGCTGACTATGATAAATAATCTTTCTTATGGCCTGGTAGCATTCATAATCATCGCCATCAGTATTCTTTTAATAATGATGGCAGTCCTGTGTTTATCTTATATTATTCGGGCAACCATGGCAGAAGAGAACTGTACCATCGGAGAAATGAAAGCAATTGGATTCCCGGGTAAAGCAATTGAGAGCTTATATCAGATAAAATATATAATACTTGTGCTGGCAGCGGGAGTGATCGCTTATCTGGCTGCCATTCCGTTCGGAGATTTCTTTTCATCCTCGGTTATTAGGTACTGCGGATATGGTAGCGGCGAGTGGATGAAATGGGTATGGCCTTTCATCGGGGTAATCCTGCTCAGCCTGATTGTAATGCTCGGATGCCGCAGAATCATTCGCCAGAATCTGAAAAGCACGGTTGTAGAACTGATGCGCGGAGAAGAGATGATAAAGAAACAAGGTCATTATGCTCTGCCTTCCGCAGGCTTGAAGCATCGCAATCTTACGATAGCATTGGGCGAACTGAAATGCATATGGAAGGAATATTCCGTTATCTTTCTGGTATTTGTATTTTCGTCATTCTTGATTCTGCTTCCGATGAATATGAAGAACACGATGGAAAACCCGTCTTTCATGACTTATATGGGTGTCGGAGAAAGCGATATTCGTATTGATATCCAGTCCAGCGAGAAACTGGCGGAACAAAAAGATGCCGCCCAATCCTATCTGGAGCATGATTCCGAAATTGAGAAATATGCAATTTACAGGAATGGTTACGTACAGTTTCAGAATGCGGATGGGGAATGGGAATACAGCCGTGTGGAAAATGGTGATGAATCTGTTTTCCCCTTGGAGTATCTTGAGGGAAGCGCACCGGATGACCGTAAAGAAATGGCACTCTCTTATCTGAATGCTTCGGAATTGGGAAAAGAAGTTGGCGATTCCCTGACCGTAATCTATCGGGGGGAAGAACTTTTATTTACCGTCTGCGGTATTTATCAGGATATTACTTACGGTGGCAAGACTGCCAAAGCAGCCATTGATTTTGACGACAATGATGTGGAAGTCTATATTATTTATTTGGATGTCTGCGATGGTGTCTCCATTCAGGAAAAGACGGATGAATTGAGAGGTATTCTGACCGACAGTAAAATAACTCCGATCAGTGAGTTCGTTTCGCAGACGTTTGGCGGTATTACCGATAATATGAGCCTGGTGGAAGTTGCAGCCATCGTACTATCATTGCTGTTAATCATGCTGATTACCGTGATGATTTTGCAGCTTATCACCGCAAGGGAACACAGTGCAATCGCAATCAAGAAAGCAATTGGCTTTTCCAATCGGGACATCAGGATACAGTTCGGAATACGGATACTTATGATTCAATTCGTGGCAATCGTTGTCGGAACGGTCCTTGCGAACCTTTGGGGAGAAGCTATTTTCGGATGGATGCTTTCTTTCATGGGTGCATCAAAAATTACGATCTTAGTTGAACCGGTTACGGCCTATCTGCTTGGCCCGGCAGCGCAGCTGCTTTTAGTCTTCATCACAGTGATTGCGGGAACCAAGGTTGTCAGAAGCTATCATATCAGAGATCAAATAATGGAATAGGGGGTCGAGCCATGATAAAAGTTAAACAGATCAGTAAGTCCTTTAAAGATACTAAAGTTTTGCATGACATATCTTTTGAAATCAAAAGGGGCGATTTCATTGCGGTTATGGGAGCCTCCGGTTCCGGTAAATCAACGCTGCTCTACAGTGTCAGCGGGATGGATAGCTTGAGTTCCGGCAAGGTATTGTTTGAAGGAATAAACATATCCGCAATGCAGGAGGACGAATTATCCGGATTCCGGCTGAGCAAAATGGGATTTGTATTTCAGAATGCACAGATGCTAAAGAATCTGTCCGTCTTTGACAATATTATTCTACCCGGTCTTGTAGCCAAAAAAGAATCAGCGGATGGCATAAGGAAACGGGCATCGGAATTAATGAAGCGGATGGAAATTGAAGGAATCGAAGAGCGTGATATCCGGGAAGTTTCTGGTGGACAGCTACAACGGTCTTCCATTTGCCGCGCCATGATCAATAATCCTGAAATCCTGTTTTTGGATGAACCGACCGGAGCCCTGAATTCCGGTGCCACGGATCAGGTACTTACTATCCTGGAAGATTTGAATCGTGATGGAATGACCATAATGACGGTTACCCATGATCCACGGGTTGCTGTCAAAGCAAGAAGAGTACTCTATATCAGGGATGGACAGATTGCTGCCTGTAAGGAATTCTCCTTGGGCGCAGACCGCGAAAGGGAACTGGATGAATGGCTAAAAGGATTTTGAAGCAGGGTGCGTCGGCTGTGTGAAAGCTATTTTGCGATTTTACCTGCCCCACTCATGGTCTTAATTGGGTCATTGTTAGGTACGTGGGCCATATAAGTGGTGATATTCCAGATGCGATCTCCACTTCGGGTCATTAACCTGGCCTATTGGGGAGTTTTCACACAGCATGGCGTTCGTCTTGCTTCCAGGTTACTGTAGATTTTACGCATCCTTTCTGAGCACCAGCTAATCCTTGATGCCATCCTTGCGAGCGATTCCGATAAGGCCCTTGCAGGTATGCTGCAAGACCTGCAACATGTGGAATCCAGACTGACTGGTACTCTTCCAGGATATACAGCCTTTGGCTTTATATTTCCTGGAAGAGTACTGTAGAAAGGTAGCGTTCTCCGCTATCAGCGATTAATGCCACAATCATTTTATTTTGATTTTCAGGCCTTTTAGCAATCTGGGTAGCAGCATAAACAGCAGCTCCTGAAGAAATACCTACCAAAAGTCCTTCTGCTTTGGATAACAAACGGCAGGTTGCATAAGCTTCCTCGTTCTTAACTTTAAATACTTCATCGATTAGAGCAAGGTTTAGTACATCCGGTATAAAACCGGCACCAATACCCTGAATGCCATGAGGCCCGGCTTGACCGCCGGAAAGCACCGGTGAATCAAAAGGCTCTATGGCAATAATCTTGA
Organism: Syntrophomonadaceae bacterium; assembly: GCA_028692415.1. Taxonomy (GTDB): domain Bacteria; phylum Bacillota; class Syntrophomonadia; order Syntrophomonadales; family Syntrophomonadaceae; genus JAQUBU01. Next base: position 1,180 of record JAQUXM010000130.1, on the reverse strand, counting down.
TATTAGGATTCCTTTCCTTTAAGCCTTCTGCCATCCCCGTAATCGTACCACCGCTGCCGACCCCGGCCACAAAAAAATCCACCTGGCCATCACTATCCTCCCATATCTCTGCTGCCGTAGTGAGGCGGTGAGCGGCTGGATTAGCCGGATTTTTAAACTGCTGGGGAATAAATGCATTGGATGTTCTGGCCGCAATGGCTTCCGCTTCCCGGATTGCGCCTGGCATGCCTTCGTCACCGGGGGTGAGGACAAGTTCAGCACCCAGAGCTTTGAGCAGGATTTGGCGTTCAAGGCTCATGGTTTCAGGCATGGTTATCATCAAGCGGTAGCCTCTGGCAGCAGCCACCAGGGCCAAGCCGATTCCGGTATTACCGCTTGTAGGCTCGATAATAAGCGTATCTTTATCAATCAAACCTCTTCCTTCGGCATCATCAAACATAGCTAAACCGATGCGATCTTTAACACTGCCGGCCGGGTTGAAATATTCCAACTTGGCAATCAACCTGGCCGGTAACATGTTCAGCTTGCTATAATTATTTAATTCCAGCATGGGTGTTTTGCCAATAAGATCCGTAATGCTTCCTGCTATTTTACTCATTTAACCAACCTCAACTTTCAATTAAGAATAAGCAAATGTATTTTTAAATCTGGATTATTAATTTGGCTTGTGCCGAAGTGTCGGTCCTCCTGCCACGATGGGTTAAAAAGTCGGAATAACTGGGATTATTAGAACATTTAATAATCGCTATTGTCAATATCGAATGAATAATCTTCTCTTGATAAGCAAAAAAAATTTTCGCCATAAAAAGACAAGTTGACTCAATTTTCTTAGATTAATGATGAAAAAGATGGATTCTAGTGTTTCATTTTGCCAGTAAATATTGAATAATGTTAGAAAGTATTTCCTTTTGTCAGGAGGGAAATATGAGATCATACGAAATTTATATAATAAATGAAAAGGGGTATTATTATTGCTTGCAACTCCGCTCTGGATTCAACTAATTCATGGCTTTTTCACTGGTTGTTTGTCGGCTGGTGTGGGATTGGTTTTAGTTAATATTCGCCCCCAACTGCGCAAGTTGCTTCTTACCGGATTATTGTATGATCTAGGCGTTTTATTGATCTGGAGTATTGGAACATCTTTTCAGATAAGATTTTTGACTCTTACTTTATTGCTGTT
>JAQUXM010000018.1 GCA_028692415.1 Syntrophomonadaceae bacterium | reverse complement strand
TCCATTTGGAATACCGATTAAAAGAGATTTCTATAAGCAGGCGAGTAATCATTCGGCTGATAAAAGATTTTCAGTATTGTTAATGGCGGGAAGCCTGGGCAGTAAATATCTGGTCAGGGTTATAAACATCCTTTTGCATAACCCCTATCCTTTAAGGATTATGGTAGTTTGCGGCAAAAACTATCGTTTAAAAACAGAACTGGAGTCCCGTTGCGATAAATTAGCATTGAATAAGGAAATAATAGTATACGGATATTGCAATAATATCTCCGATTTAATGGATAGTGCCCATTTGCTTATCAGCAAACCAGGCGGAATTACCAGTTCTGAAGCCATAGCTAAAAAACTTCCCCTATTGATACCTTATGCCATCCCCGGACAGGAGGAAGAAAATGCCCGAATTCTTGTGGATAACGGACTTGCTTTACGGGTCCGAAGTTTTAAGGAAATCAATGATACCGTCACTGGCTTTATTGAAAATCCGGACTCTCTGCAAAAAATCGCCAGGCATATGGAAGCGTTTAATACCGGTAACGCCCTTGACCGTATTTTAGAATTGAGCGATCAGCTTATCGATTATCATGCTCCAAAAACAAATCTGCCGTATTTGATTCAAAAATAAGGAGGATTTATTACATGAGAAACCCAAAAGAAAAAGTTATTTTTATCTGTACCCAAAATTCAGCCCGTTCGCAAATGGCTGAAGGTTTGCTGCGAAACATGTACGGGGATTTTTTTGACGTCTATAGTGCCGGTACTTCCCCCTCCAGAGTAAACCCTTTCGCTGTGAAAGCTATGGCGGACATAAATATAGATATGTCGGCTCACCGTTCCAAGAGCATCGAGGAGTTTAAAAATGAAGTGTTTGATTACGCAATAACTGTTTGTGACAAGGCTCATGAGTCCTGCCTTTTTTTCCCGGGCGACAGGTAATTCGCCATAGTTTCAGCGATCCGGCTACTGTCCAGGGCAACGAAGCTGAGATCCTGGCTCAATTTATCAGGGTAAGCGACGAAATTAGACAATGGTTGATTGAGCAATTTCATCCCCGTACGGCTTAGAAAATCAGAACATCCCCTGCAGATATTGCGACGTAAGCTTCATCTTTGGATTTATGAAGATCTCTTGGGGCAAAGCGGTAATTTGATTTATATAAATATTCAAATTAACCTGTTTAAGGGCACATCTTTTCACCTCGTTACCTTGTATTAACATATGGATCTCTTATGTAGGCACTTCCTTGTTGCGCTTTGGCGATTTTCTTCAACTCCGCCGCTGCTTCGCCAAGCTGCAAATGATTTTCATAGCTATGATTGGCATGGTTACTAACCCCGGCTACGGACAAACTCATGATAGGATAATGCTTTATTTTTCCCCTGCGGTCTGCGGCTATTATATAACCCTGTTCCAGCGAAGACTGATCATAAAGCTCGGTAATCTGCTCCTCGAATCGTGCAATTACATTAGCGGCAATTAAATCAGCTTTGTCGCCGGTAGTTATAATCACGAAATCATCGCCACCTATATGTCCGACCAGATCTTCACTATTGCCCCAGTTCTTAACTGTTTCCGCCAGCAACTGGCCCAGCATGGCCAGAGCCCGATCTCCCTGGGCAAAACCATAGTAATCGTTAAATGCTTTAAAATTATCCAGGTCAAAATATAATACACTGATGTCTGAGGTTGATCTTAAAGCATCTGAAATGGTCCGGGTTATGCAGCGGTTTCCCGGCAGTCCCGTAAGCGGATTGGCATCTTTGGCCTGATCAATTTGCAGCTTGGCCATGGTATCCAGCATTTTAGCAGTTGATACTACCCCAGAATAGCGTTGTTCTCTGGTCACCACAATATAATCGGTAATACCTTGATCCAAACGTTCAGCAACCTGGCGGGCGGCTTCTTCCAAGGGAGTAAACCACGGCAGGATCAGAGGATGGTGATCCATAAGATCTTCCACTGAGCGCCTGATAAAGAGATCATAACCATAGCGGCTGCCCAGGCGGGCAAAGAGCCGGTCGCGCATGATCAATCCCTCAGGAACTTCGGCCTGGCAAATCACTATGCCGTTTATGCTCTTGTTGTTATTAAAGATTTCGATTACCTCTTCAACAGGCATTTCTGGGGCAATACAATTGTTATACATGGCTATGTCACCAATTTTGGAGGGTTCATTCTGGAATTGGTGTCCATTTCTGCTGCTGAGCAGTATTTTTTCCCTTATATGAGGCTGGATTTCCTGATTCAGGGTACCGGGCCGAGCCAATAGAAAACCCTGACCATAATCACACCCCATAGCAGCCAGGGTTATTAGTTCTTCCTCCGTTTCTATACCTTCGCCAATTATACGGGCTCCAATCTTATAGGAAAAATCAACAAAGGTTTCCAGAAGAGCTTTTTTGGTGGGATTCTTATCAACACCCTGAACCAGGGACATGTCGATTTTTACAAACTCCGGCTGCAGTTCGGCAATAGCCTGCAGACTTGAGTAACCCGCACCGGCATCATCAATAGCTATCATAAAACCCAGCCGGCGGTAATATTGCAAGACCTCCCTAAAGTGCTGGTAATCCTCTATGCCATTGCGTTCCGTTAGTTCGAGTACCACATTATTAAAATTCATACCGTATAATCTACGCATTTCCTTCCTTAATCCTTTATGGTAGTTGCCGGTGCTTAATATGGCCGGGCTTATATTCAAAAAAAGATAACGCTGCCCCAACTCAGCCGTTGCATTATAAACCGCTTTATCATGGCAAAGGGTTTCAAGTTCCATAAGACAATTAAAACGTTCGGCATCTTTGAACATTTTAGCCGGTGACTCCAGAGCGGTTCCGGCCGGGCCTCGGGATAGAGCCTCGAATCCCAAACAATCCCCGCTTTTTAAGGAAACTATGGGTTGATAGAGAATTTCAATGGATTTCTGCTCCAATACTTTTTTCAATAAATGCCAGCTGGCATGCTCACGGGCTTGATCATATTGTTTGGCCATATATGTAGCCTCTTTAAGAGCTTTATATACCAGAGACTCGATATGATAATCAGGAATTCTGCGCAGGTCGACATATCCCATGTGTACGTGTAATGGTTGATTGAGTCCTAAAGATTGGTTGGCTGCGTTTATACCGTTTTCAATTTGCCTTTTTAAAGCCAGGTATTCTTCCTCAAAATCGTCCATGGCATGAGGTGATTCAATAAAAACCGCAAAATCGTCCCCGCCTATGCTGCAGGCTGTAAGTATATTACGCTGCCCATAGAAATCGATCCGCATTTTGTGCAGTACCAGTGCGGAATTATAAAGTATTTTAGAGCAAATTGCGCGCCCATAAATGGTTTCTATTTCTTTAAACCCTTCCAGGTCAATATATAACATACCTACCGGTATGTTCGACATTAAGCGGTCTAGTTTGGGGAAGATAGATATTAAGGTAGGCAATTTGGTAGTCCTGTCCACCAGGGTTTTCTTGGCAGGTTTAAAGCATTCTTGCATTAGTTTAAAAAAATTATTCTTAAAACCAGTGTTTTGTGGCAATCTCTCTACCCCCGATACACTTAGCATTTTTTTCCTTGCTTATAGTTTAAGGGTTGGATATTAAATTTTTGTTAAACCAAAGCTAAAAATTCAGTGAAAAAGAGTTAATTAACTAAACTTTCGCAGTTGACTTATAACGAGACGGAAAGATGTTTCCCGTTTCTTTAAGCGGGGGCCTTTTAACAAAACAAGCGGCGGGATATAACAATACGAGTATGCGAACTAAAGAGAAAATAGATGATGGCTTTAATAAAGACTGGGAAGATTCTAATAGATTGCCGCGCTACGCTCGCAATTAGTCATGCAGCAAAGCTGCACCACGGTAAACGAAAAGCGTCAGAGCATTTTTCATTTATTGGCAATGACCGGGGAAGATTGCCGCGTCGCTTACGCTCCTCGCAATGACAAGTACGCTAGTTTCATAACAATGACAGAATTGCAAAGCAATCGTCTCTTTTCCGCACTAAGCGATCAACTGCGAAAGTTGAATTAATTAAGGCAGAAAGGTAGATATAAAAAAACCGGGCTTGCGCCCGGTGCCAATATTCAGGATTGAGCTTGACCCCTTTCCTGCCTGGCTTTCCTGGCAATCCGGTTCAAGTCGATACGGCTGCCCTGCACCATATAAACTACCATCTCAGCCAGGTTGGTGGCATGATCGCCGATTCTTTCGATATGCCCGGCCACCAGCAGCAGGGCCGTAGCTTGCGGAATGTTTTTGGGGTCCTGCATCATATAGGAAAGCAGTTCCCTGAATATCTGGTCATAGAGCCCATCAATTTCTTCTTCCATCGGTATGAGAGTCATAGCCAGGTCCACATCTTCATTAATAAAAGCATTCAGAGCCGTTTCCACCATATTTTGAACTGTCCTGCCCATGCGGGGTATGTCGATCAAAGGTTTGATATAGGTCTGCTCATATAGATCGATAGTGACATGGGCAATATCCTCGGCGTGATCCGCCATTCTCTCAATATCCACAATGATCCGCAGAGCTGTGCCGATTAGGCGCAAATCCCCGGCCATCGGTTGTTTCAAAGCCAAAATCCCCAATGACTTCCTCTCAATCTCCAGTTCCATCTGATCAACTAAATCATCATTTTTTATTACTTCCCGGGCCATTTCCAGGTTTTTATCCACCAGAGACTTGACTGATTTATATAACTGGTCTTCCAATAGCCGGCCCATTTTTAAAATATCTTCTTTTAATTTTTCCAACTCACATCTGAGCGGTTCATTTACCATCTTTTCATCCTCCCTGCTCACGTACACTGTCAACTCTAATCATATATATTCTCATCGGTCAAATTCCTGTCTGACTGCGTTGCCGTCAATCACAATACGTCCAGTATTGCTCAATCCTCCGCCTTGTCATACATGAATTTTACTCGATGAATAATATACACTATTAGGGTTGACCGTGTACTATCCAAATCTGCCCGTAATATAGTCTTCAGTTCTCTTATCGCGAGGATTAACAAATAATTCATCAGTGCGGTTAAATTCCACCAGCTTGCCATTTAAGAAAAAACCGGTATAGTCCGAAACGCGAGCAGCCTGCTGCATATTATGAGTCACTATAACAATAGTATAATTGTTTTTCAATTCAGCTATGAGGTCCTCCAGTTTGGATGTAGATATAGGGTCCAGGGCTGATGCTGGTTCATCCATTAAAATCACCTGCGGTTCAACCGCCAAAACCCGGGCAATAACCAGGCGCTGCTGCTGTCCACCCGACAGGCGCGCTGCCGATGAGTTCAGGCGGTCACTTACCTCTTGCCACAGGTTGGCGGCCTTAAGGCTTTTTTCCACTATTTCATCCAGCCGCCTTCTATCTTTTATGCCGTGTATTTTGGGTCCATAAGCTACGTTTTCATATATGGACATTGGGAACACGGACGGTTTTTGGAATACCATACCCACCTTTTTACGCAGATCTACTACATTTATCTCTTTATCATAGATGGCATAATCATCCATAAAAACCTGCCCGTCAATCCTGGTCCCCTCAATGAGTTCATTCAAACGGTTCAAAATGCGCAGGAAAGTTGATTTGCCGCATCCCGAAGGCCCGATCAAGGCTGTGACCCGATTTTCTTCAACATCCATGTTAATGTTGTAGAGGGCCTGGAAATCCCGATAAAACAGATTAATATCCTTGCTTTTTATTTTAATGCGATTGGTCATTAAATTCACCTCCAATGTTCTGGAAGCAGGGGACGTTCTTTTTGCTTCCTTTTTTAGTTCCTGGGGTGACAAGGGGACGGGGTTGTTGACAACCTGGGGAACCAGGTTGTCAACAACCCCGTCCCCTTGTCACCCTCACCTATCTTGAATGCGATAGTCTGCGCAGGCTTAAATTGGCCAGGTAGTTAATAATTATTACCAGTACTACAATAAGAACCGCTGTACCAAAAGCCCTTTCCATCGACAAGCCTTCCATCGCCAGAATATACAGATGCACGGACATAGTCCGGGCGGGGTCAGCCAAGCTTAAGGGCATACCCAGCGAACTTCCGGCGGTAAGTATGATCGCCGCAGTTTCTCCAATAGCCCGGCCAATGGAAAGAATAACTCCGGTAAGTATTCCCGGAACCGCAGCAGGTATAATAATCTTGCTGATGGTCTGCCATTTACTGGCACCCAAAGCCAGACTATTTTCGCGATATTCACCGGGAACACTTAGGATTGCCTCCTGGGATGTTCGAGTAATAGTGGGTAGTATCATAATAGCCAGGGTTAAGCCCCCGGAGATTATAGACCAACCCATATTCATGAATATTACGAAAAACACAAATCCAAACAGCCCATAAATTATCGAGGGAATACCCGCCAGGGTTTCTGCAGTAAGATTAACTATAAAAGCAAACCGGCTTTTCTGCCGGGCATATTCCTCCAGGTAGATGGCCGTAGCTACTCCCAGGGGAACCGCTATAAACAAAGACACCGCGGTAAGATACAAGGTACCGATTATGGTTGTAGATATTCCGCCTTCCTTCCCCGCTCTTTTGGGAGCCTCCAAAATGAAATCGAGGTTTACATGAGCCAAACCCTTGACAAATATATAGCCAATAACCGCTATTAGTATACCGACGATGATTAAAGCAGATAGCCAGAACAATACGGTTATCATTTTCTCTTTAAGCTTAGTTTGCAGCATTTTGACTCCCTGCCTTTGCTGAGATATTCACAATAAGATTGAGCACAACTATAAAAATAAATAAGACCGTTCCGGTAGCAAACAAAGCAGCCTGATGATCTCCAGCAGCATAACCCATCTCCAGAACAATGTTGCTGGTCATGGTGCGCACAGGGGTTAGAGGTCCATCGGGAATAATTGTCGAGTTCCCGGTTACCATTACCACTGCCATAGTCTCACCTATAGCCCGGCCCATACCCAAAACTATGGCGGTAATAATACCTGAGCGGGCTGCGGGCATTATCACTCTCCTTATGGTCTGGTAATGGGTGGCTCCCAATGCCAGTGAACCTTCCTTATATTCACGAGGCACAGCTATTATCGCATCCCGGGAGATGTTGATCAGGGTTGGCAGGATCATAATACCCAGAATTAGTGCCCCGGCCAATACACTCATCCCATTGCCACCCAGATATTCTCTAATCAGCGGCACGATAACCACCAGGCCAAAAAAGCCATACACTACTGAAGGAATACCCGCCAGCAATTCCACCATTCGAGCCATGAAATTCCCCACCGAGGGCGGAGCTATCTCAGCCATAAATACAGCGGTCAGCAAGCCCAGCGGAACTGACCACAACATGGATGCCAGGGTCACCACCAGTGAACCGATGAACATGGTTCCAATCCCAAACGAGCCACGGGTAGGGTCCCATTTTAAGTTAAATAAAAAATCATTTAACCCGGTTTTGGCGATCAGGGGGACTCCCCTTACCAATATAAAAAGAGCGATTAATACAATAGCCAAAATGGAAATCCCGGCGCAAAGCATCAGCAATTTTTCAATCATATATTCGGCGTTGAACCTTATATTCTTCGCGCCTTTTTTGCTTTCTTTTCCATCAAATATTCTGCCCATCATTTTGCTGTCCTCTACATAATTCTCAATCATTTCGCACCAGCTTCCGCCTCGTTATACCCTTAAGATAGCACGCCAATGTTAACATCAGGGGTAAAAAACTTAAAGACTTCCTCTATTTAATGTAAACAGAGTGTTAATTTGCGAATGAAGAAACCCGCCTTCCCTTGTAAAGCGGGCTTTAACCTGAGTAGGGGCAGCCATCCTCTCAGCCGGTTAAGGTCTAAACTAGCGGTATTCCTCTACTCCTTTTTATCTATTTGAGGAAGGCTGGTAGCAGCATGGTCTGCGCCAGTTCCCCTTATCTAATTTTATAAATTATCAGAGATTCGCCCTCCTTTTGGCAGAGAGTTTTCGCTTCTGCAGCTTAGTCAATCTCTGTCATTACAAAGGGTTTGGGCTAAATCCCTGATTATTTGGGGGGCTAAATAGGATTATTTAATATCTATCGCACCTTCATCTACGATCACCTGCTGACCTTCATCGCTTAGAACAAAATCGATGAACGCCTTGGCAATGCCGGTTGGCTGTTCTTTAGTCAGGTATAGGAAGGGACGGGATATTTTGTAACTGGAATTTTTAACATTTTCTACGCTGGGCTCTATACCATCAATCTTCAGACCTTTCACATCCTTGTTAAGCGATGCCAGGGAGACAAAACCGATGGCATTCGGATCACCGGCAACGGTTGTTCTCACCGCACCGGTTGAATTCTGAATAATAACTTTATCAGTAACGGGCTGTTTTTCCATCACGATTTCTTCAAACGCACCCCGGGTACCGGAACCGGCTTCTCTGCAAACTACGGTAATAGCAGCATCTTCCCCGCCTACTTCTTTCCAGTTTTTAATGTTGCCCAGGTAGATGTTTTTTACATCTTCCATTTTCAACTCGCCTATTTTATTGGCTGAGTTAACGATTACAGCGATTCCGTCCAGGGCTATTTTGTTTTCCACCAGACCTGGCTTTTCCTCTTCCTTTAATTCGCGGGAACTGGAACCGATATCGGCAGCTCCTGATTTGGCTGCTTCTATGCCCTGACTGGAACCTCCGCCCTGCACGTTAATCTGGACCTGGGAATTCTTTTCGCGGAATTTTTCTGCCAGAACTTCACTGAAAGGCTGCACTGAGGTGGAGCCGGCAATTGTCAAGGTACCGCTTAATTGCTGGGCAGCTTGGTCTCCCTCTTCCTTTACCTGGTCCTCGGTCTTGGTTCCACAGCCACTCACAAAAGCAACTGCTAACAATAGGAAACCGAGTAATAAAAAACTTGTAGTCCTTCTGAATGATGTTGATATCACTTTTTCTTTCCTCCTTAATAAATTTTTGGTGCACCTTTTCTTTATTGAGGATATCATCTGAATGTTAAAGCTGTTCCCGATATTATTTAAAACTGTTTAATCACAAGGTAAATATTTTGTAAAAATAAATCCGATAATTTTTTCGCATCGTTTTTAACCAAACAAGAAAAAAACGTCCGCATTTACGCAGACGCTAGTTAGGTTCTATTTGATTTCATGGTTTATTTCAATAAATATTATTGAAATAAATCTAATTAATTGTCATCAAGAAATAAAGCAGCAAAATTTCGTTTTGCATGCAAGACTCTCTGCACTGATACTATGTTGTCCTCATAGAAATAGAACACAAGATATTGGCCACAAACTAAGAAACGATACTTGCCTTTTTGCTTTATCTTGGAAGATAGTAATGGCGTCATCTCGGGAAAAGCTTTTAATGTTTCGATTTTAGCTATAATATCTCTTATTATTTTGAGAGCGGCATCAGGATTATCCTCAGCGATATATTCCTTAATTCCCTGTAAATCGCTGTTTGCCAAGGGGTTAAACCGTATTTCAGCACCCATCTCTATACCCCCAAACTGCTTTTTACCTCATCTAGAGACAGCCACTCTCCACCTGTTTTAATTAAAGCTTCAGCCTCTGATAGTCGAGATAAAAGCTCTATAATTGCCTGTTGTTTTTCATATTCTTGGATTTCAATAATCACATATTTTCCTCTACCGTTCTTGGTGAGAAAAACAGGTTCTCCATTCTGACAATCACGCAAAACCTCATTGTAGTTTCTTAAATCAGACACTGGTTTGATATTGGGCATAATTATCACCTCCCATTTGTTGCAAATATTATAGCATTATTATTCGTAATATTATAGGGTTTTTCTAACAGCATTGACGAAGTGAATTATTTTAAAAATCGGAAGAAACTGCGGAGCAGTTTTAACACACTGCTGCAACGAGGCGGGGGACGTCTTTTCGCCTTGTTATTTTTTATTTATTATTTGGGAAGTGTAAAGTAGAACACCGAACCCTGTCCGAGTTGGCTTTCCACCCCAACCCGACCACCATGGTTTTCCACCAGGTGCTTTACAATTGATAAACCCAGGCCTGTACCTCCGGTCTTTTTGGAACGGGCTTTGTCAACCCGGTAAAAACGTTCAAAGATTCGTGGTATATCTTTCTCGGGAATCCCTTCTCCTTTATCGGCAACCGATACTTTTATGGCTTCCTTGCTTTCTTCCAGGCTCACGCTAATTTCCTGCCCCCGAGGACTGTAATTAATGGCATTATCCAGGAGATTTAGCATTATTTGAACGATCAAATCTTCATCACCGGCAATGCAAACCGCCTCCGCAGGTTTGGTAAAACATATAGTCAATTCAGGAGCATTACTGCGTTTTTTTACAATATTAATAGCATATTCTATCACTGCGCTCATATCTATAGGCCGGGAATTCAATTGCTGATGGGCTGATTCCAGTCGTGAAAGCTCCAGCAGACGGTTAATAATCCGTGATAAGCGTTGGGATTCTTCATATATTATGATTGAAAACTCTTTTACATGCTCGGCACCAAGGTCTCCTTCGTTCATGAGGGTTTCTGCAAAGCCGCTTATGGTTGCTACCGGAGTTTTTAATTCATGGGAGACATTGGCTACAAAGTCCTTACGTACTTCCTCCAGCCTGGTTATTTCGCTTATGTCGTTAAGCACTACCAAAACTCCCCCTGATACCCGGTTATTGCTTAAAGGCAGCACATTTACCTCCACAACCTTTTCTCCCAGGGTATGCAGAATAATATTGCGTCGTACCGGATTCAGCTCCGCCCTCACCTTGTCTATAATTCCTAGCAGTTCATAGTTGCCGATGATTTCAACATGTTTCCTGCCTAAATAATTATCTTTAAGTGAAAGTAAGGTAAATGCTACTGGATTGGCATAATTTACCCGACCTTCATGGTCAACCATCAATATCCCATTTACCGTATTACCCAGCAAGGCTTCCAAGCGGCTGTTAACTTCGGACATTTCGTTAATACTATTATCCAGAGACTGGGCCATGTGATTGACCGCATTAGCCAATATACCTACTTCATCTTCAGATTGATAATTTATTCTACGCTTCAGATTTCCCTGGGTCATATCCTGTACACCAGCCGTAAGATCCTGCAAGGGGCGGGTAACCCGTTTGGCAATAGCGATACTCAAAGCCAGCGCTACCAACCCGATTAAAAATATAGCCAAAAGCACTATAAGCAATACCTGGCGATAAAGTTCTTCCACTTGAGTAAGAGGCTTGGCTATTCTTACCGCACCTTTAATATCACCTGCCGTAAATGGTACCGCAACATACAACATTTGAACCTTGGCAGTATCACTGAGACGCAGTTCTATCCCGGTCTTGCCCTGTAAGGCCTGGTATATTTCCGGCCGGTTGTTATGCCGGTCCATGGTTTTGGGATCAAATTGTGAATCGCCCAGTACCAGGCCATCCTCGTTCACTATGCTAACCCGGTTTTCCGTGTCGCGTCCGGCTATATCGCATATTTGCTGCATATAGTATTCCGGACTGGATTCCATGTGATATGTTCTGGTCATTTCCGCAACCAGTACTGCTTCATAGATTAAGTTAGACTTCACATTGTCCATATAGTAATCTTTGAAAGTCCAGGATAAAGTAATCCCCATAGCAGCAAGGATAATAACTATGATTATCATATAGGTCCCGGTCAATTTCCAGCGAAAAGAATTAAACATGACTGCTCTCCTCAAATTTGTAGCCTAATCCCCTTATGGTCTTAATATACCTTGGTTCTTTGGAGTCTTCTTCAATCTTGTCGCGCAGTTTGCTGATGTGAACATCAAGTACCCGGGTGTTGACGACTTCAGCATAATCCCATAAGACCTGCAAGAGGTAATCTCGTTTTAAAACCCGCCCGCGGTTTTTCAACAGGATTTCCAGCAGTTCGTATTCTTTAAGCGTCAACTCCAACAATTTGCCATCATGGTAAATCTCGTATTGTTCCGGTTTAATGGTAAAAGATCCGATTACTAAATCTTTACTTTGTTTATCATCTTCGCTTGTTTCAATATTCCGCCTTAACACTGCTTTTACACGCGCGTTAAGCTCTCTGATGCTGAAGGGTTTGGTTACATAATCATCGGCTCCCATCTCCAAACCCAGGACTTTATCAATTTCATCATCCCGTGCCGTCAACATGATAATAGGCGTTCTTATCTTCTGGCTGCGCAGCTCCCGGCAGATTTCCAGGCCGTCTTTGCCGGGCAGCATCAAGTCAAGTATGATCAAATCCGGGTTTTCCTGAATAATCAGATTTAAAGCCTCATCACCGTCATAGGCGGCTATGGTATTAAAGCCTTCCTTGTTTAGATTATAGGTAATCAGCCTGACCAGCGATTCCTCATCATCAACCACCATTATTTTACCCTTCATATTAAACCACCTCGCCAGATTCTAAAACTTTCTAAGATAATCCTATCCTTTAATTAGACAGGTTAAAATAGCTGTGTTCATCTTTTTACCTTAAATATACCCAATTTTTACATTGCTCTGTACTTGGAGCAGATTATCACAATTACTTGTTTCGGACCAGCTACCCGATTTTGGTATACAAACATCCGCTTGTGCGTAAAATAAGCCTATTCAAAAAAATGGAGGTAAGATAATGCCTTTTATACCCCACCGGGTTGTTTTTGAAGAAAAAGCCTTAAGATATCCAACCGCCCAAAACATGCTGAAGCTGTTTAGATCAAAAACCAATACCAAGGTAGAGATTCTTGCCGAGGGTAAAAGAATCGGTAAAATATCCAGTATGACCCTTAGAGAAGCTCATCAAGAGGCGAAAAGAACCCTGGTGGTAGGCGTTAGAAATACCTTAAAGTTTCAGAGCTGCAAGCCATCTGCTCATTACCAGCTTCCCCTGATAACCGGGTGTATAGGAGATTGTGAATACTGCTACCTGAATACCCAGTTTGGTAAAAACCCTTATATCAGAGTTTATGTCAACCTCGATGAAATACTGGCCCAGACTGTCGAATACATCGTACAGCGGCAGCCCGAATTGACCTTCTTTGAAGGCGCCGCAGTATCTGATCCGGTACCGGTTGAACCTTATACCGGATCGCTCGCTCAAACCATTCGATTTTTTGCTGAACAGGATTATGGCAGGTTCAGGTTTGTGACTAAATTTACCGATGTTGATTCACTGCTCAGATTGCAGCACGGGAATAAAACAACGGTCCGTTTTAGCATCAATGCTGATCAAATCATTCGCAACTATGAACACATCACTCCCAATTTAAACAATAGAATAGAGGCAGCCTGCAAAATAGCCCAGGCAGGCTATCCCCTGGGCTTTATCATTGGACCGGTTATTCTTTTTGAAGGCTGGAAAAATCAATATCAAAAAATGCTTAATCACTTGGGAGAGATGCTCAAGGATTACCAACAATCCAAAATAGCTTTTGAAGTAATCTCGCATCGCTTTACAACCCGGGCCAAAAATACTATTGCCGAGGTGTTCCCGGGAAGCACCCTGCCGATGGATGAGAGCGAGCGCCAGTTTAAATACGGCCAGTTTGGCTATGGTAAATACGTCTATTTATCTGATGATATGAAAGCTATCTCGAACTTCTTTACCCAGAGAATACCTGATGCCTTTCCCAACTCAGCGATAAAATACATCATTTAAACATCACCTGTCTAAAAACAACTCCCCCCAATAAATTCCCTTAAGATAGAGTTGGGGGGCACATCCCCAACAGGAATAGGTCGAAAATAGCTGGCAAATTTAAAAAGCCGCCGGGCTTCCACGTGTTCGCGATGTTCCGCCCCAATTTGACTGACCAGGGGCTCCACAAATGGTTTGAGCACTCCCAGTTCATATACCAGTGACGAATTAAACATCACATCGGCATTTTCCTGAAAGGGGAAAATATTCTTTTCTTCACCCCGACGTACTGATGGCCATCTTTTTATGGTCTCCAGAGCACTGTAACCCCGGGTGCGGCTGTCCCGCAGGATGCGCCGGATCAAACGGCTGTCGGTGGTTGGTATCCGGTTGTTGTAATCAATGTTAAGCTGGGTTAACGCGCTTATATATATTTTGAATTTCTGTTCAGCCGGTATGCACCAGGTCAATCGGTCATTCAAACCGTGAATGCCCTCAATGATTATGGGCTCACCATGGGGAACTCTAACTTTGATGCCCTCTTTTTCGCAACACCCAGATTGGAAACTATAGCAGGGTATTTCTACTTCCTCGCCATTAATCAAACTGAGCAGGTGCTGGTTAAAGAGGTCGATTTTTAGAGCCTTAATGGACTCAAAATCATATTCATTCTCATCATCGCGCGGGGTTAGACAACGATCCAGAAAATAGTTGTCCAGAGATACTGATACCGGCCTGCGGCCATTTACCCGTAGTTGAATCATCAAGCGTTGGGCAAATGTTGTCTTGCCGGAGGAGGAAGGTCCGGCTATTAATACCAAACGTATTTTGGGATTATTGCATATTTGATCAGCTATGGAAGCAATCTTTTTTTCATGCAGGGCTTCATTAACCCGGATAAGGTCGCTGATATCTCCCCTGGCAATGATATCGTTCAAGGCGGCTACATGAGGAGTATCAAGCATTTTCACCCAGTGCTTGGCCTCCTGGAATACCACCGCCAGCTTCCTTTGCTCAACATAGGGATGCAGTTCCCCCGGAGCTTTGGCTTCGGGGCTTTGCAAAACCAGACCAGGATTATAGTTTAACAGCCGGAATTGGCTTACCATCCCGGTTGCGGGCAGCATATAGCCGTAGAAATACTCGTAGAAACCATCCAGTTCGTAAAGGTTAACTTCTTCTTTATCCCGGTATTCCAGAAGTTTCACCGTATCCGTTTGATCCTGCTCGGTAAAGATCTTTTCGGCCTCGGCCTTCGATACTACCATGCGGTTGATATTCTGGTTGGCTTGGATAATTTGCAGCATCCGTTCTTGAATAGCTTCAATATCATCCTGACTACAGGACGAATCAAGGAATTCGCAGTACAAACCGTTGGAAAGAGAATGCTTGATAATCAGCTTTCTATCGGGAAATAGTTCCCGGCTGGCCTTGACCAGAATAAAAACCAGAGTGCGGGTATTTATCCTCACCCCAATTTCACTACTCAGGTCTACCGGTTCCAATTCACAGGAACTGTCCAAAACTTGCTGCAGGTCGCGTAGGCTGTTATTTATAATTACCCCCATAACCGGGTATTTACTGGGTATATTTATCTTATCAAGAATCTCTAAAGTCCTTATCCCGGCGGGCAGATAATAAGAACCCGCACCTTTAATCTTTACTTCGATTTCCGGGTTGAGCAGCTTGGAAATAGCCACAAATAATCCCTCCCCTACTCCATATATTTTAATTATACTGCATTCCTGATACTCTGTGCGCCAGAAGGTTCTGCAAGTGGGGACGGTTCTTGCCTTGCGCGACTAGTCGCGCAAGGCAAGAACCGTCCCCACTTGCAGAACCTTCCCCTTGTTCCCTCTTGACAAAGACCCTTCATAATAATTACCATGTAATTAGCACTATGAAGGAGTTTGTATGGATAGCTTTTTTTCGGGATTCTTCAAACAATATAATATGCTTAAGCTGCTCAGCGCGATTGAGAGCAGTTTGGTAAAGGTAGCTGCCAAAACATCTAAAACCTATCATGTCCCGGCTGCCACTACCACTGACGATAACACCAGCAGCACCCCGGCACGGCCTTTCAGCGAGATCATCAAAGAGGCTAGTCAAACCTATGGTGTGGATGAAAAAGTAATCAGCGCGGTTATCAAACAGGAGTCATCCTTTAATCCCAATGCGGTTTCTTCCTGTGGTGCCATGGGACTTATGCAGCTTATGCCCGCTACGGCCAAAAGCCTCGGGGTTACCGATGCTTTTAATGCTGAGCAAAATATCATGGCTGGAACCCGCTACCTTAAAGAAAAAATTAATGAGTTCAACGGCAATGTTCCTCTCGCCTTGGCCGCCTACAACGCGGGCAGCGGAGCAGTTCGCAAATACGGCGGCATCCCGCCCTATAAAGAGACCATGGCCTATGTAAACAAGGTAACCAGCTCGATCGATCACATGGCATAAAAAACCCGGCCTCAGCCGGGTTTTTACTTGTTTACTATCTTTTATTCTTCTTCCTCCCAAAGGTCGGAACGTTCCCCCAGCCATGCCGCAACTTCGGGGAAAACCTTGTCACGCGCGATTTCTCCCAATACTAGGCCGCCATGCCCTACTGGAAATTCCAGATAGGTTTTATCGTGCCCACGCAGGTAAGTCAATGCTGCAGCAGTCTGGTGCGGCATTACAATATGATCCCTTAAGCCCACCAAGGCCAGAATATTTGCCTGTATCCTTTGCAATTGCACCCGTCTTCCTCTTAAGACCACCTGATTCTTAATGAGCTTGTTACCCTGGTAAAAATCCCTTATCCAATCCCGGTAAGCGGCTCCCGGAAAGTTTATATTATCACTGGCCCACTTATTGAGTACCTTCCAAAAATGAATGGGCTTGTCTTCTTCTATGGTCTTCCATAGCCGGGTATAAGTACCCCAATAATTAGCCATGGGATTCAGCATCCGGGTGCCCCAATCAATAAAATCCTTGGGTATCAGTTCCATCGCATCGGCTATCCGGTCCGGATCATAGCCGCGTGCCTTTAGCCAGACATCATAGGTACCGGCTTTGTTAAATTCAATAGGCGCGGCCAGATAAACCAGATTTCTTAGCTTGGGTTTGTCAAACAGGGCAGCATATAGGGTGGACATGGTGCCGCCCATGCAATAGCCAATAATACTGATATCGCTCGATTGGGCAAACCTTGCCACCCTTTTCGCTGATGGGGCAATATAGTCGTAAACCAGATCAGCATAACCCAGATCGCGGTCCTCCCATTCGAACTCTCCCCAATCCAAGAGGTAGACATCAAATCCTTCATTAACCAAGTATTCCACCAGGCTGGAGCCGGGGGTCAAATCCAACACGTAAGGTTTATTGATAAGTGCATAAATCAAGAGAATAGGGGTCCGGTATTTTCTTTCGGTAGTGGTGCGATAATGATAGAGTTGAGATTTGTTTTTACTCCATATCGATTCCTTGGGAGAGCAGCCGGTAGCCGGTTTGGGATCATAGTTTAAGACCTCCTGCCATCTCAAGGTGGTATGCAGCCAATGCTCTTGAGCTTTCTGAAGAATTTCCCCCATTTCCTTGGGTGAACTATTCTGAAACATTTCGTCCATTTTCAAAACCTCCTGCCATTAAACATCGGAAGAAACTGCGAAGCATTTTCTTCCGCACCGCTGCAACGACTTGGGGAATTAGAACCCGCCGCCTGTTTTGTTGATAAGAACCCGACCACTTAAAGAAGCAGAGGACATCTTTTCGCCTCGTTATATCCTATTCCGACTGTTGAGACGGGCTTTTCCGGCCCTTTCTTGCGGCTGGTTTAGCCTGTGCATTCATCGTTGCCAGAGCAGCCTTTACTTCGTTAACAGCCTCTTCAATCCCGGATAATTTGGTCAGCAGTTCTTTGGTTGTGCCCAGTGCCTTGTCGAACCTTTCCTGCAGTTCATCGTCATCCAGCCCCGCCGCGGCTTCTTTTCGCTCGTTCATATGCCCGGTCAGGGCAGCCGACTGTTCTTTCAATTCTTCCAAGTCATCAAATAAAGTATCTTCTATGCGATCAACCTTGTTTTCAAGAGAAATAACCAGTTTAGCAACCCGGGCCATATCGTGGCGTGAAGCAAAAGGCATGTTATCAGTAATTTGCGTGGTGATTTCTTTTTGCATGCGAAGATATTGCAGATAAGCATTCAGAATAAAATCGACTCCATTGGCAAAACTACTAGTTTCAACGGCCTTGCGGGTAATTGAACTCAAAGAGTCTTCACCGGCAAAGTAAACATTCTTCCAAAATTTATAGGGATTGAACATCATAACACGCCTGGAATCCATCTCATTTTCATTGCTCATGTTTTTTCCCTCCCTTAATAAATATATTGGAGCAAGGCTTTGCTCCATTCTTATATCTATTGTTTGACGATAACTGATTCCACTATAAAGCCTTCAGCCCTTATTTCTGCTATTAACGGCCTCGATTCAAGCGTATTAACCCGGATGATCAACAATGATTTTTCATCCTTTATCTCCATCTTAACCAGGTTTTCGATCTCGGTATGATATTTGGCCAGTATGGTACCTACTTTTATCATGGTTTCCGGATCATCGCCGACTCGCAAGCAAATTCGGCTGCCTCTTTGATTAACCCCTAAAGTGTCAAGAAAAGCATCAAAAATATCACTTTGGGTAATAATGCCAACCAGTTTGCCATTATCATTCAATACCGGCAAACCCCCTATTTTGTTATCCCGTAATAGCTTGGCGGCCTGCTCGATATAAGCATCATCAACAATGGTTATCAGTTGCTGGTCAAGGGGGATAATATCCCTTACCTTGACTTTTTTTAACTGTTCTTCCTGTTCATCTGTAAAAAAACGGGTAGCCAGAGATGATCTGCGCAGATTAAGGTCAGAACGCGCGCCAAAGTCCCTCCGGGTTATTATAGCCAGGAGCTTGCCCCGATCCACTACCGGTATGCGGTTGAGATTTCTCTCGATCATCAAGCGCCATAGCTCACCAACATTATTATCAGGTGTTGTAATAAGGAGATTGGAAGTCATGCGGTCACGTACCTTCATTTATACCATTCCACCTTCCCTGTTTATTAGAATCCTATTGCTTTTACAATTTCTGTTGCTTCAATTCCTGCTTCTTTTCATAATCGGTTAATTATGGGCATATTGTCAAGGTATAAATTTTGCTTAATAATACTTGTGTTTATGCGGCTTGTAGTGATCATTGCTAGAATCAAGGAAGGATAAAACCAAATTATGTCGAATTGAATTATGGTGATTTAAAGGAGGATTCTTAATGGCAAAGGTGATAAATGGTCCTGTCATAATCATTTCTATATTTTTAGTTCTTATCCTGTCTTCTCCCTGCCGTGCTGATATAAATGCAAATGTTGATAATAAACTGATTGCCCCACTGCCTGATCCCTATATAAACAATTACGAAATAACTGCGAATGTATTGCCGGGATATAACCAATATCTTGACTTGGTCAACGGTTATTCCATTAATTATCCTGCCTCTATGAATGTGGACCCATCTCAACTGCAGCTGAGGACAGTAATAGCCGACAATAATACCCGGATCGAGATATACCGGGATGATTTTACGGGCAGCATTCATAGTGCCACTGCCTATATGCAGTATAGCAACCGCTTTCTTAACAACCGCAGCACGCACTACGCTCAGGTTAATAAAACTATTAGCGTTAACGGATTAAAAGTGCATTTGCTGCAATGGCAAAGAAATAAGCTGTTGACCGTTGTAAATGACCATAACTATTACCTTTCCGCAGAAATCACCAAAAGCTCCAAAGAGGTCTACACCGTCTTCATCAAGTCATCGCTTCCGGTTGACGGATATATACCACTTATCCAAAGCTTTGCCGTTGCAAACAAGCAAGGCAACCCCGGCTTGAATCCAAGTTACCAAAGAAGATCCAGGGAGTTACAAGCTGAAACCAGTGAATTCTTCCAAAAATATTTTGGTAATGAGGCTACCTTAAAATGGGGAATTTTCGAACCTTCAGCTCCGGAAAGGCTGGATTACTTGCATTTACTTGAAAAACAAATGGACTGCAAATTCGATTTTCTTATATTATATAAGACCTTTGATGCTCCGTTTCCTGCCGAGGAACTGAGCAGGGCTTACCAGGAGCAGCGCTATGTGCAATTAACTTTGCAAACCATGTTTATAAATGGCAACAACGCCAATATTACCTACGATATACTCAATGGAAAGTATGACGGGTTTTTCACTGATTATGCTAAAAAGGCCCGTGATTTCGGGCACCCGCTACTGTTTCGTTTAAACAATGAAATGAACGGGGATTGGTGTGTATATTCCAGCTATTACAGTTCGAAGGATACTGAACTCTATAAGGCGGTTTGGCAGCATGTCTACAAGATCTTTACCGCCAATCAAGCCAACAATGTTCTCTGGGTCTGGAACCCCAATGATTTGTCTTTCCCAGGCTTCAAGTGGAATCATGCGCTGAATTACTTTCCAGGTGAGGCATATGTGGATATCATTGGCCTGACCGGCTATAATACCGGCAGCTATTATCCTGGTGAGTACTGGCGGGAATTCACTTCAATATATGATCCTTTGTACCAACAATACAGCGCGATTTTCGATTATCCATTCATAATCAGTGAATTCGGATGTAATTCAGTTGGAGGCTCAAAAGCGGTATGGATAGGCGATATGTTTGCCAACATGAAGAAGTATTCCGGCATAAAGGCGGCAATCTGGTTTAACGGAACCGATGTGGATGGGAACGGTATGCCCGCCCGCATCTACCGCCTGGATGAAAACAACACCATCCTCAATGCCTTTCGCAAGGGATTTGCCTCTCCGGTCAAAGAAACTAGTAAGGAGTGAGGGGTTAATTATCCCTAGACTCTTAGCGTAGCCACCAGGCGCAAGGGATTAATCAACAGGTCCAGAGCATCATTGATATCATTAACTGCAATGTCAGCCTGGCGCAAAGCCGCGAGCGAACATCCCTCGCGGCCTATAATTGCGATGGCCAGGCTGGCTAGTTCCAACATGGCTGCATCATTGCTGCCATTGCCAATGGCCACCACTCCTTGCGGCTCAAGGGCCGCAATATAATCAGCTTTATCCTTGGTACCGTTTTCAGAGCTAACTACAAATATTTCAATCCCCAGTTCTTCGGCAACCTGAGCACCAGTTCCAAAGGTATCTGCGGTCAGTAAAAAAACCTCCATTTTGGTTTTTATGAACTCTATTCTTTCCTTGACTCCTGCTGGCAATAACCCGTCAATCGTCAAGGTCCCGTTCATGTCCAGAAGCAGGTAATGGATCTCTAGGTCTTCTCTACCGGGAATGGACATCTGCAGCATAACTGTCTCCTTTCTTAGGACTAGCGTAAACTAGCCTCAGCGGATAGTTAAATAAGCTATTTTAGTAGACCGAGCAAAAAAGTGAAGAGCAAGGCTTTCAAGAAGCCCGTGATTGAGGCGTACATGGGTACGTTGAATGAACGGGGTTCTTGAATAACGCAGCTATTCGCTTTTTTTGACGGTCTTAGCGCAAGACCGCCTTTATTTGACTCTGCAAGTCCTGCATTATTTTCCCAATGCACTCATTTATTTCGGCGTCCGTAAGGGTTCTTTCAGCCGATTGAAAGGTAAGTTTCAAGGCCATGCTCTTATAACCCGGAGGAACCTGTTCTCCAGCGTAAATATCGAATACTACCAGATCCTGCAGCAGTTCTTGCCCGCTAGCTTTAATTACCTCCAAAACCCGGGAAGCCGTAACATCTGCCGCCATTAACAATGCGATATCCCGCTCTACCGCCGGATACTTGGTAATGGACTCCATCATCTTCTTGCCCACCATTTGTTTGAACAACTCATCCAGATCGAGTTCAAAAGTACAGGTTCTGGTCTTAATATCATAGTTTTGCAAAACCAGGGGATGGACCTCACCTATAATCCCCAATTCCTGTCCCTGGCAGATCAGGCGGGCTGTACGGCCTGGGTGATAGGAAGCCTCCTGCCCTTCCACAAAGCAGTAATCCCTTATCCCCAGCTCCCAGAGCAAGTCCTCAAGAATTCCTTTCAGGAAATAAAAATCCATATCCACTTGTTTCTTTAGCCAGTTGCTTTGACTCCTGCCTGCAACTGCAGCTCCCAGTTTAAGCTTCTCCAGCGGCAGTTCGTTGTTAACCGGATAAAACACGGCTCCGGTTTCAAAAAAAGCCAGGTTTTGATTTTTTCGGGCCAAATTGGTAGTGATATTCTCCAACAGACCAGGCAGCAACAGGGTCCGCATGACGCTCTGATCTTCAGAAAGCGGGTTGGCCAGCTTGATGATATTTCTTAGCGGACTTTCCACGGGCAACAACAGGCGATCAGCAAAGTTGGGGTTTATAAAACTGTAGTTGATTACCTCGTGCAGGCTCCGGGCCATCACATTTTTAACCCGGTTCCGGAAGTACTGGTAGTTGTTAAGCCCTCCCTGGGTGGTATCCCCTTGCGGGAGACTGGCCGGTATGTTTTCATAACCATGCAAACGGGCAATTTCTTCGATAAGATCTACTTCCATAGTGATATCCGGGCGGTAACTGGGAACCTCAACGATAAACTGTCCTTCTGTCCATTCCATGGTCAAACCTAAACTGCTCAGGTATTTTTCAATATCTTTTACAGGAAGTTCAATCCCCAACAAGAAATTAACCCTTTCCGGCCTAAGTGCAATCCTTAAGGTTGGCTGGGGCATCGGATATACATCACAGATTCCCCCGACCACTTCTCCCCCCGCCAGTTCCTGAATAAGTTGGGCGGCCCGGTTAACTGCGTATTTAACCCCATTGATATCGGCGCCTTTTTCAAAGCGAACCGAAGAATCGCTTCTTAAACCGAGGCGGCGCGAAGTTCTGCGAATACTGGCAGCCAGGAAATTAGCCGATTCGAGCAATACATGTTTAGTATCATCTTTGATCTCTGTGTTCTCGCCCCCCATGATACCAGCTAAAGCCACCGCCCGCTCTCCATCGGTAATTACCAGCATATCCTCATTCAGCTCCCGGTCCACGCCATCCAGGGTGGTAAAGATCTCCTGCCTGCGGGCTCTTCTAACCAGTATTCGCTTATCCGCTCCCAGCAAATTGTAGTCAAAAGCATGCAGGGGCTGGTTGCTTTCCAGCATCACATAATTGGTTACATCAACCACATTATTAATGGGACGGATGCCAGCCGCCAGCAGAGCTTCCTGCATCCAGAGCGGTGACTCCTTAATTTCTACATTCTTTACCAGCCGCGCCATATAACGTGGTCCCAGATCTGGCGCATCGATTTCCACCTTGATATAATCATTGATGTCTTCGTCGTTTTCCCGCAATGAAAGCTCCGGGATTTTCAAGCTTCCCCCACTTAGTGCCGCAACCTCGCGGGCCAGATTAATCAACCCCAAGCAGTCGCCCCGGTTGGGGGTCAAGTCCATCTCCATAATTGTGTCGCTTTCTATTTCTTCAATATTCTCAACTGCAATCCCCGCCATGGTAAGACGATGTGCCAGTTCTGCCGGGCTCCAGTCGAAATCCACATATTGTTTTAACCATTTTATCGATACACCCATTTATTTACCTCCTAAAACTGCTGCAGAAATCTTATATCATTGTCAAAGAAGAGACGCAGGTCATTAATGCCATACTTCAACATGGCTATCCGCTCCACTCCCATGCCAAAGGCAAAACCGCTTACTGCTTCGGGATCGTAACCGCCATATTGCAGCACCCGGGGATTTACCATACCTGCGCCCAGAATCTCCAACCAGCCAGTATGTGAACAGACCCGACAGCCGGCTCCCTTGCATATTACACAGGAAATATCCATTTCCGCGCTGGGTTCGGTGAAAGGGAAAAAACTGGGACGGTAGCGCACCCGTACATCTTCTCCAAATATCTTCTGTGCAAATAACATCAAGGTTCCTTTAAGATTGCCAAAAGTTATGGTTTTATCAATAACCAGACCTTCCACCTGGGTAAACATCGGCGAATGTGTGGCATCGTCATCCTTGCGGTATACCTTGCCCGGTACAATAATCTTCACCGGGATGCGCGGGGCCATCTTTTCCATGGTACGCACCTGAACCGGCGAGGTATGGGTGCGCAGCAGAATGTCCTCGTTAATATAAAACGTATCCTGCATATCCCGGGCGGGATGGTCACGGGAAACATTCAAAGCTTCAAAATTATAGTAATCAGATTCGATTTCGGGGCCTTCAGCTATGCTAAAACCCATACCGGAAAAAATATTTTGAATCTCTTCACTGATTAATGTTAAGGGATGTTTTCCTCCGCGTTGCTGAGGCAAACCCGGTAAGGTAACATCAATTCTTTCATTTAATAATTTGATTTCCAGTTGCCGCCTGCTAATTTCTTCATGGCGGGCCGCTATCATTTTTTCCAGCCTTTCCTTGAGTTCATTTGCCGCCTTGCCAATTTCCAGCCGTTCCTCCGCATTCAAATCTTTAAGCCCACGCAGGAGCTGGGTTATTTCGCCTTTTCTCCCCAGTACACGTACTCTGAACTCATTAAGCTCTTCCAATGTAGACACCCGGGCCAGATTATCCTGGCAACCGCTTTCTATAGTTCGTATTTTTTCCAGCATCAACCCTGCAACCTCCTTATAGATATAAAAAAGCCTTCATCCCCCGAGGGACGAAAGCTTGCTTCCGCGGTACCACCCTGATTAATTAAACCCACAAAAAGAATAATCATCTCTATTGCCATTAACGACGGCTACCGGTTAGACCTACTATAATTCAATCCACTGCTCCCAGGTGAATTCACTTACTTTTCTCCTGGTCATACTTTCAGTCTCTGATATGACCTCCCTGTTGGATTAGCAGCAAGCTACTTGTCCTGTTCATAGCCTTTTTGCCTATTGAGTTATTAACATCTTATACATGAGATAATACAGTATACAACCAGATTGCTCAAAAAGATTCCACAAATTATCGGCTTGATTTATCATCTATGGTCCACCCTTCAATTATTAATGCAGGGCCGAACTTTTAAGCATCGAAAGAAACTCCGGAGCAGCTTCTTTCGCACCGCGCTGCAACGAGGCGAGGGATTAGAACCCGCCGTCTGTTTTGTTAATAGGAACCTGACCGCTTAAAGAAGCGGGGGAGATCTTTTTGCTCGTTATAATATTTTATCACAGATAATCTATTCGGACAAGGAAGAGCCGGTTTTCTGTTGCCAAGCTTCATTAATAATTATAGCACAGGCCACTGCCGCATTTAAAGAATCAACTTGAGGATTAGTTGGTATTTTAAAAAGAGTATCACATTTCATTCTTATCTCTGAACTTACACCTCGAGCTTCACTGCCGATGACTACCAGGTTTTTCCCGCTGAAATCAAGCGAATAACAACTCCTCGCTGCATCCAATGAACTGCACAATACATTGAACCCTGCTGCTTTTAAACGCTCCAGGTCAGGTCCAGTAACATTATCGATGAGAGGCAAATTAAATATTCCACCCATAGTCGCTCTAACTACTTTCGGGCTGAAAGGGTCCACACAGTCACGGGTCAATAATATCCCATCAACATCAAAAGCCCATGCAGTTCGTATTATTGTACCCATATTGCCGGGATCGGCGACCTGATCCAGGAGCAGCAATAAACTCGCTTTTTGCATAAGCTCATCCCAGGAGCAGCAGGGCTGGCTAATTACGGCTACAATACCCTGGGGTGTTTCGGTATCACTGATATATTCTATTAATCTGGATTCCACACTATACCATTCAAGACTATTATATTTTTCATGCAATTCCCGGTATTCTTGCTCCTTGGTCTGATCAACGAAGATCCTTATTATGTTTTTCGGGTATTTCAGGGCTTCCTCCAGCATTTTCTTCCCTTCAATGATAAAGGACTGCTCTTGATTTCTATACTTTTTATTCTTTAGTTTGGCGGTATCTTTAATTTTCTGATTATCCCGTGACAAAATTGACTGCATAGTCTACACTCCTACCACCCTCGTATATTAAAAAGAGTATGGCTTAAAGGCCATACTCTTTTTAATGTCTTAGTTAAAATTCTTTTTAGCCAGCTCTGCCAGTTGGGTAAATCCACCGGGATCGCTGATAGCCAGTTCTGCCAAAACCTTGCGGTTTATATCCACTCCGGCAACTTTGAGGCCGTGTACCATTCTGCTGTAAGTAGTGCCATTGTCACGTGCCGCCGCATTGATACGGGCTATCCACAGCTTGCGAAAATCTCTTTTTTTCAATCTTCTATGGATATAGGCATATTGCCCTGATTTCATTACCTGCTGGTTGGCTACCCGGTATAGTTTGGATTTACTGCCTCTATAACCTTTGGCCAGCTTCAATATCTTCTTATGTCTTCTATGTGAAGTCACACCTCGTTTGACTCTCGGCATAAGTAAAAACCTCCTCTATCCATTAATAAGGAATTAATTTGGAAATTCTTTTGTTCTCTTCTTCACTTACCAGTCCGGATTTGCGAAGGTTTCTTTTCCTTTTGGGACTCTTTCCCCCTAAAAGGTGGCTGGCATAAGCTTTGGACCTTTTTATTTTTCCGCTGCCGGTCTTTTTAAATCTTTTAGCTGCACCACGGTGGGTTTTAGTCTTGGGCATCAAACATCCTCCTTCTTTTCAGTCTCAATCTTGGGCATTAATATGGTAACCATATTTCTTCCTTCGATCTTGGGTGCTTTTTCCACTGTAGAAATATCCGCTAATTGTTCAGTAAGTTTAATTGATAGCTTTTCTCCGATTTCCGGGTGGGTAATTTCTCGTCCCCTGAACATGATGGTTACTTTTACTTTGTCCCCGGCACTCAAGAACTTACGAGCATTCTTGGCTTTAACCTGAAAATCGTGTTCTTCAATGTTAGGACGCATCTTGACTTCTTTTACAGAAATAATCTTCTGTTTTTTGCGAGCTTCCTTTTCCCTTTTGCTCTGTTCAAACTTAAATTTGCCATAATCCATCAAACGGCATACAGGTGGTTTGGCAGAAGGAGCTACCTCCACCAGGTCCATTTCCTTCTCCAGAGCCATATCCAAAGCCTGCCTGATCGGGACAATACCCAATTGCTCACCAGTTTCACTAATCAGTCTAACTTCTTTTACCCGGATTTCCTCGTTTACTCTCCAATCCTTACTGATAATCAGTCCACCTCCCTAATAAAATAAAAAAGCGAGTTGCATGAACTCGCTCATTCAATAACAATACGACTTGGAGTATTTTTCCCCAACAAGCCATACCCGCTGGTTACTGAATACCTCACGAACCGAAGTTGTAAGGTGAGAAGTCAAGCTCCTGCTTAGTACGAAAAATAGTATAGCATAAACATGATCCCGCGGCAAGCATATTCCACGTACCCAATTTTGAACTATTGATTTTGGATTTTGGCGCCTTCCCTCATCCTAACACCTCACTCCTGACCTTCTAGAGCGACTTGTTGCCAATCTCCTCAAGAATGAAGGCTATGAACTCTTCCCTGCTCTTGCTGCCCATATCACCCTGTTTGCGATGCCGTACGGCCACAGTCTTTTCTTCTTCTTCGCGATCACCCAGCACCAAGAGGTAAGGTATCTTTTGCATCTGTCCTTCTCTTATTTTGTAGCCGGTTTTTTCACTGCGGTAATCGGCCTCAACTCTAATTCCCGCCGCCTGCAAGCTGTCCACTATGCTCTGGGCATAATCATGATGCCTTTGGGTAATGGGCAGAACCCTTACCTGAACGGGAGCCAGCCAGGTGGGAAATGCTCCGGCAAAGTGTTCGGTCAATATACCAATGAATCTTTCAATACTGCCGTAAATAACCCGATGAATCATTACCGGGCGGTGTTTCTCGCCATCTTCCCCAATATATGTGAGATCAAATTTCTCAGGCATCTGGAAATCAAGCTGAATCGTGCCACACTGCCAGGTTCTATCCAGGGAATCCTGCAGGTGAAAATCAATTTTGGGCCCATAGAAGGCGCCGTCACCTTCATTAATCTTGTAGCTGATACCCTTTTCATCCAGAGCTTTGATCAGAGTCTGGGTAGCCATTTCCCAAATCTCCTCCGAACCCATGGAATCTTCCGGCCGGGTGGATAATTCCACATGATAAGGGAAGCCGAATAAGCTATAGAAACGATCCACCAGGTCGATAACCCCTTTTATTTCAGTGATAATCTGTTCCGGCAGCATGAATATGTGGGCATCATCCTGGGTAAAGGCGCGGACTCTCATTAAGCCGTGCAAAACACCCGACATTTCATGCCGGTGTACCAGGCCCATCTCTCCAACCCGCATGGGGAATTCCCGATAACTATGGAGGTTCTGCTTATAAACCAGCATGCCCCCCGGACAGTTCATGGGTTTAATATTATATTCATCTTCATCAATGGTCGTATAGTACATATTATCTTTATAATGGTCCCAATGCCCTGATCTTTCCCAGAGTTCGCGATTAAGAATTATCGGCGTGCGGATTTCCTGGTAACCTGCTTTACGATGTTCCTCACGCCAAAAGCTTTCCAGTTCATTACGCAGAATCATTCCTTTGGGCAGGAAAAAAGGAAAACCCGGGCCTTCATCAAGCAGCACAAAGAGTCCCAGTTCTCTGCCCAAGCGGCGGTGATCCCGTTTCTTAGCCTCTTCCAGTTTAAACAGATAGTCGTCAAGCATCGCCTTCTTGGGAAAAGAAGTGGCATAAACCCGCTGCAGCATGGGATTTTTCTCGCTGCCCCGCCAATAGGCTCCGGCCAGGCTCATAATTTTAATTACTTTCAAACGACCGGTTGAAGGAATATGCGGGCCTGCGCAAAGATCCACAAACTCTCCCTGCTGATAAAAGCTGATAACCGCATCTTCCGGCAGGTCTTCGATTAATTCAATCTTATAGGCTTCGTTTCTTTCCTCAAAGAATTTGAGGGCTTCTTCTCTGCTCATTTCCCGTCGAACAATCGGATAATCCGCCTTGATAATCTTGTTCATCTCATCTTCAATCAGCTTGAAGTCATCAGGGCTGAAGCTGTGCTCGCTGTCGAAATCATAGTAAAAACCCTTGTCGATGGCCGGCCCTATGGCCAGCTTGGTTGCCGGCCACAATCTTTGTACAGCCTGGGCCAAAACATGAGATGATGAATGACGGTAAACGTTCTTGGCCCGCTCATCTTCAAAGTCAAGCACCTCCAGGCTGCCATCTTGCTTAACCACGGCATTCAGATCCGTAACTTCTCCGTTGAAAAGCGCGCTCACCGCAACCTTGGCCAGCCTGGGGCTAATCTCCTCCACAACTTGCAAAAGACTTATGCCGCTGGGAAACTCCCGCTGACTGCCGTCTTTTAATTTAATATTTATCATTACTCATCGCCTCCCAAATATTTGCTTTGTTAAGTGAGGAGTGAGGCGTTAGGGGTGAGGGGTAGAATTTATGATACACCCCATTCATCATAACTATCGTTCACATCTCACTAATCTAACCGTATTACTTGTTTTTTTAGCAGTATCATTGGTACCCACTTTTCAGACCAGGGGACGGGTCTTCTCTTGGGTTAGTTTGGAAATAACATGATTATCCCAATCTGGATCAAGCCAATAATAAACCCCAGTACTCCCCCGGAAATCTCAATAAAAGTTAGTTCCGTTGATGAAATCCCCCTGATCATCGCTTCCAGTTCGTTCAAATCGTAAGCGTTCACTTTATCTTCAACTATCTTTTTGATTTGAATCTCCCGGTTAAGATGATCACGCCCGGAAGATATGACCTGCTTGATAAGCTGTGGTGCCTCTTGGCGCAAAATCTTATCAAGGTTCTCGCCAATAACTTGCGTTACCCGAGCGGGAATAATACTCGGCAACAGGGTATAAAGCCTGTCCTTTAGAATTTTACTAAGCTTAATGGTAATCTTATTATTTATTTCGGGTGTATCAATTTTATCAATTAATTCATCCATGGATAAAAGCTGGTTTTCCACCAGTTCCCCTATACTGGAGGCAATATTGGCTTGCCGCTTGGGCAGTAAACCATGGAGTTGAAATATTCGAAAGTTAATCGGTTGCTGCGGCCAGAACAAGAGTTTGATGGCTACGACATTGGTAAAATAACCAATCAAAGCACTGATTAAGGGTATGATTATCAATTTAATGCTCATAACTTCACCTATTCACATTTCTCTAAAAAATATAGCAGATTTAAGCCTTCACAGCAATAAGGGGGCGGGTGAACAGGGGGACGAATCCGGCGTTCCGATAAATCGGAACGCCGGATTCGTCCCCCTGTTCACCCGCCTCCCCTTATTGTCTTAATTTACTCTCTTTATAAGGCCAACAGCGCTCACAGCCTTTACACACTACTATTTTGTCCTGGAAAACATTCTTAATCATTTTTACCGACTCGCTGGTAGCTATGTTTTCGAAATTGTGAATAACTATGCGGCGCGGGGCAATAGTTATTAAAATACTAATTAGTACATCATCAAGATTGACTTCGTTAAACAGCATATCATCAAGATAATAATCGATATATTTTTCCTCAATTTTTTCACCCTGACCATCCCATAAATAAAAAACCCCATCTTTATCCATTCGAAGATTTACTTCAAATACCCGCGGGACCTGGGAATCCACAAAATAACGAAGCAGTTTTACAAATTCATTATATTCCTTTTCATTTTTGAGTTCCTCAACCGCCAATTCAACTGCAAACTTAATCTCCGACAAATAATCAGGCAGACAGAAATTAATAAAGCCTTCTACTACCAACCGGTCATTATTATCAATATATTCCAACAATTTGTAGGCCATCCGGTTCTTACGGCCAAAATTCATTAGCATATTGATGCTTTCATTATAGTGGCACTTTCTTAAGAATTCGCTGGCTTTCGTATAAACAATTTTTCTGTCCTCATCGCTAAAAATAGTACAACTGCGTTGGATAGCCCTATTTATCAACCGTTCTTCCCAATTATTCACAATATGTTCAGCTAAAACCTCTGACATCTGATGTTTAAAAACACAAATGATATCTTCATCCCGAAATACTCCATCCTCATGCTTCCCTTTTAAACAGAGCAAGATTATGCTGGTGTCATTTTCTTTGGATACCCTAGTATCAGTATATAAAACATAATCTTTTTGGGTTATCCATTTCAAGCGGTTTTCAAGATGATGAATAAATTTGTCGTTTTCAAGGGCCGTCACTATTTGAAATTCATATTTCATATTCGGCCTCCCGATAAAAATTTAGTTTATTATATGTCAGGCTCTTTTTCATTATTCAATACCATTACAAAAGCTAGAGCTATCCCATATTTTGGTGTATAAAGCAAAAATCCCCGGCCTTCATTATGAAAGCCGGGGAAGTTCGGTTTTTCCTATTTACCAGTTATTTCTGGGCTGTGGTTTGAAGCAGTCTCTGCAATAAACCGGCTTATCGCCACTGGGTTGAAAAGGTACGGTTGTATCTTTGCCACAGGTAGCACAAACCGCCGGATACATCTGGCGTTCTTGTCTGCCATAACCACCGCCGCGGTTACCTCTTGATTCTGCCTTTCTTGCTGACCGGCATTCCGGACAACGACCTGGTTCATTGGCAAAACCTTTCTCCGCATAAAATTCCTGCTCTGAAGCAGTGAAATCAAAATCGCGGCCACAGTCCCTACAGTTAAGAGTTTTGTCTGAATACATAAAAAAACCTCCTCATTATTCTTGCCCATATCGAGGGAAGTGTCTGTTATCTCTTACTCCCCCAAGCCTAAGCAATCGAGAAGGGTCTAACGTTCATCCGCAAGTTATCGGGCTGTAGCAATTCTAATCTATTACGTTAAGAAAAGCAAATAATTATTCAATATTTTATTTGCCTTGGCGGGCAATATGGTGCACAAGTGATGAAAACTAGCTATTTATAACGATTTAGTAACCTTGATCCTAAAGTACTCTCGAGATCATATTCAGTTCGGTAATTCTAATTTTGCTTAAATTTTAAAAAAAAGCAGATTTGTTTTATAAAATTGCATATAATGTTTCACATATTAAGATTAAATGTCTCTGTTAGTTAACAGATAAATGGTATATAATATAATATACCAAAAACGCTTTGCCCTTTGTTCTTAGGAGGGACGGTACAATGGCTACAAAGAGTATATATAAAAATGTTGTTATTAAAAACAAGCAATTGAGTAAAAATCTCGCCTCTGCGTTGGAAAATTCCCAGAATAAATCAAGTAAACATATCCAGTTATCAAAATCTTGCAGTGAGGTTAAAAAGGGGCAAATCAAAACTATTTTGGGAGAATAATCTAATATTATGAAGGGATACTCACTGGTTTCACTAAAGGATATGGCTGAAGAGCTGGGAGAGAAAAGGACTGAAAAAATACTCTCCCAATTTTTATGTCCGTTGAATAAAGACGTAGAATCATTCTTTCATAATAGCGCTATTAGCCTAGCAAAACAGAATATATCAGTGACACAATTAGTTTTTGCATCATACAAACAAGCACCAGTTATAGCTGGGTATTTTACGCTAGCAAATAAAAACATTATGATAGCTAATAAAAATATGTCGAACACAACTAAGAAAAGGATCAGTAAATTTGGAGTCTTTGATCCCGATATGAAGGGATACCGTATCTCCGCACCGCTGATAGCGCAAATGGGTAAAAACTATGCCAATGGTTACAATAGCTTAATTACTGGCGATGAATTACTGCATATAGCATGTAGCAAAGTTGTACAAGCTCAAGAATTAATCGGAGGGAAAATTGTATATCTTGAATGCGAAGATAAAATTCCTCTCATTGATTTTTACCAATCTAATGGTTTTGTAAATTTTGGGCATCGAGCCTTGGATCGCGATGAAACTGCTGTTCTTACCGGTCAATATTTAATTCAAATGCTCAAATATTTAAAATAGTATACTGGCTTCAATTAAGGCCCTCTTTTGGGGGCTTTTTTTATGCGTTTTTAATCTCATTTAATATTTACTCTGGTGACAATTTGGTAACAATTGACCAAAATAGCATAATGCCCATTAAAATAGCGAGGGCCTTAAACCCTCGCTATTTCTTACTTCTTATGGTGGGTCGTATTGGATTTGAACCAACGACTTCTTCCGTGTCAGGGAAGCACTCTCCCGCTGAGTTAACGACCCACGCTCTAAAAGATTATACAGCTATCGCAGTATAAAATCAATAGCCCGCTGGCAGAGCTTATCCAAGCAGAATCATAAATTAATCCCGAAATCAATATATTTAAGCAAACCAGCTACAGAGTTATTTTAGGAGGCTTGCTTTTGTTTATCATACTCCGTAAAAAGACCATTGGCCTATTCTTGAGCAGTATCTTATTTCTGGGTTTTTCCTGGGGAGCTTACAATTATGCGGCCCATCCCAATATGCAGAACTGGAAAGAGCAAAAAATAGTTATAACAGATGTCAAAACCAAGCAGAAAGTTGTTTCCTTAACCTTTGATGACGGTCCCGACCCTAAAAATACTCCGGTCGTTCTGGATGTTTTAAAAAAGCACCACACTTCAGCAACTTTCTTTTTAGTTGGCAGCCGGGCTGAAGATAATCCTGCCCTGGTGAAAAGGATAGTAGATGAAGGGCATGAAATTGGAAATCATAGTATGAGCCATACTGATTATAACGGGAAAAACATCGAATTTATACGCAACGATATAAAGCAATGCAATGATGTTATTTATAAGATTTGCAAGCAAAGACCGGAGCTTTACCGGCCTCCCGGAGGTTATCTTTCATATGATTTGGTTGCTTTAACTCAAAAAGAAAAAATAAAGATAGCTTATTGGACCTATCAGCAGGATAGCAAAGACTGGAAATCCGGCATGAAATCAGCCCAAATCGCATCCCATATTATTAAGAACATCAAACCTGGCCAGATTATTATCCTGCATGATGGCAGTTCCAATGGTTTGGAAAGTGCTAAGGCTCTTGATATTTTAATACCCGAGCTCAACCGCTTGGGTTATAAATTTATGAGCATGGGTGAATTAATTAAGCTGGGAAATAAGGAATAAAGAAATGCCGGAGTAAATAAAAATATAGAAAGTAAAATAATGGGGGGGAGTATGATAGTATGCCCAAAGTTTTTGGCTTCTGCAAACTGTCAACGCGAACGCGGATAACCTTAATCAGCCTGATGGCCCTGGTAATAATCATCAGCAGTGTGGTATATGTACAGGCATATCACAGCAAACAACCGGTATATGAAGTTCAAACTGATAAAAAAATAGTGGCTCTTACCTTCGATATCAGCTGGGGTAATAAAACCCCAATGCCTGTTATTGAAATTTTGAAAGAAAACAATGTTCGCTGCACATTTTTTCTTTCCGGCCCCTGGGTCAAGGAATATCCGGACATAGTCAACCGGATTAAAAGTGATGGACATGAAATCGGCAGTCATGGTTATCGTCATGTTAACCTGAGCAACTACAGCAAGACGGAAATAATGGAAGAGATTATGAAAGCCCACAAAAACATCAAGGAAGTGGCCGGTGTTAATGCTAAGCTGATAAGAACTCCCAATGGGGATTATAACGATCAAGTAATTGAGGCGGTACATGAAGTGAAATATGAAGCTATACAATGGTCAACCGATTCCCTCGATTGGATGAACCCGGGAGTTGACACTATCATTGAGAGAGTTGGCAAAAAAGTCCATCCTGGAGATATTATTTTAATGCATGCCAGTGATACCTGTAAACAGACTACTGAGGCACTGCCAACGGTAATCAAGAACCTTAAGGCTCAGGGCTATGAGTTGGTAACCGTCTCGGAATTGCTAAAAGAACGCCCGGCTCAATGAGGGTATTCCTCTAAACATGAAAAAAAGCCATTTAAGATCATTCCTTAAATGGCTTCTTCTTATTCTTGGTCTTCCTGGTAGCCTTCTATATGCTCCAGTCCGATCTCTCGCAATATCTCATCGATAAGCTTTGGATCCAATTTCAATTCCCCCTTTCCACAAATTCAGTATATTCTAACACCGTTAATGATATACCATCAATTTT
>JAQUXM010000017.1 GCA_028692415.1 Syntrophomonadaceae bacterium | reverse complement strand
AAATCAACCCAAAGCCTGGCTACAGGCTCCCAGCAAGTTTCAAATTCCAGCCAGTCGCTGGCCCAGGGTGCTACCGAATCTGCGGCTGCCCTGGAAGAAATAAGTTCATCCATGCACGAATTGACCGCTCAGACCAAACAAAATGCGGAGAACGCCGGCCAAGCCAATCAACTTGCCGACCAGGCCAGAACTGACGCCATTAAAGGCCGTGAGCAAATGAATTTATTGGGTACGGCCATGAAAGATATCAGTGATTCAGCTGCAGATATATCGAAGATAATCAAGGCTATCGATGAAATAGCCTTCCAGACCAATCTGCTGGCTCTGAATGCCGCCGTTGAGGCTGCTCGTGCCGGTCAGCACGGCAAAGGGTTCGCGGTAGTAGCAGAAGAGGTCAGAAATTTGGCGGCCCGTAGTGCTAATGCCGCCAAGGAAACTGCGGAAATGATCGAAGGCTCCATCAAAAAGACCGAAGTGGGAGCACGGATTGCCGAAGAAACCTCACGTGCCCTGGAAGAAATCGTTACCGGATCCGCCCGGGTTACCGACCTGGTGGGCGAAATGGCCTCAGCTTCCAAGGAGCAGGCCCAAGGTATAGGACAGATTAACCAGGGTCTAGGACAGGTGGATCAAGTCACTCAACAAGTCACCGCTAATGCTGAAGAATCAGCTTCGGCCAGTGAGGAGTTATCAGGGCAGGCCGTGCAGCTCAAACAAATGTTATCAAAATTCAGGCTCCGGCAGCCGGCTATTAATATGAGCATTCCAGGTCTGCCCGCAGGTATTACCCCCGAAATATTACAAATGATCCAGAATCTCATCCAAACTCAAGGCCTGCAGCCTATGGAAGCTAAACCGACCGCCATGCAGGTGGCCTGGGGTAATCCTGCCGCTAATGACCGGGCCGCCATTCTTCAACCGAAGGATATCATTGCTCTGGATGACACTGATTTCGGCAATTTCTAGTGGCGATAATGATGGTTCTTGACCCATCTCGCTTATTCTTCTGATGAGGAGTGAATGATGTGCATCTTAGCGATCAGGAATTTAAATTAATCAGCGAACTTATGCATGATAAATTCGGAATTAATCTGAGCGAACAGAAGCGCAGCCTGGTTGTGGAAAGACTGCAGAAGGTAATGCGGTCGGGTGATTTCAAGAATTTTCGTGATTATTATGATTACGTTATTAATGAACCCAGCGGTCAGGCTCTGTCGGATATGGTGGATCGGATAAGCACCAATTATACTTATTTTTTCCGGGAAAAAGATCATTTTGATTTTTTGGTCAGCACGGCCCTACCCCAGTTAATAGCCAGAGCTAAAAGTCAAAACCGGCCCGGGCTAAAAATCTGGTGTGCGGGCTGCTCTTCAGGCGAGGAACCTTATACTTTAGCTATAATTCTAAGTGAATTTCTGGGTGCGGAGATATCCCAAATGGACGTTGGTATCCTGGCTACGGATATTTCCGAGACTGCCCTGCAAAAAGCCAAAAATGCTATCTACACCGATGCTCAGTTGTCTCAGGTGCCGGTATCATACCGGCAGAGATACTTTGCCGCTGTAGATAACAACAATTGGACGGTTAAACCCATCCTGAAAAAGCTGGTGCTTTTGCGCAGGTTAAATCTTATGCGTCCGGAATTTCCGTTCAAGGGTAAATTCGATATAATATTTTGCCGCAATGTCATTATTTATTTTGATTTGCCCACTCAACAGGGTTTGATAGAACGTTTTCATCGCTATTTACAGCCCGGGGGCTATTTATTTACCGGCCATTCCGAATCGATAGATCGTTCCCGGGCATTGTACAAGTATATTAAACCTGCTGTCTATCAAAAATAGTGCGTTGTAAGGATTGAGGTAATGTTGATGCGTAAAATAAAAGTACTCGTAATTGACGATTCAGCCTTGGTCAGAGACATTCTGGCCCATGGCTTGGCCCTGGATGACGAGATTGAAGTAGTGGGGGTAGCCCCTGATGCTTATGTGGCTCGTGATATGATTGTAAACCTTAAACCGGATGTTTTAACCCTGGACGTGGAAATGCCTCGCATGGACGGGGTGGAGTTTCTGCGCCGCTTGATGCCGCAGTACCCGTTGCCGGTAGTGGTCGTCAGTGCCCTGACCAAAAAAGGAGCCGCCATTAGCCTGGCGGCATTGGAAGCGGGGGCCATAGATGTGGTAACCAAGCCCAGTGTTGACGTAGCCCGGGGGCTGGGAGCCATGCTGGTGGATTTGCGAGCCAAGGTTAAGATAGCGGCCAAGGCCAATGTCCAAGCCTGGAAAGTCAACCGACATTCCCGTCCTATGCCGATTACCGCCAATACCCTGGCCCTGGCGGAATCGACCGATAAAGTAATCGCTATCGGTGCCTCTACCGGAGGAACGGAAGCCATCCGGTTCATTATGCGTCAACTTCCCGCGTTCACGCCCGGCATAGTAATTGTTCAGCATATGCCGCCCGGCTTTACCAAGCAGTTTGCCCATAGCCTTAATGAAATTTCCGCTTTGGAAGTCATGGAGGCTCAAGGTGGAGACCGGATCATGCCGGGACGGGTATTGATCGCCCCGGGTGGTCTGCATATGAAGGTAATAAGGTCCGGCGGTGTTTATCTAACTCAAGTGGAAGCGGGAGAAAATGTTAACGGCCATTGCCCCTCGGTGGAGGTTCTTTTGCAATCGGTATCACAATGCGTGGGCGCAAATGCTATCGGAGTAATGCTTACCGGGATGGGTGGAGATGGGGCTGAGGGTATGTTGGCCATGCGCCTGGCCGGAGCCCGAACCCTGGCCCAAGACGAAGCCAGTTCGGTAGTTTTCGGCATGCCCCGGGTGGCCTTTGAAAAGGGAGGTGCCGAATGTCTGGTGCCTCTGGCGTCTATTCCTAATACCATCATGAATCTATTGGGTGGGAATGCAAAATGGCGAACATAATTGTAGGTATTGGTGAAATGGCAGTTTCCAGAAGTCCCGACGATATACTCAAGACTTTCGCGCTCGGTTCTTGTGTGGCGGTAATTCTGCTGGCCCCGCAAAAGAAAACCGTTGGTCTGGTGCATGTGGCCCTGCCGGATTCCAAGCTGAATAAGGCTCTGGCGGCAGAGAAACCCGGACAGTTTGCAGATACCGGTATTCCCAACCTGTTAAGTAAAATGGTATTTCATGGGTGTCAAAACGTTGCTATGGTGGCTAAAATCGCCGGAGGGGCCAATTTTTTGAATGATGGTGGTATTTTCAAGATTGGAGAACGCAATGTGCAGGCTACCAAGCAGATTCTAAGCAGACTAAATCTGAATCTCATTTCCGAAGATGTCGGCAAGAACATCGGCAGAACCGTATATGTGGACGTAAATACCGGCAGGATTCAAATATTGTCACCGGGACGCGGCGAATGGGAATTGTAAGCGTTGAGAACCGAAAGAAAAATGTATTGGGAGATGAAAATAAACCATGGGTGAGATTTCCCTTAGTCCTAGCAAATTTCTCATTTTAATTGTGGACGATAGCGGGGTGGTTCGAGCCATGCTGCGCTCCACTCTGGAAAAAGAAGGTTACCGTGTGTTGGAGGCTTCTAATGGACAGAAGGCTACCGAAATTTGCCAGAAAGTCCAACCGGATATGGTTTTATTGGACATTTTGATGCCGGTAATGGATGGTTTGACTACCTGCAGGCATTTGCGGCGGATGCCCGGGGGACTACATTTACCGATCCTAATGGTAACCGGACTTACGGATGATGAAGCAATCGGACAGGTATTTGAAGCCGGAGCAACTGATATTATCCTGAAGCCGGTTAATATGGTGGCGCTTCGCTACCGGGTACAACGCCTGCTCAAGGCCCGCCTGGCAGCAAAAGCATTGCGAGAAAGTGAACTGAAGCATCGTCTTTTACTTGCCAGTATAAGAACCCCCATCCTGGCCCTGGACCGGGATCTGGCGATTCTTTACTGCAATGAAGCCTATGCTGTTTTGATGGGAAAAAGCGGCAAGAACTTGGAGGGTGACAAACTGGCAGAATTATTTCCCGGGATAGCCCAAACTGCCAGCTATGCAGCCTATTTGCAGGTGATGGAACAAGGTGGTATCCAATTTGTGCAGAACAAACTAAACAATCGCAATCTGCATGAGCGAGTTTATCCAACTCCATGGGGGATTCTGTCGATCACCGAGGATATTACCGAGCGTATGCGGGCCGAAACCATCTCGCATCAACTGCATCAGCGCTTGCAAAAGCGGGTTGAGCAAAGAACTACGGAACTGGTGGAGGCCAATGTATTTCTGGAATGCGAAATAGCTGAGCGCAAAGAAATCGAAAAAAAACTAAGATGCAGTTACTATCAGCTGCACAAAACCCTGCTGGGAACGGTCGATGCTCTGGCCATAACCTCCGAAAAAAGGGATTCGTATACGGCCGGACACCAGCGCCGGGTAGCTCAGTTAGCCTGTGCTATTGCTCAGGAAATGGGACTTGGGGAACAACAGCTCGAAGGTATCCGGGTGGCAGCCAGTCTCCATGATATAGGAAAAATATATGTGCCCATGGACATTCTCAGCAAATCAACCCGATTAAGTGATCTGGAGATGAACCTGATTAAAACTCACCCCCAAATCGGTTATGAAATTGTTAAACCCATTCCTTTTAAATCCCCAGTGGCGGAGACAGTGCTTCAGCACCATGAACGTCTGGACGGTTCAGGATATCCCAACGGGCTCAGAGGCTCAGAAATATTACTGGAAGCTAAAATTATTGCCGTGGCTGACGTAGTGGAGGCTATAACTTCGCACCGTCCTTATCGTTCGGCCCTTGGTTTGGAGGTGGCTCTTCAAGAAATAGAGACGCATCGCGGCAACTTGTATGAAGCTGATATAGTTGATGCCTGTTGCCAGGTGTTCAAATCCAGTAAATTTTCGTTCCAATCACAATTAAATTAGGCAGTCTGGTCAAGAGCAGAGCGCGCTATCCAGGAGATTTTGATGATAATGGAACCAGTGAAGAATGGCAAGCAGCCTATAGCTTCTTACCAAGATAAGAGCAGCAATATGGTCTGGAATACCCAATTAAAGCTGCACTAGCTTTCCCGATACATCGTAAAACAGGCCAGCTCCCGCAGGAAGGCGGCTCGCTCACCAAAAGGCTCCAGGCTCTGGATACAGGAGGCCACACTCTCTTTCAGCATTTCCCGGCTTTTTGCCAGGCCCAGCAGGCTGGGGTAGGTGGTCTTGTGATTCTTTTCATCGCTGCCCACCGGTTTACCGATTAAAGCTTCATCCCCTTGCACATCCAGAATATCATCACTGATTTGGAAAGCCAGACCAAAATTACGGGCATAGTCAGTTATGGCCTGCAGCCCCGGCTCATCCATCCCGCCCAATATAGCTCCGGAGCGCAGTGAAGCCTGGAACAACTCCCCGGTTTTTAAACTGTGCAGGGTCTTTAGAGTGGCAAAATCGATATTTTTCCCTTCCGATTCCAGGTCGATAACCTGCCCGCCAATCATGCCCCGGCTGCCAGCGGCTCTGGCGATTTCACTTATGACTCTGATCGTCCTGCCTAAGTCCACTTCGCTTGCCTGGGCGTTTTGGGATAGCAGTTCAAAAGCTGCAGTAAGCAGCGCATCCCCGGTCAAGACCGCATTGGCCTCGCCGTAAACCTTGTGACAGGTAGGTTTGCCGCGGCGGAAATCATCATCATCCATACAGGGCAGGTCATCGTGAACCAGCGAATACGAATGGATCATTTCGATAGCGCAGGCGGCGGGGATGGCATCTTCCCTGCTCCCTCCGCCCAGCAAGGCCGCTTCGCAGACCATTATGGGGCGCAGTCTTTTCCCGCCATTAAACAAGGCATAGTGCATGGCTTCATGAATTAGGGGAGGGTAGGCATCAAGCAGGGACACACAATTCTGCAGACAAGCTTCCACATACTCTTGCCGCGTTTTTATGTCTTTCTGGAATGACTTCATATCAAAATCCATTGAATTAGTTTCCTTTCACAGCCTAGTACCCTTTCAACCCTAATTCTATATCTTCTTGTCGGTATAATTCATGTATGACTGCGTTGTCGTCAATCGCAATACGTCCAGTATTACTCATTCCTCCGAAGCCCATGGACGGGCAAGTGCAGCATTGCCATGGATGGCAAGGAGCTGCCGCCTTGTCCTACATGAATTTTTACTCGCTAAATAATATATAGAATTAAGATTGACAGGGCACTAGAGTTCAAAATCCTGCAGTTCAAATTCACCATTCAGATTCTTTACCAGCTGTCGAATCCTGCCTTCCGCCTTTTTCAACTCCTGCTGGCAATAAAGAGAAAGTTTAATCCCTTCCTCAAAAACGTCTATCGATTCCTCCAGTTCCAGTTCCCCGGATTCCAGTTGATCGACTATATCCCCCAACTTCTTCAAAGCGTCTTCAAACCTTACATTCTCCATCTCTTCACCTTCTCCTTGTCTTTCACCTCAACTTTAAGCTTCGCGTCCTGCAGCTCTACTTGCAGCTGATCCCCAATTTGAACCGCAGCAGCCTCCCGCACGATTCTATTATCCTTGCTCACCACTGCATAGCCTCTTTGCATGATCTTGAGCGGGCTTAATGCATCCAGGGCGGTCAGGTTTAATGACAATTGCATCTTTTTATCGTCAGCCATTTTAAGCCCTGCTCGAAGCAGGTTCTTTTCCAGGTTTCGCAGTATTTCTCCCCGCCGGTCGATCATTAACTGCGGTTGTTTCCAGATTCTTTTCATCATCAAGCGATCCAGGGATTCACTTTGATATAGGATTTTTCGCCTTATGGACTGCATTAATTTATGTTGGCTAGCGGCTATCGCGTTCTCCAGCATTTCCATATCCGGCACCGCCAGGGAAGCAGCCTGAGTAGGCGTGGCCGCCCGCAAATCCGCTGCCAAATCGGCCAGCGTAAAATCCACCTCATGCCCCACCGCTGATATAACAGGGATTCGCGATTCATAAATAGCCCGTACAACTTCCTCGCTGTTAAATGCCATAAGATCTTCAAAAGAGCCGCCACCCCGGCCCACAATAATAACCTCCGCCCTGGCATATTCATTAAGCCAAGCAATTCCTCGGGCCAATTCAGCCGGTGCTTCAATTCCCTGCACGGAACTATGGACCAGCATTACTTCAATATTGCTATGTCTTTGCCGGATTACCCGCATGATGTCCCTTAATGCAGCTCCATCCTGGGAAGTAACGATCCCCACCTTGTTTACCATCGCTGGAACAGGCTTTTTTAGCGCGGGATCAAAGCAGCCCTCGGCCTGGAGTTTGGCTTTTAGTTTAGCCAGGTATAAAAACAGGTCTCCGGTCCCGTATGGCTGCATTTCTTCAACATACAACTGGTATTTCCCCTCCCGGGCAAAAACCGAAACCGAGGCACGCAACAGTACCTCCATTCCGTCTTCCGGTTTGAATTTCAAGAACCGGGTCCGGCTCTTGAACATGACCGCACTGATGCTGCTGTCCCCTTCTTTCAGGGTGAAGTACATATGTCCGGATTTCTGGTAAAGCCTGAATCCTGATATCTCGCCTTTTACCCATAGACCGGACAAAATCGGATCAGCTTCCATTAAAGCCCTTATGTATTCGTTAAGCGCAGTTACACTTAAGAATTCCTGCATCAGTCTATGCCCTTCCCCTTCCTATACGCAGCCTGGGATAGATTAGCCATTAGTTTGGCAATTAAAAGCGGTCCAATCCCACCGGGTACGGGCAGCAGACAGCCATCATGATTGGCGGCTTCTTTCCGGTCCACATTGCCGCAAACTTTATCATTCTCCCAATAGAATCCGGCATCAATAACGATCATCCCTGCAGCGATATCTTCTCCTTTGACGATACCGGCTGCACCCTTTTCAATTACTGCAATATCCATACCTTCCATTAAACGGGCTTCATAATCAGGAGACACCATAATCCGGCATCCCCTCTTGATCAGAATCACGGCCAGGGGAATAATCAAATCAAAGGAATCCCCTATCAGCAAGGCCTTTTTCCCCGCCAGGGAAGCCTGGCAACGATCAATAACTTCCATGGCGGCCAGGGCCGCACAGCTTATAAAACCAGGAGAATCCCCGCTAAGCCGCCCCCGGTTGTCGGGGCAAAACCCATCGACATCTTTGTCCGGGCGGATAGCAGCCAGAATCTCCTCGCGATCCCTTTCCAGCATCTCCGGCAAGGGCAGCTGCACCAGAATCCCATCCACATCTTCATCATCATTCAGTTTATGAATATTGTGTATTAATTCCTGCTTATCAACATCTTTGGCTAATTGGATAATCCGGGCTTGTCCCCCGATAGACACTGACGCTTTATTCTTAAGTCCAACATAG
Organism: Syntrophomonadaceae bacterium; assembly: GCA_028692415.1. Taxonomy (GTDB): domain Bacteria; phylum Bacillota; class Syntrophomonadia; order Syntrophomonadales; family Syntrophomonadaceae; genus JAQUBU01. The sequence continues at coordinate 27,228 of JAQUXM010000017.1, read as the reverse complement.
ATAAGGTCTTCCTTGCTGTCACCTATAATTATAATTGCCAGACAAGGTTTGATGCCGGCCTGTTCATTGCTCTCCCGCAAGCTACTCTGGATTTCTCCCGCTAGTTCTGATCCGCTAATAAACTTCACGCTAATCAACTCCAATATAATCACTTAAATATCATTTGCTTCTGTTAAGGTATGCGGCCGTCATCGCCACGCCTACCGCATTGTCAGTGCTGAGCTGGGGTTCGGCAAAATATAATTTCATTCCTACTGCCGGGTGTTCCAAGCGCTCCAATAAGCGCTTTCTAATCAGCGAGTTGGCCATAACCCCTCCAACCAGTAAAATATCTCTAATGCCTGACTTCCCGAGCTCCAGCAAAATTATCTTCTCCAGGGTGTTGGCAATAACTCTTAAGGTCGCAAAAGCAATATCTTCAGGTGGAGCACCCCGCTTGATCAGTTGCAGAGCATAGTTTTCCGGTCCTGAAAAGGAAAAACCGTTATCGTTGACGGCAGATGGAATTGCGGTCAGCTTAATTTGCGAAGACTTCCTGGCCAGTTCTTCCATCTGTATACCGGATGGGAAGCTCAAACCCATGGCTACGCCTACTCTATCCACTAACTGCCCGGCATGCAGATCTTTTCCCGCCATCCTGGTTTCGATGGCCATAAAATCCGAACCGTTCCAACCTACTTGAAGTAATTCGGAAGTCCCCCCCGAAAAATGAACCGCCAGGAATGGTGTTTTTTTTTGCATAAGCGCCTGGTTCCCCTTTAGTCCGGCCATGATGTGCCCTTCCTGATGACTGATTCTATAAAGGGGAAGCCGTGTAAATTCACTCAAAACCTGGGCTTGGGAAAGCCCGGCCAGGAATACCGGCATATAGCTGTCTTCCGCCCGGCGGGGAAAAGCACTTACGGCCAGAGCAGTGATTGCACCTTGCAGATATGGTTTTATCCGCGTAAATAACAAAGGCAGGTTCTTAACATGAAGGAACAGGGCTTCGGATTGCCGCAAACCCCTTTTCCCTTCTGCAACCTGCAACGGTATTCGCTCATCAGCTATTATATTATACTGTTCATCGACGATAGCCAGCGAAGTTGTGTAAGCACTGCTGTCTATCCCTAAAAAGCAAGTCATGCTTTCTCTCCCAGGAGTTTATCCAATATAGCATTTACAAAACTTGCCGATCCTTCATCACCGTATCGTTTGGCGATTTCAATGGCTTCGTCAATCGCCACCACCGGCTGTGAATGATCCGTGAACATAATCTCATATCCAGCCAAACGCATAATATTACGATCTACCGATGCCATTCTATCTACCGCCCAATCCCGGGAATAACCCGCAATCCGGCAGTCAATTTCGGGCATTTTGTCCAGCACCCCTTCGACCAGTTCCCAGGCAAAACTCCAGTCGCGCTGCGCCAAATTCTCGTTCTCAATTAGATAATTAAAGGCTTTTTTAGGTTCAGCCTGCACCTGATCCACTTGAAATATAACCTTAAATGCGATCTCCCGTGCTTTTCTCCTGCTCAAAAGTAAATCTTCCTTCCAGCTATTGCTGTTTATCTTTAAACATTTTTCTTAGCCAACTATCAAAGCTCTGGTTTTCATCAAGCTTCTTGCCAATAATATACCCCATGGCAATACAGAAAATAATAAATAAAGTTCGCCAGAAACCATAGGTGATAACCAGGATGCCAGCTAACATTCCCAGTACAATGCCTATCGCTTTGCCACGATGTTCTTCGACTATGATAACAAATAGTTTCTCCCACATAAGGTTGCCTCCTTAACTAGTGGATTTTTGGGCAACATTGAAATCATCGACCAGCACCTTGACCTCAGAAACCTGAAGCCCACCTATTTCCTCAAGGTATTGTTTCACAACTTCCTGTAACTTTCGACTCATTTCCGGCACGTTGTGTTCCGGATTTATCATCATATGCAGATATACTACCAAGCCGTCCTGGGCATTGCTCACGGCAGGCCGTATATCTCTTACCCCTTCAACCTTTTTCACTGCTCGCATAATGATCAGCTTAATGGCTGGAACCGTAATGGATACTTGTCCATTTAACTCGCTTTTTACTAAAATCGTTTCATCCGGCTTGCTTGCACGTTTAAGGCCGGAAAATAACAAAAACAAAGCCACTGCTATTATCAATATGGCAACCGTACCAAGTACTACCCGGTTTTGGGGAGTAGACAAAGCCAGCTCTATGTAATACAGGGGTTCGGGCCTGCCTGCTGCCGCCGCAACTGCAACTCCGGCCAGACTTGCCAGTAAGAGGTTGTATATAAACAAAACCAGACGCCAGGTCTTTTCCATTATTCCACCTCTTTTCCAAGAAAAATAATACAGATAACCCCCTGTATAGGCAGGGGGTTAGCAAAATCAAAATAATCCCGACTATTCCATTGTAAATTCAGAACCTAGATCGTCATCCTGTCCCGGGGTCTTCTTTATTGATACTGAGACTATGTGCACATTAACCGATGATACTGTCAAACCGGTCATAGTTTCTACGGCCAATTTGATTTCCTTCTGTACATTCTGAGCTACCTGCGGAATTGGGTAACCAAATTCAACCACTATAAATATGTCAATTTTGGTTTGCTCGTCAGCAACTTCTACCTTTATTCCTTTGCCGTAATTCTTTCTTCCCAGTTTTTCGACCAAGTCAGTTCCCCATCCGCCGCTGAGTGCAACAATACCCTCAACATCAATGGCTGCTAGTCCTGCAACGGTTGAAACAACTTCATCGGCAATCCTGATTGTACCAAATTCATTGGTAATTTCTGGCTTCTGTCCTTCCATAATTACCCACCTCCATATATATTTTTTCAGTTTTCTTATTTTACCAGAGTAACACCGTGTTTATCAAATTAATTTAGCCCTGTCCGCTCATGCGGCGCTGAATAAAGTTGGTATATACCTCACCTCGCTGGAAAAAAGCGTTATCCAGTACTTGAAGATGAAAAGGTATGGTAGTCTGGATATTCTCCGCTTTAAACTCTCCCAGTGCTCTTTTCATTCGAGCTATGGCTTCATCACGGTCTTGACCCCAAACAATCAGCTTGGCAACCATCGAATCATAAAACGGCGGAATAGTATAACCGGAATATACTGAAGAATCCACCCTGACTCCCGGCCCCCCCGGTATAATATACTGCCCTACCCGGCCGGGTGACGGCCTGAAATCATAAGCCGGATCTTCGGCATTGATACGGCATTCCATAGCTGCTCCCCGAATCCGAATATCTTCCTGCTTATATCTTAGTTCCTCCCCAGCGGCTATCCTGATTTGCTCCTTGACAATATCTATGCCGGTCACCATTTCGGTAACCGGGTGTTCAACCTGTACCCGGGTATTCATTTCAATGAAATAAAAATTCTTATGCTTGTCAACCAAAAACTCGACGGTACCCGCACTGCAGTAATTTGCCGCCCGGGCTGCCTCAATTGCCGCCTGCCCCATCTGCTGGCGCAGTGCTTCATCAAGCAGTGGCGAAGGAGCTTCTTCCAATAGCTTTTGATTGCGCCGCTGTAATGAGCAATCCCTTTCCCCCAGGTGAATAATATTGCCATATTCATCACCCAGAATCTGAAACTCAATATGGCGCGGTTCTTCGATATATTTTTCAAGATAGATTTCATCATTGCCAAAAGCTGCGTTCGCTTCCATTTTGGCAGTTTCCAAAGCACCTTTCAAGGATGCTTCATTGTGGGCCAGCCTCATCCCTTTACCCCCGCCTCCAGCGGAAGCTTTAATCATCACCGGGTAACCTATCTCCTTGGCTACCCGTAATGCGTCATTATAAGTGTTTACCGCCCCAGCACTGCCTGGCACCAACGGAACCCCAACCCTTTCCACTAGTTCCCGGGCTTTCACTTTGTCCCCCATCAAGTCTATTACTTGGGGCAAGGGCCCGATAAATTTGAGCCCGTAATTAGAACAAAGACCTGCAAAATGGGAGTTTTCGGCTAGAAATCCGTAACCGGGGTGAATGGCTTCCGCCCCGGTATTTTGCGCTGCGGCTAATATATTGGATATACTTAAGTAACTCTGACTTGCCGGTGCAGCACCTATACAAACCGCTTCATCGGCTATTTGCACGTGCAGGCTTTCCCGGTCAGCCACCGAATAAACGGCTACACTGGGAATATTTAGCTCCTTACAAGCTCGAATAACCCTTAGCGCAATCTCCCCGCGATTAGCAATCAAAATTTTTGCAAACAAATTATCACCTCTAGTCTTTGGCTATTAAGAACAAGGGCTGTCCATATTCCACGGCCTGACCGTTCCCCACCAGGACTTCCACGATGGTTCCGGCAAATTCAGTCTTGATTTCATTCATAAGCTTCATGGCCTCCAGAATGCACAGGGTTTGTCCCGGCGCAACCCGGTCGCCAGCTTGTACATAGGGTGCCGAATCAGGTGATGGTGCGGCGTAAAAGGTTCCTACCATCGGCGATAGTATCTCGGCAATATTATCGTTGCTCTGCCCTGCCGGCTCATCAGGCCCTTTGGTGGCAGGTACGGCAGCAGGAGCGGCATTATTGGATGCCTCTTTTGGCGAGCCGCCCGCTTTACGCAAACTCAAGCGATAATCATCTTTCTGTATTTCCAATTCAGCGATACCGCTCTGGTCAATAAGTAATATCAATTCTCTAATTTCATCAATATTCATGTCTTCATCTCCCCCAACACTTGGTCTTCTCCTAACCCGGGCTACCGGTTTATTTACAACCTGCTGCTCATTAATCAATTCCTCACTGAGTTCGTCTTTGGGTAATATCTGGGGAATATCCTCACTCCCTCTGGTTTGGCGATAGGCAAAAAACTTTAAGGCCACCTGCGGGAACAGGGCATAGGTCAAGATATCTTCTTCATTTTCAGCTAATCCGGCTGTTTCTCTTTTCGCTTTTTCCCAAACGGGCTCCAGGAGTTCGGCGGGCCGCACGGTAATAATGGCGTCATCGCCAATTACTTTGCGGCGTATCTCTTCCCTGATTGCAACTGCAGGTTTTCCATAGAATCCCCGCACATAGTCCTTAACTTCACCAGGACAGAGTTTATATCTTTCCCCCATCAATACATTTAATACTGCCTGAATGCCAATGATTTGACTGGTGGGGGTGACCAGCGGCGGAAACCCCATATCTTCTCTTACTTTAGGTATTTCCTGTAAAACCTCATCAATCCGGTGCGATGCCTTTTGTTCCTCCAACTGTGAATATAGATTGGAGATCATGCCTCCCGGAACCTGGTGTTCAAACACTTTCATATCGGCTATACGAGTTACACCCCGTTCAAATCCCTTGTGTTTGCGAATCTGCTCAAAATGGGTAGCGATACCAAATAGCTCATGCAGATTCAAACCTGTATCCCACTGTGAATCCTGTAAAGCTCTAACAATGGTTTCTACCGGCGGTTGGGACGAGCCAAAGGCCATTGGTACACTGGCCGTATCAATAATATCAACCCCGGCTTCCACTGCCTTAAGCAGCGTGGCTATGGCCAATCCCCCTATATAATGAGTATGCAGCTGCAATGGCAAGTCCACTTTTTCCTTCAGCGTACTGACCAATTCATAAGAAGCATAGGGTGCCAGCAAACCTGCCATATCTTTTATGCATATCGAATCGGCTCCCATATCTTTAAGACGCAGCGCAGTATCCACAAAATGCTGCATCGAATGTACCGGACTTACTGTGTACACCACACAGGCCTGAACGTGCTTGCCGCTTTGTTTAACTGCCCGCATACAGGTTTCCAGATTACGTATATCGTTTAAGGCATCAAACACCCGGAAGATATCTATTCCGTTCTCTGCCGCCTTCTCAACAAACTTTTCTACCAGATCATCAGGATAATGGGTATAACCAACCAGAGACTGTCCTCTTAAGAGCATTTGCAGTTTGGTTTTTTTCGCATACTGGCGAATTATTCGCAAACGCTCCCAGGGGTCCTCATTCAGATAACGGATGCATACATCAAAAGTGGCGCCTCCCCAAACTTCCAGAGAATGATAGCCTACATCGTCAAGGTTGCCCAGAATAGGGATCATATCGTCCGTGGTCATCCTGGTTGCCCAGAGGCTTTGATGAGCATCCCTGAGGCTGGTATCAGTAATTTTTATCCTGCTCATTATATACCTCCCCAATCTATAAGCTGAAGTTGTTAATCCAATAATAAGCTTGATTTATTAACATACCTATATATAAATAGACTCAGGCCCAGGGCCTGAGCATGAGTATTCTACTCCTTTCTTCAGCATCGGAAGAAACTGCTGAGCAGTTTCTTTCACACCGCTGCAACGAGGTGGGAGATTAAACCCAGCGCCTGTTTCATTAATATGAACCAGACCGTTTAAAGAAGCGGAGGGACATCTTTTTACCTCGTTATACCATTATAGAAATAAAGCCAGCTCATTTCAATCTTAAAATAAGTATACATAACTTTTATCTATTATTCTCCACGATTAACAATTATAGACACCGCTTCAGCTTTACAGTTGGTTAGCCGCCCCAGCATTGACTTGAGTTCCAGCTTTTCTTCGGTCACCAAGGGATTGGATTGAATAACCGCGGTTGCAGATTCCCCCTGCATAATGACCACGCAATCCCGATAACCCTTGGATTTTAATAGCTGCTCGGCCTTAAGTTCCGTTTCCATATCCTCAGTAATCTGCACCAGGCGGTTTGCTGCTGCGAGCTGAGCCTGCTGGTTATTTTCCTGACTATTGATAACTTCATTTAATACATCAATTTGCTTACCGCGCACTTTTTCCCTTTCCATGCGATAGCCTGAATAGAAAGCCGCCTCTTGCATAATATCCTCTTTAACCTTTTCCTTATCTGGCGCTGCAGACTGCTCATATGTACTGCTTTCCTTGATTGGCTGCGCGCTTTCACTATAGTAGATTGTTCCCAGGAGTTTAACCGCCAGCAGGAATAGAACAACCACGCCTATAGCCACCGCCACCTTCCTTTTATTAACGCCATTAGGGGGTGAATTCAATATAATCATTTTATTCATCGGCTCTCTCCTTTCCGGGGCATTACCCTAACCTTATGCACTGGAATATTAAGAAGGGTTGCAGTGGCATCACTTAATTCTTCCTGCACCACTTTTTGATTTGCTCCATCAGCAACGACCAGTACCCCCAGTACCTTGGGAAATTTTTCTTCAATTAATAGCGGAGCTCCCGAAGACACTGCCAGATCCTGCACAATATTTTCCTCCCGGCTTTTTTTCTTAATCTCCCGGGCTTCACTTTCTTCGGTTTCCCGCTTCTCATCCCGGCGATTACTGGCATAACTCTTTACCCCTTCAGAACTAAGGGTTAGACAAACTTCTACCCGTCCGGCACCATCAATTGCTGCCAGTATTGATTCCAGTTCGGCTGTCAACTGGGCTTTGACACTGCCTTCCGTTAGCAGTTTTTCATTACCGGCAAGCGGTACAGCTGCTTTTTCAACCCTGCTTACCGGCCAGAGCAGGGCCAGTAAACCCAGACAAATCATGATCACCATAATATAGCGACTCTTTTTGCCTTTAAGCCAAGCCCAGCTGTCTTCGCCACTATCCTGACCTCGTCTGATCCATTCATCCAACATGGATTCAACTCCCTTCAAATTCTATTTCAATATCAGTTTTTTGCAGTCCATACAGGTTGCACAGCAAAGCGAGTATTTTATCCTTTACCTCAGCCTTTTCCACTTCCCCAACTATAGTCTGGGTCTCTGAAAACACCAGGGTACTTGCGGGTTCCTTGGGCTGTTCAGGTTTTCCGGCTTTCACCATAATATGAAGCTTTTCCAGGTTTCCCTCCTGTCCCAGGTCAATTCTGGTTTCCAATCGCTGCACCCCGGGAACCAGCATAGCCATACTGGCTATTTGCCCCTGCATTTTTTCCCGTAGTGCGGCATTATTACTTTCCTTAATTTGCCGGTTTAGATCCTGGCCTTTTTTGCTTATGTGCTCGCTTTGGTCGATATTTGACTGGTAATCCCAGAGCTTGACTTCAAATTGCTGCTGGCTAAATAGGAGGGAAAGTACTGGACTCAAAACGCTAATCAAGATAAATAATCCTATCGCAAACCGCACAAATGGCTTGAGCCCGCCATCCGGCAGCAGAATTTCCATGAAGCTGGCCAGAATAATGATAAAGAGAATATTCTTTACTATTTCCGCCAGGGTACTCATAGCAACCCACCTCCCAGAACTCCTTTGCTACAACTTAGTAAAAGACATACTGTAATGTGGATGAAAAGAGGTAAAGGCGAGTTTAGGTGGCAACAAAAACCCTTTAAGATTACAATCCTCGAATTAGATATATCTTTTCCTTCCTCAACCAATAGTCCGGGCTTTTCAGCAACCTTATTGGCGACCGGAGGAAGCATCAGTAGTCCCCGTAGGGGGGGAATATTACAGTATGAATTGAACGACACATATTTGCAATAAGACATATCTCATCCCTCCTTTACCGCAGTGCGCCCAGACCATTGGACATGCCTGCCACGATGGCAATCATGATAAAAAACATCAGCCCCACCGAGGCCACTGCCGCCAGCATCAAGAAAAGATGTGAGCTCATGGTGTCAAGAATCGCCGCGGTTTTGGCATCACCCAAGGGTTCAACCACCGCCGCCGTAATCTTGTAAATCAAAGCCAGGGCTGCCACTTTCAATAAAGGAAAAATAATTATCCCCAAGATGATTATTACCCCTACCACCCCCAGCGCTTGTTTAAGCATAACGACATATCCCGCCGCTACTTCAATGGAATCGGAGACCATTTTCCCTACCACCGGAATCGCATTGTCGGTGACAAATTTGGTGGTCCTTAGGGCAACCTTATCCAACACCGAAGCATACAACGCCCTCAGGGTTACAAAACCTACAAAAACGCTCAAGAACAAACCGAGTGATACTTGCGCCATCTGCCCGCAGAATTTGGACATTTTCTCGACCTTCAAACTGCCCGACATATGATTGATCAAACTGAGAATGGCCGACATAATAATCAGGGGAAAAACGATATTCTTAACCGCATTGGCAAACGCGGTGGCTACAGTCATAAGAATCGGAAACAATATTGCCGAGGCATGAATATTGCCCAAACCGGCAGTCAATACCAGCATCTGCGGCAGCATAGCCATCATAAAAGTGACCATGTTGTCCACCGTATGCTGCCCAAGTTCCAGAACCACCCGAAATGATCCTATAGCTATGGCTGCCAAAGCCATGAAACATGCCAAATATGATATTTGGGCTATCCCCGAAGCAAATGCGCTCTGCAGATTAAGCAATAATGCCGCCAGTACTGAGAGAATCAATAATTTCCCCAGCAAACCGGAATTAGCTGATATTTCTTTAAAAAGAAACTGCATTAAGTTGCTGCCCAGTTCCTTAATATCAAATTCCCATTTGCCCTGGACGAATTCCAGGAGCAAGTCCTTAACGGTCTTCCCATCCATGTAGTAAGTAATTTCACTATCGATATTGCTCTTATACTCTTCCAGGACCGCAAGGTCCAAATTGCTTACCGCATCCTGCAAGGAGAAAGCAGCTGCAGTCTCATCATCGCTGGCTGCCAAAGCCGGCAACGGTAAGCCCAAGAGGCAAAATATTATCAGTGCCGGTAAATATTTTCTTATCATTAATGCTCACCTCTCCGGCTTTAAATAGAATTGGTTCAAAGCTTAAAGCTTGCCCTTAGCCGGGCATAATATCCATCAGGGATTCGAGGATGGCGATCATAATCGGTAAAGCCAAAACGGCAATTATTATCTTGGCGGCAAATTCAACCTTCCGGGCTACCGCCTGCTCACCGGCATCCTGGCAGATAGCTGCTGCAAACTCCCCCAGATAGGCTACCCCCAGTATCTTTAAAATAGTTGCCATAAAAAAATAGTTGATTTGAGCCCGGTGGGTTAACTCCTGCATAACCTCAATAATGCTGGCCATTTTCCCCATCATAAATATAAAAATCACTATACTGAAGACAATACTTAAAATCACGGCCATCACCGGTTTTTCCTGCCGAAGGATAAGCAACAGTATGGTTGTGAGCAGGGCTAATCCTACTACCTGAGGTATTTCCACCTTGATCTCCCCTTCACGCTCTGCTTTTTTAGCCTTTTTAGCATCGGAAAAAACTGCGGAGCAGTTTCTTCCGCACCGCTGCAACGAGGCGGGGAACAGCAGAACCCATCGCCTGTTCTGTTAATAGAAACCCAACCGTTTAAATAAGCGGGAGACATCTTTTCGCCTCGTTTAAGCATCAGCGGAAACTGCGAAGCAGTTTCTTTCACACCGCTACAACGAGGCGGGACCAGCAGAACTCACCGCCTGTTTCTTAATAGAAGCCCAAGCGTTTAATGAAGCGGCGGCCATCTTTTCGCCTCGTTATAGCTTAAAAACTGATCTAACCACCGTGAAAAGCTGGTTCATTAGTTGCACCACAATAATCAGGACCACTACTACTCCAACCAGTGTTAACATTTCCGCCTGCTCTTCTTTCTTAGCCTGTTTCAAGACTATGGACAAGATGGAAATTAAAATGCCAATACCAGCTACCCGAAAAATAATTTCGACATCCATACTAACCCCCCTAATAATTGCTAAGCTTAGAATTGATAAGAAAAACGATTGCCTTTTACTTTGTAATCAAAAGCGAAGATATTCGTTTGAAGTTTTTATCTGAAGGGTGAATCGTTCTCTAGTTTTCTATTGATACAATCTTAACGTTAATGTTCTCCACCCCTTACTCCTTACTCCTTACTCCTTACCTGATTTTCAAATCAGCAAGAGGACGATTAACGCTCCCAGCATAAATCCTCCATAGTTCCATAGCTTGCGGCCCGCCTGCGCTTCCTGTACGGCTTTGGCCTCCAAAATCCCCAGCTCTTCCAGCAGCATGTTAAAAATTTTTTTCTGTTGTAATGCATCTGACATACCCAGTTGCGGAGCTGCCGCAGCCAACAATTCAAGATCAATTTCCTTGAGATCGGAATCCCGCTTTAAGGCTTTTAAGCCATATGACCACGCCTCACTCGCAGTAACCCCCTCCCGGCCCTGCAATTGCCTGGAACTTTCTGCAAACAGCACCGTAATCGGCTCCTTGCAAAAACGGGCGGTTCGTTCCAAGGCTCGGGGCAGTGGAATATACATACAGCTAATCTCTTTTTCTAAAAAACCCAGGGCTAACCTGATTTCTTTGATCTGGGCTACTCGCTTTTCCAACGTTCGCGACCCATTCATCCCCCAGGCACCAAAACCCGATATGATACACGCAATACCTATGATTTTTATCCACATTGCATTACCCCTCCATGTCCAGCACCAAACATCTATGTAAAGTTATTGTTATGAAAACTCGCGTATTTGTCATTGCGAGGAGCGTAAGCGACGCGGCAATCTTCCCCGGTCATTGCCGCATAAATGAAAAATGCTCTAACGCTTTTCGTTTATCGTGGCGGGTTATTACCCGTGATAATTGTGAGGGGTAAGAGGCGTGAGACGTATTTGATTACACTATCCCTCGCCCATCACATCATTCTCGTTTACCGCCCACGAAAAAACTCTGTAACCCCAAAGGGAAGCGGCCGCTTTCCTGCCTTAAATCAGCCTCCGGGCCACTTACCCCTGACGCCTCACTTTTCTTATCAACCCAAGCTGATAATCTCTTCTACCCGGCCTGGTCCGCTGCGCCGGGACAAAACCACCAGGGTTTTAAAGACTCCGGTGTTTAGCAGTTGGTTTAGCTGGGGCCGTTTTTTGATATCATCCAGGTTTTTGGCGTGAATACTGCTAATTAGCGCTACCCCGGCATTAACACAATCATTTATAGCCTGCAGATCTTCCCGGCTGCCGATCTCATCGGTTATCAGCACCTGGGGTGAAAGCGAGCGAATAGCCATCATCATACCCAGTGCCTTGGGACAAGCATCCAACACATCGGTACGCGGTCCAACCTCCAACTGGGGAACTCCCCGGTAACAGCCGGCAATCTCTGATCGTTCATCAATAATTACCACGTTCTGGGCTCCACCCTGCTTGCTGCCCGTGGACAACAACCTGGCCAAATCCCTAAGTATGGTGGTTTTACCGCAACGGGGCGGTGATATTATCAGCGTGTTTACGGGAGTCCCTTTCGAACCAACGCAAATTTGCGGTATAATTGTTCGGGCGCAATCCTTGACCTCACGGGCCACCCTAAAACAGATACCGGAAAAATCCTTTATGGTTTTGACCTCATTGCCCTGCAGTATTACCTGCCCGGCCAGTCCCACCCGATGACCCCCGGGGATGGTTATAAATCCTCTTCTGATTTCTTCTTCAAAGGCATATAAGGAATTGTCGCTGATAGAGGCAAGAATCCGAAAAACATCATCTGCAGTGACGATGTATGATTCGCATAAATCCTTCACCAGCTCCGCTCGTAAACTCAAGCCATAGTCTTCTTCCCCGATTCTGAGTTGCAGCGGTTTCGCAGCACGAATGCGAATTTCCTCCAGTTTGGTATAGCATTCATCCGGCAGCTTGAGCAGTTTTTCCTTGATGCCAGCCGGCAGATAAGAGCCTATTTCTTTGCGTATGGTTTCCTTATTCGCAAGCAGTTTTGAACACCACCTTAAAGCTTTCCTGATCTTTAAGCATCGTAAGAAACTGCGGCACAGTTTATTCCGCACCGCTGCAACGAGGCGGGGGATTGGCAGCCGCCGCCGGTTTTGTTAATAGCAACCCGACCGCTTAGCGGGGGACATCTTTTCATCTCGTTATATAGCTTCTAAATAGATATTGGATATTGGCGTAATTTATTCCAAGAAAAAGGGGACAATCATGTTTTGGCTTATGCCTAACACAATTGTCCCCTGCTTAAAGGCGTTTTTATGAGGGAGAAGGATTCTCCATCATTGTTTTGCTGCTTATATCATCATCATTTAAGGACGGCTCAAAATCAAAACCACCATCATGGACAAAAACTACTTCATCGCAATTGGGGCAAATAATCTCAATACTGTCATCGTCATCTAAAATATCCGCCTCAAAATGCAGTATTTCACCACAATTGGAACACCTGGTTTGAACAAACTTCCCATCATCCCCAAGCCATTCTTCTTCCAGGTCCATAAGGTCATCATCAATATTTTCCACATAGTCTTTTAACTCTTCATAGTCCTCCTCAATATCCTTTATGCTGTCAGCAATCTCATCAAGTACACTGAGAATACCTGATATAATCTTACCCTGCGGGCTCCCTTCGCGAATATTGAGACCTTCACTTAAACCCTGCAGGTAACTGACTTTTTCAGAAATATCCTTCACCTGACATCCTCCTTTTTACATCCAAATCAAATTAAGATCTAATCTTATTATTTGACTAAAAAGGAGGAATTAAACTAGTACCCTGTCAATCTTAATTATATATATTATTTGTCGAGTAAAATTCATGCAGGACAAGGCGGAGGAATGAGTAATACTGGACGTATTGCGATTGACGACAACGCAGTCATACATGAATTTTACCGACAAGAAGATATAGAATTAGGGTTGACAGGGTACTAGAATAATTTTTATGCTCTTTCCATGTATTCTCCGGTACGAGTGTCAATACGCAGCCTATCGCCAGTATTTATGAATAATGGCACTTGAACCACCGCACCGGTTTCCAAAACTGCATTCTTGCTGGCTCCGGTCGCGGTATCACCTTTAACGCCTGGTTCTGTATCAATAACCTTCATTTCCACAAAGTTGGGTATTTCAATACCGATGATGTTTTCCTGGAAAAACAGCACGTTTATATTCATGTTCTCCAATAACCATTTGGAATTATCGCCCATGGTTGCTGCACTTACCGACATTTGTTCGTAGTTCTGGGTATCCATAAATACATAGCCTTCCCCATCATTATATAGATATTGCATTTCCCTCCGGTCCAAATGGGCCTTGGGAACTTTCTCCCCGCCACGGAAGGTCTTTTCCACGACTCCTCCGGATTTTACGTTTTTTAATTTGGCCCTAACAAAAGCAGCCCCTTTACCAGGTTTTACATGCTGGAATTCTACCACCTGAAAAGCCTGCCCGTCCATTTCAATAGTAGCCCCGGTCTTAAAATCATTAACCGATATCATCTTATCCCTCCATTAAACTATTTTCAGGTTCCTATCAGAATGAGTCAGCACTTCGCACCCATCCCTTTTAACAATTACGCTGTCCTCTATACGAATTCCTCCCCAGCCCGGAATATAAACTCCCGGTTCTATTGTAATAACCATATTCTCCGCCAAGACGTCCTCACTTAGAGGAGAAAGCCGGGGCTGCTCATGAATTTCCAAGCCCAGACCATGCCCGGTACTATGCAGAAAATACTGGTCCAAATCATATTTTTTAAGGCAGTTGCGTACCGCCTGATCAATTTCCTGACCCCGCACTCCGGCTTTAACCATCGCCACTCCAGTTTGCTGGGCTTCCAGCACTTTAAGGTATCGATCCCTAAAAATGCTATCGGCCAGATTTACCACTACCGTTCTGGTCATATCTCCGGTATAGCCTTGGAAAAAGCCTCCAAAATCCATGGTTACCATATCACCGGTCTCAATAATTCGTGAACCTGGTTGTCCATGCGGCAGAGCGGCATTCTCCGCACTGACTACAATGGTATCAAATCCTTCCTTGCTGCAGCCTTTTTCCTTTAATAAATAGCCAATTTGATTGGCCACCTGGATCTCACTTTGACCTGCTTTTAGAACTGAAGCTATATCGCTGAATACTGCATCCCCGATTTGCGCCGCTTGCCGCAGGCAATTCAGCTCGCTTGTATCTTTACAAATCCGCAATTCTTCAACCAGACCGCTCAAGCCCACGATTTTAGACCCCAGCTTCTGCTCCAAGTCCAGAAATAACTGATATGTAATATAATGACTCTCTACTCCGATTCGCTTATAGGCCCGGCTTGCTTCCTGTAATTTTTCAAAGCCGGGCGGTCTTTCCTCCAGTACCTGCCATCCCGAACATTCTCGTTTCACTTGCTCTCGATAGCGAGAATCGGTAAAGAGATAGTTCTCCTGAGCGCTAATCAGCAGGCAGGCATCACTGCCTCCGGTAAATCCCGAGAGGTAGCGTACATTTTCCGGCTTGCTGATCAAAAAAGCATCTACTTGATTCTTTTCCATCAGGTGGCGTAACTTCTCGATACGTTTCTTATTCACAGGGCACCTCTAGTCTGTCTGGTCTCGTATAATCTCACAGGCCGCCAAAAAAGCCATTTTGTAGCTTAAGGCCCCAAAACCAAATATGCCTCCCACTGCAATAGGCGAAATAAGCGACTGTTGCCGAAATGCTTCCCGCTTGAATATATTGGAAAGGTGAACTTCGATAACGGGGATATCCACAGCTTTTAATGCATCATGAATAGCTATACTGTAATGTGTAAAAGCCCCGGCATTGATAATTATACAATCCGCCTGCCCTCGCGCATCCTGTATCCTATCGATAATTTCCCCTTCATGATTTGATTGGAAAAAATTCATTTCGACTTGCTTCTCCATGGCCATTACTCTTAATTCGCGATTGATGTCTTCCAGGCTTTTTTCACCATAGATGTCTTTCTCACGCATGCCCAGTAAATTAAGATTGGGGCCATTGATTACTAATATCCGGCCATCCATATCGTTACCTCCTATTCACCAGCAATACTCATACTGTTCAAACGGATAGTAGCTGCAGCTCGGGATCCAAAAAAGCAGAGATCATTACCCAAGGCTTCAATATCCTTAGAGAATTTTACCATATTTCCGGCTATAGTAACTCCCCTTACCGGATAAGTTAACTGGCCATTTTCAATCATCAGCCCGGAGGCCCCCAGAGAAAAGTCACCTGATATGGGATTGGCCGTATGCATACCCATAAGCTCCGTAACATAAAAACCTTTTTGTACTTCCCTAATAAGCTGGTCGGGGCTTTTATTGCCCGGTTGCAGTATAAAGTTGCTGGTGCCCACGTAAGGAAGACTGCGAAAAGACCCGCGCTGGCCGTTGCCGGTAGATTTAACCCCTGCTTTGCCGGCAGTATAACTATCATATAAAAAGGTTTGTAAAACACCGTCTTTTATCACCGTATTTCTTTGGGCGGGAATTCCTTCTCCATCAAATGGAAATGCCGCTATTCCCTCGGCATAGGTAGAATCGTCCACCAGCGAGACTTGTGTCGAAGCTACTTGTTGACCGATTTGTTTTTCCCATAATGATTTGCCCTTTTGCACTGCTCCGGCATCAACGACTTGCGCAAACAAACCCAAAAATCTGGTCACTACGTAGGGTTCCATAATGCAAGGCATTTGCGCGGAATTAATGCTGCGGGCATTAAGACTTCGAACCGCGCGCCGGGCAGCTTCCTGGCCAACGGCATCCGGCTGCAATTCCTGAATCCGCTTTTTACTCATGAAAGAAAAGCCGTTCTGGGCATCATTCTCTTCTTCCGCTACCAGAAAAATATACAAACCGCAGGAGTTTGCACGACCAGCCGCATAAAGTCCGTGGGTGTTCATAATAACTGCCGTAAACTCCTGGTCATCATAACCGGCCCGCTCAATGATCCGTACCCGGGGATCACTGGCGCGGGCAACCCGCTCTATTTGCCGGGCCATCTCAATCTTGGCTTCCAGACTGGTGGAAACAATATTATCATCAAAAAGTGCCATCGCAGGATAAGCATAATTACCCTGCGGCAGCTTGTTATGCTCATCGGCAACCGTATAACGGGAAATACTCAGAGCATGATTAACTGCTTCTGCAATGGCCGGGCCGGATAAATCGCTGCTGTAGACAAAGCCTACCCGCCCATCGTTAATTATTCTTATTCCTATCCCGATTTCCTCAGCTTCTTTCAGGGTATCCATCCGACCATCAATAATCTCAATCCCTAATTCCCTGGCATGCAAAAGAAACGCCTCAGCTTCAACACCTTTTTGGCGGGCTATATCAAGTACCTGTTCTCCTGCTTTTTTGAGTATTATCTCCACCGGTAACAACCTACTTTCTTCTGATTCGTTTAATCTGCGGTCCATCTTCAACCGCAGTCCCGCCCACCGTCATTTGCTTTATTCGAATGGTGGGCTGGGCATCAGCAACCGGAACTCCCTGTCCATCCTTGCCGCAGGTACCAATGGAAAAGCCCAGGTCGTTCCCCAGCATATCAATATCCCCCAGGACCTGAGGGCCATTGCCAATTAGCGTGGCTCCCCGCACCGGGTATTTTATTTCCCCTTCACTGATTATGTAAGCCTCCTGTACATCAAAAACAAAATCCCCGTTGGTAGTATTCACCTGTCCCCCACCCATTTTTTTAACCAGCAGTCCAGACCTGGTATCCTTAAGGATGCTTGCCGGGTCATCTTTACCGGGAGCAATGAAGGTATTGCTCATCCGGGGGATGGGTTTATGCTGATAGGACTCGCGGCGGCCATTGGCGCTAAACTTTTTTCCTTCCTTGGATGCTGTAAGATAGTCATAGAGATACGCTTTCAGTTCGCCATTATCGATTAAAGCCTGCCGCTGCCCATAATTGCCCTCATCATCAAATCTATAGCTGCCATAACGACCGGGCAGTGTAGCGTCATCAATAACGCTGACCCCCTCGGCGGCAACCATCTCTCCCAGTTGCTTGCGATATACTGAGAGGCCTTTCTGCACCAGGTCGGCTTCCAAGCCATGACCGCAAGCTTCATGCACCATCGTACCGCCAGCTTCCGAGGCCATTACGACTGGCATGCGCCCGGCCGGGGCTGGTCTTGCCGACAGCATTTCCACCGCCAGCCGTGCAGCTTTTTCGCCCATTTCGGCAAAATTAATATTATCCAGCAGTTCCCAACCGCCAACCGTTCCCGCCGATTCATAGCCGGTTTGAACCATACCTTCCCGCGAAGCTACCGCATTTACGATTAGCCTGACCCGGGCCTGTTCTTCTTCTATCAAGTCCCCATTGCTATTGGCTATTTGAATCTTGCGCTGCATGTCTCCAGCGGCTACGGTAACCTGCCGAATCTCCTGTGCATAATTCCTGGTCCGTTCATTGGCCGCCAGGACTTGCTCTATTTTTTCTTCAAAATCTACCTGTTCAGGTAAACGCTTGTATTCCATGTTAAAACGCGGCTCTTTAATTGATAAGTTAATCTCCCGGTCAATACTGCGAACCTGGGCACTGGCGACATGATTGGCTACGGCGGCTGCTTTCAATAGACCTTCGAGTGATAAATCACTGGTATATACATAAGCTGTATTGCCATCTTTGACGGCTCTGATTCCGGCCCCTCTTTCCCGCCCGCTATTGACTTTTTCTATACGATTATCTTCGCAAAATACATTGCTTACTTGTTTTTCTTCATAATAGATTTCCGCAAAATCACTGCCCTTTTGCATAGCTTCGTCCAGTACCCTGGAAATTAAATTTTTATCTAACATTAACAGCCTCCTGTTGTCTTGATTTCCATTTCTTAAATAAACTAAAGGCAATTGCCCGATTTCCGCCAAGAATTTCGCAAAGCAGGGCTGGTAAGAGAACCATCCCCTTACTCGTGACGCCTCATGCCTCACATAGTTCTATTAAATATGTTTTCCCATCACCAAACAAATTTAAGCATCGAAAGAAACCTTAAAACAGTTTTCAACATAATTCAACCATTCCCGAAGGGAACTAATATAAGTAGTCCCCGTAGGGGGCAACACACCGCTGCAACGAGACAGGGGATTATATGTCGTTGCGAGTGCAGCGAAGCAATCTATCCATCGCCAAGTCATTTTAGATTGCTTCGCTACCGCTCGCAATTATCACGGGTAATAACCCGCCACGCTAAACGAAAAGCGTCAGAGCATTTTCCATTTATACGGCAATGACCGGGGAAGATTGCCGCGTCGCTTACGCTCCTCGCAATGACAAATACGCGAGTTTTCATAGCAATGACAAGCACAGTAGTTTCATAGCAATGACAAGCACAGTAGTTTCATAGCAATGACAAAGGAGAAGCGTTGCCTCAGCAATGACAATTTAGTTGTGCCGCATAATATGTCAACTACGAAAGTTGAGTTATTTACAGAAATGGGTTTATCTTTCCGGAAGCGGCCGGCACTTCCTCTTCCCCGGCGTTCAAGCCGGGAATCGTCTCTTCTTCATAATAAGCGGAAAACTTCAAATTAAGCTGAATACTATTACCATCATAAATAGCTGAACCTTTAGGCATAATGGGCAAAGGCACAGGCACTGGAGCCGCTTCCGGGTCCTCAATTAACGAAGTTAGGACCTCGCTGATCGCGGCTTCATCAAACTTTTGGGCATTTGCGATCATCCGGCAATTGTTTATCGTATAAAGACGGGGGGCATTTTCAAATTTTAAAAGAAAGGCCAGCAGATTATTATATCCCCCCTGAATCGTGATATTATAATCCAGAACCTGCACCTTTTCTAAAATATCCTTGTTTGCTTTAGCATTTTTATTCATGCCGGTCTTGCTCTTATTAATTGCGTAATTTATACTCTGCAAATTCACATGGGTATCCCGTGCGGTTCTTTTTAAAAAAGCTACGGTTTCGGGCACCCTGGCCGAGCTTGGAATCTGAAGCATAAGTTCATTGCCTGCTTTAACTATTCTGGTCTTTTCCTGGTTTATATCCAGGTTTTGGGCTTTGGCGCTGGTACCTCTTTCAATTAAGCTTATTAAAACACCGTTTTCCTGAATCAAGTGCTTCCTGGCAATTTGACCTGGTTGGTAGACCAGGTAATTATAGGAAATCGCCAATCCTAATATAAGCAGAAGTGTGAGCAGTATTTTTTCTCGCCTGGAAAGCATCATTCTTTGCCGGCCTCCCATCTCATTTCCACCTTGAACAATACTTCTCCGCTGTCTTTATCGATATTGGATGAGAGCAGCATGACATTGTGCAGCAAAGGACTTTTCCTTAAACCTGACAATGCCGCGGCAAGATCTTCGTAATCAACCGCATAACCGTTCATCATCACCTTTTCCTTGTTTATTTCTATGCCTATTAGCACCAGGCCACGGGGAAGCGCCTGCTCTATCTCTTCATAAACCTCTACACAGTTGATTTTTGCCTCGCTTACCTCACTTACCCTTGCTTCCTTGCTCTCTATCTGGCTGCGTAAATCCTGATAAGACTGGAGTTCAAGCTGCTCTTCTTTAAATTGGCCCAGTTCCGCCTGCAATTCAGCATTTTCAGCCTGCAAAGACCGCAGTTCATCCTGCATATATCCATGCCAGCAGCCCAGCCCAATCCCCAAAACCGCTAATAGCAGGCAAGCCATCAAGGAGGCCGGAATTCGCCTTTTTTGCTGCTGCTCCCGAATCAGTAAATTGATATAGATGGGTTTTGCAGAATCCATTATATCACCTCTCTAGCCGACAGACCCAAGGCAACCGGAAGGTCATAATTTATTTCCCGTTTGGCCCGGTCATCCATATCAGCCGGCAGAATGAAACGGGGAAGGAAATCGGCAACCTGAACCTCACAGGATATTTCCGCTGCCAGTGCCGTATCCAGGCCTTTTAAGCCGGTCCCCCCTCCGCATAACCAAAGCCTCTCCAATTTTTGTGGATGGTGTTGAATATTAAAATACTCAACTGAACGGTTGACCTCGGAAATCAGGTCTCTGACAATGTATCTGAATTGCCCTTCCTGTATATTTTTAAGGCTTTCAAAATCCATATTCTCTTCACCGATAATGAAGCTAATATTCTGGTAAAAGGAAGATAAGGTGCGGTAAAACAGCAGGGTATGCCCGCTGAATACTGAGAAATAACAGCGCGAGGCCCCTATTTGGAGTAATGCCCGGACGCCGGAAGCATATTCGGGCAGCATAATACGATTAATCGCCAGCGGCTCAATTTCTACCGCCACTAGTCTGAGCCCGGCGGTATGGCAGGCCAGGTCCAGGTTGTCCACCTGCAGGCGAGGTACCGCTACGAAAAACAATTCGCTTTTCTTGCCATCTTCATCCTCAAAATCTCGCAAAGGGAAAACATCAATAGCCGCTTCTTCGATGGGAATAGGAAGAAAAGTGACAGCCTGATAAATAGCCGCTTCCCTGCTCTCAACCCGGCTCATCCGAGGCAGCACCAGATTCCGAATATAGACTTGTTGCCCTGAAACAGCCGATACTACCCGCTGTCCTTCCAGGCCCATGCTTTTTACCAGACCAGCCAGCCCGGCTCCAACTTTTTCGGGCTCAGAAATGTTTCCGGCTTCCACCAAACCTGCCGGAGTATCGATGCATCCATATTTGACCAATTGCCATTCAAGACCCTTGCGTTTCACCTTGGCCAGCTTGGTTTTTTTGCTGCCTATATCCAACCCCAGATCGGCTGCCCGCTTAAACACAACTACTCCCCCAAATCTCCCCAGGCCTAAATTTAAAACTAACCACAAAAAGCTTAACCTTAATTCTTATTTGTTCAACTCCCAAACGTTAAAATCCTGCTGCGTAATTATCACTTATAACCGCCTTGCCCTTTGCACTAAGCCAGCCAGCGCAAATAAGCCAGCATCATTTCGTTCCCATACATCCACACCACCCAGGCAGCAATCGCCAGAAACGGTCCTAGCTTAATCTTCGTCTTACGGCTTGCTTGGCCCTGCAAGCAGAGCGGTAATACCCAGAGACCAGCCAGCAAGGATGATAATATAAAAACCATTATGGCTCCCTGCAGGCCAGTATAGACCCCAATCAGAGCTGCCAGTTTAATATCTCCGCCACCCATACCACCCTGAAACACACTGGCTATGATAAGAAAAAAACCGCCAAAAACTGCGGCTCCCAGGATTGCATTGCCTATGCCTGCGGAAAAGCAGGCTAAAAGGCAACCGCTGATAATACCCGGGTAAGTCAAGCGGTCCGGGATAATACCCTCATTCAGGTCAGTAAAGCTCGCTGTGATTAACAGCGCAGTAAAGATACAGCCTTCAATAAAGTGAAACGAGAGGCCCCACTTACTATAAATCAGCATGGATAAGAGCATCGTAAGAGATTCAACCAGGGGATATTGGATCTTGATTTTCCCCTTACAGTAGCGGCATCGGCCTCCCAGCAGGATATAGCTTAGCAGCGGAATAAGATCGGCAGCTTTTAAGGTCTGTCCACATAACGGGCAATAACTCCTCGGGACAATAATCGATTCCCGCTGCAGGAGACGAAAAACCAGTACATTAAGGAAGGAACCTATTAATAGTGAGAAACCTCCCACCAGAAGATAGTTCATCATAAAAACTTATCCCATCATTCATGTTAAAAGTCCAATAAATTCACTCTAATTTTTGAAAGCGTTTATCCTTTTTTCGCACTTAATTATATGTATAGGCCTCTATCGCCACCTGATCATAATGAAGAGGATTACTCCCGGAATATAAGTAGACAACCTCAACTGCAAGCTCCTTCCTGGCGCCCTGATAATCTGACTGCACCGTAAATTGATACCGGCATTCAATACTATCCAAGGGAGCATCATTGCCATTGTTTCCGTTGCCATTACCGTTACCGTTACCATTGCCATTGCCATTGCCATTACCGTTGCCATTACCGTTGCCGTTGCCGTTGCCTTGATTTATTTCAACAGCTTCTCTGGCCGTAACCTTTACTTGTACATTTATACCTTCTCCAATTTCCAACTCTTCTTCAAATATTTCTGGCAAACCTCGATTCCATATTTGTTCTATCGCCCACTCCGCTCCCGCATCAGCTGCTTGCTGGGCTTGCTGGGCATTTACCGCATAATGGCTGATCTTGTTTTCCATGCTTGCTAAACTGATTACGCTTGTACCCAAAACACTTAAGACCAAAAAAATCATTAAAACCATTAACATCAGGTTTCCGTCTTCATCAAGGGGTACTTTTTTGTCTTCCACCGGTAAACTCCTTTTATCGCTTTTAAGCATCGGAAGAAACTGCGGAGCAGCTTCTTCCACATCGCTGCAACGAGGCGAGGGAATTAGAACCCGACGCCTGTTTTGTTTTTAAAACCTGCACGGCTTAAAGAAACGTTGGACATCTTTTCGCCTCGTTATAGCTTAACTCAACATTCGAAGTTGAATTATAATACGATACAGTACGGTAGCTGCTGAAATGTCATTGCGAGGAGCGTAAGCGACGCGGCAATCTTACTTTCTATATGCAGCCTATAACAAACAAATTGGACGGTTTTTAATTAAGACTGGGAAGATTTATAAAATTGTTTATAGATTGCTTCGCTACGCGCGCAATTATCACGGGTAATAACCCGCCACGATAAACGAAAAGCGTCAGACCGTTTTTCATTTACCTAATCAATTACCGGGGAAGATTGCCGCGTCGCTGCGCTCCTCGCAATGACAAGCACACTAGTTTCATAGCAATGACAGTATTGCAAAGTATTCTTTTCTTTGCCGCAATAACCGGTCAACTGCGAAAGTTCAGAGCTTAATCATCGACGGTCTTTTGTATCCAGGTGACTCCACCGTCATTGGATTGTAGAAGCACGTTTTTCCCGTCAACCTTTACTTCCGGGTCAACAACAGCTACCAGTACGCCCTGGCAGCTCGATAAATCTATAATATCAGCATTCCTCACATTTTCCGCAATGGTATTGGGAAGCTCAACCTTATTCCAGCTTTCACCGTCACCGGAAGTCACAATGGTTCCTGAATCACCCACCGCCACAAATTTATCCCGGCTCCAGACCGCCTGGTTGAGCGCCTCAACAACCCCGGAGTCCTCAACCTTCCAGCTGGTACCAGCGTGAGAACTCACGATTGTACCATTTTGACCAACCGCAATATAAGCGTCCGCTGTTTCGCTCCAGGCTACCGCATTGAGATCAGAGGCGGTTTGGGAGTTGTGCTGGGTCCAGGTAGTACCATTCGTTGCCGCATAAATGCTCCCATCATCACCAACCGCAACAAAACGGTTGGAGCCCCGGGCCACGCCGTTAAAAGAAGCCGTGAAAGCATTCAGGGGATTCCACCAGGGGGTTCCCGGCGGCTCCTGCTGGCTCCAATTGCTTCCGTCCGTAGAAGTAAAGATTCTTCCTTTACCGGTATGGGTGCTCCCCACTGCAACATAAAGCCCGTCCCCCCAGGCTACACCATTAAAAGATGACATGGTGGCCCACAAGACTGCATCCCCCAGCCCATCCGGCAAGGCATCATCCCAATCACTGCCATTGGCTGAGTTGCCGATTCGGCCCAAAAGCAATCCTTCCCCTACCGAAACCAGTTCTTGGCCATTCCAGACTAAATCATGCATATTAACAAAATCGCTGAGCAGTAAACCGGTAAACTCATGGAACTCCCAGGTTTGACCCTGGTCGTTGGATACATAAAGGCCTCCTCCAGGTCCCCCGGTTAGAATAAACTGGTCATCCCCATCATATCCATCATCTCCGATGGTCCAGTTGTTGTTGCCTTCGTTGCCACCGTTGCCGCCATTATTGCCTCCGTTGTTGCCGGATGCATTGGAAATCCTCGGTGTAGCGGTGCTTACCAGACGGTAACTCTGCTGGTTGATCCTGGCTTCTATGGTTACCTTGATTAACTCGCTTCCTTCATTTCTTTGGAAATTTAAATAAATAATGTTATTCATTACTGCCACGTTATCCCGCCGCAGATTGCTGCCATTGAGAAAATAAGCTACCTCTTGCGGATCTTCCGCTCCCGCCACCGGAATATGCAGCGTTAAACTATCACTATTCAAGGCCGGGCTGCCCTCGCTTTTTAATGATCCCATTATATCGCGGACTATCCACTGCATGGCGGTGCGGGCACTATACTGGGCATCGGAACTGGCCGACTGCCTTTCAAATGCGTTATTGCCTGCCCAGTAGACGGCAAACAGTCCGCTTGCCACCATGGACACCAAAGCCAGGGCTATTAATATTTCCAGGAGCGTTGTGCCTTTATCATTGCCTGCAGGATTCAAGATTGCCCCCTAAACTCTCCTCATCAGTGTTGTCATTTTGACCTCGCGCTGCTCGCTTCCTTCGCTCCAGTTAACAGAAACCTCGACTTTGTACAAGCCGCCGTACCCTGCCATCACTTCCATGTCAATACGGGCATTGATGCCGGCCGGGAGGGCTGGTTTGTATGGCTGGGCAAGGCCCAAATCTTCGGGAGCAATGTCGTTAACAGCTTGCAGCAGGCTGCGTTTGTCCCGCAAGTCTTCCAGCAGGGCAGCGGCATAGTTTGCCGCTGTGGTCTCATTTCTAGCCTTGCTGATCCATAAAGCGGTGGGTGAAAAAATAGCCAGCACCGTAGTGGTCAAAACCGCCAGCATAGCCAGGGCCACCAGTACTTCCAAAAGGGTAGTGCCTTGTTCCGGTTCCGCTTCCAAGCGCCGGTCCCTAAGCATTAGCTTCATCTTGGTTTATCTCCCAACCTTATCTGAACCTTAATAAAAACATCAGCCCGGATAATAACATCTTTCTCAATATTGCCGATGTCTCCGGGCTATTTACAAGTCTATAAGCTATTTTATAAATGCAAACATAATTTCATCAAGTTGTGTTTTGTTTCACTGAGAATTGTTATTCTGTGGATACTGTAATAACAGAGAGCTTGTTATTGCTTTCAGTTGCCACAACTTTGTATTTTTTTGTACTATCTCTAGGATCGTCAATATCCTTATCTTTCAAATAACCTCCGGTTTCAAGAGTTGCCATCAAATCAGTAGAACCATTAAGCTCTGCCGTAGTAAAATCTCCACTGGCATAACACACTTCTACGGCTGATTCAATCATGTCTACATTCGCATTGTGCGCCTTGGTCTTGGAGTCACTCAGTATGTTACCAAACTTTGGTACCGCCAGAGCTGCCAGCAGGGCCAGAATAGCCATAACAACGATTAGTTCCACCAGTGTAAATCCTTGCTCACCGTTTTTTCTCTGCACTGATTTTCTAAGCTTTACCAGCATTAATATACCTCCCTAATATATTAATAATAGTTGATATTTTTCTAATAAAAATTTATTAATAATCGAATCCCTCCTCAAATAATTTTAG
Source organism: Syntrophomonadaceae bacterium (assembly GCA_028692415.1). GTDB lineage: Bacteria > Bacillota > Syntrophomonadia > Syntrophomonadales > Syntrophomonadaceae > JAQUBU01. The sequence continues at coordinate 1,192 of JAQUXM010000017.1, read as the reverse complement.
GAGAAGTTGTATAACTGTGTGTATATATCATTGCTACTAAATATTATATATTAAATATTTCGAAAATTGCCTATTACATTCTAAAAAGTTCTAATTTTTAAGCAACCACATTCATTATTTCAAAAATCGGCAGCAAAGTGGCAACCACAACCCCTCCTACCAGTAATGCCACCATAAGAATCATCAGGGGTTCCACTACAGCCATCAGGGCATCTACCATATAGATTACTTCCCGTTCAAAATATTCGGACATCCGGACCAGCATCTCATCGAGCGAACCGGTTTCCTCCCCCACCGCTATCATCTGGGTTACCATCGGTTCAAATACCCCGGTTTCCTCCAGCGGGGCCGTGATGGAATCCCCTTCACTGATACTGGCCCGGGCTTTGCGTATGGCCCTTTTTATCACCGCATTGCCGACCACGTCCTCAACCGCTTCCAGACACTGCAAGATGGGAATGCCTGAGCGCACCAGCGTACCCATGGTACGAGCAAAACGAGCTACCGTGATGCGGGATATGGTCTTGCCCAAAACCGGTATACGCAAGTAAAGGCTATCCAAAATTAACCTTCCCGAACTGGTTTGACCCCATTTTTTAAAAATAAAACTAAGCAAAAAAATTCCCGCCAGAATAAATAACCAGCTCTTTTTCAAGAAAAGACCGCAAGCCAAAAGTATTCTGGTCGGTAAGGGAATCTCGACGCCTGATGATTTGAACATGTTCACAAAGGTTGGCATAACAAAGGTAATGATAAAAAAAACCACCAGTACCGCAAATACCGTGATAATTGCGGGATAGATGGAAGCCGACTTTATCTTGGCGCTAATCTCCTGTTCCCTTTCCAAGTGGTCACCCAACCTGTCCAGCACGGTTTCCAAAATCCCGCCCAGTTCACCCGCCCGCACCATGCTTATATACACATCGGAAAAAATGTCGGGGTGCCGTGACATGGCCTGCCAAAGCGCCTGTCCTTCTTCAATATCCCCGCGAATCGTTAAGATCGCCTTCTTCAACTTGCGATTGGCGGTTTGTTCCCCTAATATCTTGAGACACCTTAAAATTGACAAGCCTGCTGCCATCATGGTAGAAAGCTGCCGGGTCATAATTACCATATCTCTGGTACTTACTTTTTGAAAACTAAACTTCAACTCTTTGTTCCAGGCAGTTTCTTTGCTTTCGTTCAAAGCGCT
>JAQUXM010000129.1 GCA_028692415.1 Syntrophomonadaceae bacterium | reverse complement strand
ACTGATTAAGCGGGGGGATTCTCTGATTCTGGCCATATCGGGTGGGCCTGATTCCATGGCCCTGCTGCATATTATGAAAGAATTACGCGGCCATTTGGGTCTCAGTATAGCAGCAGCGCATCTTAATCATAGCTTGCGTGAGGATGCAGGGGCTGAAGAGGAAATGGTTCGCAAGCAATGCCTTAACTGGAATATTCCATTCCATGCACGAACGGTCGATGTTCGCAACGTAGCCCGGGAAGAGAAAAAATCACTGGAAGAAGCAGGACGCGACTGCCGGTATGCTTTTTTTAAAGAATTGCGGGCGAAGCTGGCGGCCAATAAAATTGCCACCGCCCATCACCAGGATGATATGGCTGAAACCGTGTTGCTGCACCTTCTGCGCGGCAGCGGAAGCAAAGGCCTGCGCGGAATTATGCCCGGGTCGGGCCATCTGATTCGTCCCTTGCTGGCGGTAAACAAAACAGAAATAATCTCCTATCTTAAAGTCCATACCATAGAATATGCGACAGATCAAAGTAATGATGATCTGTCATTTTTGCGCAACCGGATCAGACATAGCTTAATACCAGCGTTGCAGCAGGGATACAACCCGCGTATCGTTGAGGCCCTCAACCGTCTGGGGGAGACAGTCCGGGAGGATAATGAAGCGATGGAGATTGCCACCCGCCGCTACTGGGAGCAATTGCTAATTAAAGAGGGTTCGGATCAGATCATAATAGACAAAAAAAACCTTGGGCAACTGCACCCTGCTTACCAGAGCAGAATCATACGCGAGGCACTTTTTCGTTTACAGGGAGAATCGGGCTGGGAACATCAGGATGTGCTGAACATAAAAAACCTTGCCTTAAAACCGGGATCTTCCAAAAACATCCGACTAAAAAAGGGCGTCACCGTAAATGCTGTTTATGAGGAGCTGCATTTTTGCTTGCAGGTTCCAAACAGAGTCTCTTTCAATTATGCAATAGAGGTTCCAGGTAAAATCTATATACCAGAAATAGCCAGCACCTATGTTTTTGAGCTTGAAGACGTAAACGACACCGGTATAATCCCTTTAAGGCAGGAGGGCATTTCTTTTGAATCTGAAGCAAATAGCGCTGAGAATAGTAGTGAGGTCAAGCGGGACTACTCCTCACCCCTCACCCCTCACGCCTTAGGTGAAATTGTTAGCCTGGATTTTGATAAGCTTAAACAGCCGCTGTTTATTCGCTCGCGTCAAAATGGCGACCGTTTTTATCCTTTGGGTATAGAGGGAAGTAAAAAAATCAAAGACTATTTTATAGATATCAAGCTGCCCCTGCGCGAAAGGAACAAAGTACCGATCCTGACTGCGGAAGATGAGATATATGCTTTACTGGGTTTTAAGGTTTCCCGCCTGGCAGCAATAAGTCCTGGCAGCAGTAAAATTCTGAGGATAGGTAAAGTCAAGGAATAAGTTGGGGAGCTTATGAGCTTTGATTGAAAATAGGATATATATATGTTACAATATGACGCAAATTCTCTAGTTTTCAACAGGAGGAAAGATTTTGGATAAAGCGCTCAAGAATATTGCCATATATGTACTGATTGTCTTGCTAGCCCTTTTTGCTATGAAACTGACTAACAAATCCGATGATAAAGTCAGTGAAATTAGTGAACCGCAGTTTTACACTCAGGTGGAGAAAGGACAGATTAAGACTGCGAAGGTTGAGGCAGCTGAAGAAGTATACAATATAACCGGCGAATTGCAGGATGGCAGCAAATATAAAACCACAGTTGCCAAAGAAACAGACATTATACGGCTGCTCAGGGAAAAGAAGGTGGATTTTTCCACACATCCGGTGCCTCCGCCATCGATATGGATGACGCTTCTGACGACGTTGTTTCCCATAATAATACTAATCGTCTTTCTACTCTTTATTATGAACCAAACCCAGGGCGGTGGGGGCCGGGTCATGCAGTTCGGCAAGAGCAAGGCCCGTCTGATGACCGGTGAAGAGGTAAAGGTTACCTTTAAAGATGTAGCGGGAGCGGAAGAAGCCAAAGAGGAAATGGCAGAAGTAGTGGAATTCCTTAAGAGTCCCCAGAAATTCCTGCAAATGGGGGCCAAGATTCCCCGGGGGGTCCTGCTGTTTGGGGCACCAGGAACCGGTAAAACCCTGATGGCCAAAGCCGTAGCCGGGGAAGCCGGCGTGCCCTTTTTCTCCATCAGCGGTTCGGATTTTGTGGAGATGTTTGTCGGAGTTGGGGCTGCCCGGGTGCGCGACCTCTTCGAGCAGGCTAAAAAGAATGCCCCCTGTATTGTTTTTATTGATGAAATTGATGCCGTGGGGCGGCAGCGGGGAGCCGGTCTGGGGGGCGGTCATGATGAAAGAGAACAGACCCTGAACCAGTTGCTGGTCGAAATGGATGGATTCAGCACGGGCGAATCCATTATTGTGATGGCTTCAACCAACCGCCCGGATATCCTGGACCCGGCCCTTTTACGGCCAGGGCGTTTTGATCGCCATATACTTATTGATAAACCTGATGTAAAAGGGAGAGAGGCCATCCTGGCCGTCCATGTCAAAGATAAACCGCTGGAGGATGAAGTGAAACTGGATATACTTGCCAAACGTACTCCGGGTTTTACGGGCGCTGATTTGGCCAACATGGTAAATGAAGCGGCTTTGCTGGCGGCCCGTAAAGATAAGAAAAAAATTGGCATGGAGGAACTGGAGGAATCCATTGAACGCGTAATAGCCGGTCCGGAGAAAAAAAGCCGGGTTATTTCCGAGAAAGAGAAAAGGCTGGTAGCCTATCACGAAGGAGGCCATGCGGTAGTCAGCTATTTTCTGCCCCATACGGATAAATTGCATAAGATATCAATAATTCCCCGCGGTCGAGCGGGAGGCTACACGCTTTTGCTGCCCGAGGAAGACCGAAATTATATTACCCGATCCTACCTGTTGGATGAGGTTACTACGCTCTTGGGCGGCCGGGTCGCAGAAGCGCTGATTTTAAACGATATTAGCACCGGTGCCCAGAATGACCTGGAAAGAGCCAGCAGCATAGTGCGGAAGATGATTACCGAGTACGGAATGTCCGAGGAACTGGGACCTATTACTTTCGGGCATAAAAGTGAAGAAGTATTCCTGGGTCGCGATATTTCCCGGGATCGTAATTATTCAGATGCTATTGCTTATGCCATAGACAAGGAAGCCAGCCAGTATATCGAAAACAGCTATCAAAAGGCCGAGACGATCTTACGCGATAACCTGGAAAAGCTGCATAAGATAGCGGCCCGGCTTATGGAAACGGAGACTATGGAAGCGCAAGAATTTGAAAAAATCATGGCAAACGGAAATGACCGTGATCCGGCATAAATTATTTTAAATCAAAGATTAATAGAGGGTGAATATATGAAAAGGGTAGAGCTTTTAATCAATGACAGCTTTTACAAAGAATATATGCGCCGTAACCGGGAGGAAGATCTGGAACCAAAATTCTGCCAGCATGATTTTCAGCATCATTTGGATGTGGCGCGAATTGCCTATATTCTAGTTTTGGAACATAACGATCTCAATTATTTTGTAAAAGAAAACAGTTTGAGCGGCAAACTGGCGGGAAAGGAAGTAATCTATGCTGCCGGTTTTTTGCATGATATAGGCAAGTGGCAGGAATACCAAACCGGGATTGACCATGCTTCATTCGGGGCCAAACTGGCCCGGGAGATTTTGCCCCGTGCTTTCTTTAATGCCAATGAAGTTGAGATCATCAGCCGGGCGGTCTATGAACACCGAAATATTAGCAAAGATATGACTTTTCTGGGGGAAAGACTGCACCGGGCCGACAACCTGTCACGAGCCTGTGCGCAGTGCGAATATCATGCGGAATGTCCAAAATATAAAAACAAGGAACTGACTATAAGCAGTTTTGAATACTAAAGGGCGTAAGGAGTGAGGGGTAAGGGGTGAGGAGTCATCATCGCCTGGAAGCCTGGCAAGAAGCCATGAGATTGGTAAAGCAGGTATACTCAGTCACTAATTCTTTTCCCAAAGAAGAAGTCTATGGATTAACTAACCAGATGCGGCGTTGTGCAATCTCAATCCCAAGCAATATAGCTGAGGGAGCCGCACGCGACAGCAATCTCGAATTTGTACGGTTTTTAACTATTGCTCGTGGATCACTTAGCGAATTGGAAACCCAGTTATTAATAGCCAGGGATCTCGGTTACACAAGTGATGAAAAGATCTTAACCCAAGTTGACAGAGTATTTGCCTTGATCGGTGGATTAATAAAAAGCATAAAAAAGAAAATATAGTAAAATTATTGAGGGACTGAAGGAAAAAGCGTGAACTACTCCTCACGCCTCACTCCTTACCCCTCACCAATAAGCGAGGGAGCTTATGTCGTCTGGACATCATGCGGTTGTAATTCGGAATAGCGAGGAAGCCCAAGGTTTTTTGCAGGAAATTGGGGTTGATGGCGGGGCTTATACCTATCTGCTTCCCAAAGCTATTTACCGTTGCATAAAGTTGAAGCAAATACCCTGTCGGGCCGCTAACATCATTAAACAGGAAATGCTGTCCAAAGGGGGAGAAGCTGCGGTCAAGCGTGATGCGCTCAGTTTTGAGGGTAATACCGATGTGCTGCTGATGGGAAACCTCAAGCATTATCGTTTGTTATTGGAGAAATTGCGGCTCCAGCCCTTTGGCCTGAAGAGATTGGCGACCCAGATTCAGAGCATTCTGGATGGGATGGATGGACCAGCCTGCAAGCTGCTGATGAATGGCGGGCAGAGCCTGGAAATCGGAGCCCGCACCTTAATAATGGGAATTCTAAATGTTACCCCCGACTCTTTTTCGGACGGGGGTAAATTTATGTTTAAGGAGCAAGCCGTAGCGCATGCGCTGCAGATGCAAGCACAGGGTGCCGATATAATCGATATTGGCGGGGCTTCCTCCCGCCCGGGCGCTCAGCTATTGCCCGAAGATGAAGAAATCAACCGGGTGCTCCCGGTAGTAGAAGAACTGCTCCAACATAATTTAATTATTTCCGTAGATACCTTCCGGGCGAAAGTAGCGGCGCTTTGCCTGGCAGCCGGAGCGCATATTATCAATGATATCGGCCGCCTGCAGCTTGATCCCGAGCTTTTACCGGTAATTACTGCGGCCCAGGCTCCGGTGGTGTTAATGCATAATCGCTTGCAGTTTGACCAGGACAAGCCTTATGATGATCTTATCAGCGATATCGTAAGCGAATTGCAGGATTCAATAAGTCAAGCGGTAAATGCGGGGGTGGAGGAAAGCCGGATCATAATCGACCCGGGCATAGGTTTTGGCAAAACCCCGGCGCAAAGCCGCCTGCTTATCAAGCACCTGGAGGAATTCAAGAGCCTGGGTAGACCAATTTTAATTGGGGCCTCCCGCAAATCATTCATTGGACAGACCCTGGGACTGGGAGTTGATGAACGATTGGAAGGCAGTCTGGGTGTGACAGCTATGAGCATAATGAATGGGGCTGATATCATAAGGGTTCATGATGTCAGGGAAAGTAAAAGAGTGGCATTGATGTGTGATGCGGTGATGCATGAAAATGGATAAAATAATAGCCCGGGGGCTGAAATTCCAAGGCCGCCATGGCGTTCTGGAGGTTGAGCAAAACACTCCCCAGGAGTTTGGCATTGATCTGGAGCTTCATCTGGACCTCAGTCCGGCTGGATTAAAAGATGAACTGGAACTTACGGTGGACTATGAACAAGTATTTCATAGCGTACGAAAGATTGTAGAAGATAAATCGTATAAGCTTATTGAAACTCTGGCCGAAAATATAGCCCGGGTCATCTTGAAAGATTTTGCAGTAAGCGCAGTTGAAGTTACGGTCTATAAACCGAATGCGCCGGTAGCGGGAATATTTAATTATTTTGCCGTAAAAATATCGAGGGAAAAAGATGCCACAGAATCCTGTTAACAAAACCGGCGGCGTCTTCTGATCTCCCGCCTCGTTGCAGCGTTGTGTTGCCCCCTGCGGGGAACACTTATATTAGTTCCCTTCGGGAATGATCAAATTATGTTGAAACCGCTCCGCCGTTTCTTCGGATGCTTAAAAAGTGCAGCCAGAGGGAAGTAAGGTCTTCAGCATAGCCATGTCGAAAAAAGATTTTTTAAAATATTTCCAATTGCCAAACAAAGCAGAAAATTTTCTTGCTCTATAGAAGACCATATGCTATTTTAGAGGGTGAACCCGCTCATGAACATTGTATATATAGGTTTAGGCTCCAATCAAGGAGATAAGATTAGAAACTTAAATGATGCTCTCGCTGCGATGAGAAGCATTAGCGATATAAATATAAAAAAAACTTCATCACTATATATTAGTGAACCGTGGGGCAATCTGGACCAGCCCGATTTTATAAATCAGGTTATAGAAATCGAGACGGTGCTTGCTCCCCGGGAACTGCTACATTATTTACAAAATATTGAAATAAAAATGGGCCGTCAACGTATCGAAAAATGGGGCCCCAGGTTAATAGATCTGGATATCTTGCTATACGGCGGCGAGGAGTTGAATACTCCAGAATTGACGATTCCTCATCCGTATATGCGCGAAAGGCTGTTCGTACTGCTTCCTTTGCAGGAAATTAACGCGGAATTAATTTTTCCTGGTGATGGAGCTAAAATCGAGGAGGTGTTGATTAGAGCTTTAGTCCGAGAAGGGAATCAAAAAATTGAGAGAATTCAGGGTTCTCCCGCCGATACTTTTTGCTAGTTGCGCTTGTATCTTTACAGAACAAGACGATTCACTGGTGACGGTTGTTTAACTGACCCGCAAAGGGGGTTATGTCAGTGCAAAACAAGATCGGTATTATCGGGGCGGGGGTTGTAGGAACGGCAGTTGGGGTGGTACTCAGGGATAACGGCTTTGAGATTACGGGTGTTTGCGATCTAAAATCCGAATCTACAAAACAGCTTGTGGACCGGATCGGATGTACCCCTTACAATTCACCTCAAGAAGTTTCTCGCTCGGCAGATATATTGTTTATTACCACTTCCGACACCGCTATTCAGAGTGTTGCGAGCACCCTGGCTGATAGCCGGGCGTTAAAGCCCGGGCAGATTATCATCCATATGAGCGGTGCTTTATCGTCGGAAGTTTTGGATAGAACCAAGGAGTTTGGCGCGATGGTTTTATCAGTGCATCCCCTGCAGTCATTTGCTGGCCTCGACCGGGCGATTGCGAACCTGCCCGGTTCGGTTTTCAGTATTGAAGGCGATGAAGATGCTTATGATACAGCTGTTGGCATTGTGGAAGCCCTGGAAGGGAAATATTTCTTTATAGACCGGCAGGCCAAGCCTTTATATCATGCCGGAGCCTGTGCGGTATCCAATTATCTGGTTACCGTGGTGGATCTGGGCATAAAGCT
>JAQUXM010000016.1:12248-35946 GCA_028692415.1 Syntrophomonadaceae bacterium | reverse complement strand
AGGCTCCGAAATCAACGACATTACGAACTACTCCTTCAAATTCCATCCCGGTTTTGATATCTTCCAGGCTCAGAACATCCTGACGGAAGATGGGCGGGGGGACATCTTCACGGGGATCGCGGCCGGGCCGCATTAAGGCATCGATGATGTCCCTTAGGGTGGGCAGACCAGCTCCCAGTTCCTCCGCTCCTTTATTGAGATTCAAGGACTGGAGCTTGCTGCGCAAATCCTCGCTGCCCAGTTCATCCATACCGGCTCCAATGAAATCCAGCAGCCCGCTGGACAGTTTATAAGATTCAGGATGAATAGGGGTAGCGTCGAGCGGATTATCTCCTCCGCTGATGCGCAGGAAACCAGCCGATTGTTCAAAGGCTTTGGGACCCAGCTTGGGCACCTTCAATAGCTGTTTGCGGTTTTTAAAGGGGCCGTTGGCTTCTCGCTGCTTGACTATGTTGCTGGCGACGGTGGCGTTGATCCCTGCCACATAGGAGAGCAGCGAGGAGGAGGCGGTGTTGAGGTCCACTCCGACATAGTTTACGGCTGACTCCACTACGCCGGTCAGACTCTGGTCCAGACTGCGGGCGTTGATATCATGCTGGTATTGCCCCACCCCGATACTCTTTGGATCTATCTTGACCAGTTCGGCCAGTGGGTCCTGAATCCTGCGGGCGATGGAAATGGCGCTGCGCTCAGCAACGTCCAGCTGGGGAAATTCCCGGGCCGCCAGTTCCGAGGCGGAGTAAACGCTGGCTCCCGCTTCGCTGACGATGGTATAGGCCAAACCCGGATAAGACGATTTATTGATAAAGGCTGCCACCATCTGCTCAGTTTCCCGGGAAGCAGTCCCGTTGCCGATTGCAATAGCATCAATATGATATTGGTCCAGCAGGCGGGTTAGGACTTTCTCAGTGCCGGCAATATCGCTCCTTGGCGGGGTGGGATAAAATACGCCTATCTCCAGGACCAGGCCGGTAGCGTCAATCACGGCCCATTTGCAGCCGGTACGATAGGCCGGGTCAATCCCCAGCATGACCTTTCCTTTTACTGGAGCCTGCAGCAGCAGGGACCGCAGGTTTCTGGAGAATACCTGCAGGGCCTGGGTATGGGCCAGCTCGGTTAGTTCATTGCGTATATCTCTTTCAATGGCCGGGGCCAGCAAACGCTGCCAGCAATCTGCAACCGCTTGCTCAATCTGCTCGCCAGCTGCACCGGGCCGGAGACAGTTGCGGTTCAGCATCTTGATGATAGCCGAAGGCTCAAGCTCCAAGCCCACTTTGAGTATCTCTTCTTTTTCGCCCCGGTTAATAGCCAGAATCCGGTGCGAAGGTATACGCGCCACCGGTTCATGATAATCGTAATACATGGTATAGACAGTTTCTTTTTCCAGGTCGCGGGCTTTGGCAGCAATCTGCCCCGATTTACGGCTTAAGTCCCGCGCGGCCTGCCGCATGGCCGGATCATCGGCTACCTGTTCAGCAATAATATCGCGAGCCCCCTGCAAGGCATCCGCAGTGGTAGGTACATCTTCATTTATATAATTTTCCGCTTCCAGTTCGGGAAAATCGTTTTCTGCAGCATTCAGGATAAAGTCAGCCAACCCCTGCAAACCCTTGTCCCGGGCCATAGAGGCGCGAGTTCGGCGTTTGGGGCGAAAAGGACGGTAGATATCATCGATTTCTACAGGCCTTCGCGCTGCCAGTATTTTCCCCCGGATCTCCTCGGTTAGTTTGCCTTGCTCATCTATCAGACGCAGCACTTCTTCCTTTTTCTGCTCCAGATTGCGAAAAAAGCTTAATAGTTCATCAATGCGCCGGATCTGGACCTCATCCAGTTCGCCGGTAACCTCTTTGCGGTAACGGGCAATAAAAGGGATAGTCTTGTCATCATCCAGCAGGTTTACCGTGCTGCTTACTTTATGGGCCGGCAAACCAGTCTCAGCCACAATCATATTAATAATCTTATGCATAATTACGCAAAAACTCCTTTAAGGCAGGCAAAACCCGCCAGATATAACGAGGCGAAAAGATGTCCCCGCTTCTTTAAATGGTAGGGTTCCTAACTAAGCAAACAGGCAGCGGTTTCAAATCCCCCGCCTCGTTGCAGCGGTGCGGAAGATTAAAACCGGAAATAATCTATCTAATACTAACAGCTTGCATGCAAAGTAGGCAAATTATTGGCCAGCTTATTACCCGGAACTATGAAAACAGCCGGCGAGACTTGCTTGCCTTGACATCTGAATGGCATATATCATACGGATTCAATTAGTGAAAACATGCTTGATATCAGATAATATAAGATAAGTTAATAAATGAGACGGGTGCTGATAACGCCCTTGCTGCGAAACGTAAATCAGTTTCCTGATAGCCGGGGTTAGTTTTAATAACTCAACTTTCGTAGTTGACATATTATGCGACACAACTAAATTGTCATTGCTGAGGCAACGCTTCTCCTTTGTCATTGCTATGAAACTAGTGTGCTTGTCATTGCGAGGAGCGCAGCGACGCGGCAATCTTCCCCGGTAATCGATTATGTAAATGAAATACGGTCTGACGCTTTTCGTTTATCGTGGCGGGTTAAATACCCGTGAAGATTGCGAGCGGTAGCGAAGCAATCTAAAATGACTTGGCGATGGATAGATTGCTTCGCTGCACTCGCAATGACATATAAGATAGCTCGCGATGTTCGTCAATATGGGATTTTAACAGTTTATTTTATTGCTTTTTCGGGCTTTTTAGCCTATTCTTTTGCTCAGAAAGTTGAGTTAATAAATAATAGGGGAGCATTTAATTATGAAAAAACTCATTCAGGTTTGTGGTGATCCAACTGTAGATTGGTTAAGAATTCATAACGAAGAGATTATCGTCAGGGGCGGGGTTTATTATTGGGAAAAACCCAAAGAGGATACCAAGGTCAGGCTGAGTTCCAAACCTGGTGGTTCGGCGATAATTTATCAATTACTAAGCAGAATGATATCGCCGGAATTGGCTGAGGTTGAAGGTGCGAGTCTAAACGAGGAATTGCTGAACCGCCCTAAAGATAACCGTATAACCACCTCCTGGACGGTATGGCGGGAATTTCCCAATCCGGGCTATCACAATAATGCATTTCGTTTGGAGAAATGGCATCAATTTGAGCCTGGCGACTGGGACTATGCTGCTGCCAGGCTGACCGGCGTTCCTGATTTACTGATTATCCAGGATACCAACCTGGGCTTTCGAAATTGTCAGGAAGGCTGGCCCGAGGTTTTATCAACTGATCCTGGGGAAAAACTGCCGCAGGATATTATTGTCCAACTGGGTCAGTACAATGATGGCAAGGATAATCCCATACTTGACCGGATAATGGATTTGGGTTGGGCAGATCGAACTACCGTCGTCACTTCTATAAGTGATCTGCGCTCGTGTGCTGTAAAAATAGGCCTATCCTTATCATGGGAAAGAATGCTGGAAGAGGTTGCAACCGCAGTTCTAAGCAAAAATTGTCCGTTCGTTGAAGCCAAAGCTAAAAGCATAAAGTATAAACAAGTAATAGTTACGCTTGGTGCCAGTGGGGCAATCATCATCGGCAAGTCCAAAAGCACCATGATTTTCGATCGCAGCTGGCAGGAAGGGGAGTTTGCCAATCAGTATCCCGGCCAGATAATGGGCTATCATGCTTGTCTGCTGGGGGCACTGGCCTCGGACTGGGCTCAAAACCAGGCAACAATGGATTGGACAAGGGCCAGCGCCAAAGGGGTTAAGCTGGCGCGCAAACTTCACATCCTGGGTTATGAGGCAGTGGAAAAAGATAATTATAAACAGCTGAGTTTTCCTTATCCAAGCATAGCTGCTTTTTATCAGGAATTAGGTGCTGAAGCTCAGGGTTCAGATCGTTTAATGGTTACGCAAATCGGCAATCTGGGTTTTTATAGCATGAGCAATGAAACGATTATTAACCTGGTAGCCGGAGATCACTGGACGATTCTGGAGGAAAAACTATTAAAACGGCAGCAAAGCTGCTTTTCCATTCAGGATCCCTATAATGCGGTAAATGAATGCGCCCGTAATATTGTGCTGAAAGGACCACTAACCGCCTTGCCCGATGTTCCGGTGGAAACGATTGGGGCATGGTTTAGTGCGGATCGGCAGGAAATTGAAGGGGTTCGCAGTGTCAAAAATGCCATGCAGGAATACCTGCGGCTCAAAAATTCGGAGACTCCTTTATGTGTTGCGGTATTTGGCCCTCCTGGTGCCGGTAAATCTTTTGTGGTCAAAGAGATAGCCAAAGGACTTGGGATCGGGGAAGATGCCCAGTTAACCTTTAACCTTTCGCAATTCGAATCTCCCCAGGAGTTGCTGACGGCTTTCCACCAGATCCGTGATTTGAATCTGCAGGGGAAAATGCCGCTGGTCTTCTGGGACGAGTTTGATAATCCATGTGAAGGCCGGAATTTAGGATGGCTGCGTTATTTTTTGGCTCCTATGCAGGATGGGGAATTTAGTGATCATGGCATAGCCCGCCCTTTAGGCGGAGGGATATATGTCTTCGCGGGTGCAACCCGGCACTCTTTTGCAGATTTTCAAAAAGCTGATACCCTGGAAGATCGTACGGCCAAGAAACCTGATTTCATTAGTCGGCTAAGCGCCTATATAAACATCAGAGGAATCAACGGCAACCCCAATACCGTTGAGGACAGGCTTTTTATGATTCGCCGGGCCTTTATTTTAAGACAATATTTGGAGACCAATGCACCACAAATAAGAACAGATGAGCAATTTGTGATAGAGACGGGGGTCTTGGATGCCCTGCTGCGCGTAAACAAGTATTATCATGGCGCTCGTTCGATGGAGAATTTAATTAAAATGAGCAGCCTGGCCGATAAACGAAAATTTGAATTATCAAGTCTGCCCCCGGATAATATTATTGGGATGCACGTGAATGTAAAAGAGTTTAATGCTTTGACCTATATGGGAGATCGTAAAACACTCAGCATCGGGATTACCGGCCACAGCAATCTGGACCCCGAGCAAACCGGCAAATTGCAGCAGGCAATTAATGAGGCAATCTGCTATATTGAGCAACAGTTTGCCGAGCATTACTTAACCGTTTATTCAACATTGGCAGCGGGGGCTGAGCGGCTGCTGGCCAGGCAGCTGTTAAATCGGGAAGCCGCCCGGCTGATTGCGATATTACCGCTTCCCCAAAACGATTATCTCAATGACTTTGCCCCTGCGGATGATTACCGCTTATATAGCCAGGGGGCTGAATTGCGGAAGGAATTGGAATACTGGTTAACGCATAAAGCCCTCGAAATAATTGAAATGCCGCCCTCCTCAACCCGTAAATCAGCGTATCTGAAAGCCGGTTATTATATTGCTGAGCACAGTGATGTTTTAATCGCCATCTGGAATGGCAATGAGCTTGAAGAAGGTTCGATAACTGCTCAAATCATAGATAAAGCTGAAAAAATGAATAAAGCAATTTGTCATATCTGGGCGAATAACTTCAAACTGGACCCGGTGAATATGAAAAGCAAGGGTGAATGCGGCCAAATACGCTATATGAATTTTAATGGTTATGAGACTGGTACATGGAAATGATCCCCCAGAAGGCACGGGGACGGTTCTTTTGCCTGCAACTAGTTGCAGGCAAAAGAACCGTCCCCGTGCCTTCCTTACCCTATATAGAATGCAACGCCGTTGTTTTCGTTGGCGGCCCAGACTTTGCCTTTATGCAATTGCACGATATGGCGTACTATGGCCAAACCAAGCCCGGACTGGCCGCCCTGGCCGGCGTAGTATTCATCGAAAATCTTTTCCAGGTAATCATCATCTATTGGCATTCCCTCATTCCAGATGCGCAGCCACCAGCCCTGACTGGAGTTTGGTGGCTGAAGTGAAATCTGTATGGTATTTACGGCGTAGCGGGTAGCATTGTCCAGAAGGTTTTCCAACACAATCTTCCACTGATCCGGGTCACCTGCAAAACTATAATCGGCAAGCTGGACTTCCCATTTTAGTTCCGGACGGCGGCTGCGTAACTTGTCGGCAATCTCCTTCGCCAGTGCTGCCAGCGGCACTGGTTCGATTTTAAGGTCGCGGGTGGAGAGGTATGTTATCTTGTTAAGCATCAAGAGGTCTTGAACCAGCTTGTTGGTCCGGTCGGCTTCGTTTTGTATGGTTAACAGGCTGCTTTCCAGGTCGCCTTTGGGATAGATACCGTCCAGTATGGCCTTGCTATAGCTTTGAATAACCATTATGGGGGTTTTCAGACTGTGCGATATATTCTGCAGATAGGTTTGTTGCGCCTGATCCTGCCTGAGCAATCGCTGCCGCATGTTTTCAAAAGCCTTGGCCAGCCTGCCGATTTCATCTCCGCGCTCAAGTTCCAGGGGTTCATCCCACTCTTTGCTGCCAATTTTTAAAACCTGGTTTTCCATTTTAACCAGCGGGCGGGTCAGATGCCGGGATACCAGCAATGAAGGAATCCAGGATAAAACAATGATGACCAGCATGAGAAGCATCAGTTTCCGGTACAAACTGCCTGCCATATCATTGCGGTAGCTCCCCCAGGAATAGGAGATAAGGTTGCCGTTGCAGCCATTGTCCTTGGTTTTACGAATAACATATAAAAGGGTTTTGTTGTCAAATGCCTCGGTGTATTTTTGGACCGAATCCGTCTGCCGGGCCGCATCCTTTGTGACCTTCTTGTAAAAAGGTTCCGGAAACAATCCGGAAGGCAGCGGAGTTGCTTCAGAGAAATAAATATGGTTCATAAACGGAACTGAAGCCGGTGAAGCAGGATGGGCTGGCAGGGTAATGGTAATCGCTTGAAGCGGAGACGGGTCTGTAGCGGAATTGTTTTTAATGCTTATTTCCGCTGAGTTTTCTGTAAGCAGGGGAACTGATTCCAAAGCACTGGATTTGTTTTCAGTAGTTATTAATAAATTGGTTGGTCCGTTGGAGATTTTGGATGATGAAATGGTAACTGTGCCAACTTGAATATTTTTTTGGGAATCTTCCAGTATGCTTAAGACCTGATTGGTAAAGAATTGCTGCAGCATGCCCGGTAAAAATACCATAATCAGCAGGGAGACGGACAAGGTTATGGCTGCGCAAAGCACCCAGATTTGTACGGCCAGCGGCAGATTTTTCATGCTTCCACCAACCTGTAGCCATAGCCGTAGATCGTTTCCAGGCGTAGTTCAGGGAGCTTGCGCCGGACTCGTCTGACCAGATTGTCCACCACCCGGTCCGAACCAAAATATTCACTGCCCCAAACATATTGCAGGATTTGTTCGCGATCGAGCTGCTGCTGATGATGACGAACAAAGAGATGCAAGAGGTCAAATTCCTTGGCGGTTAATTCGATGCGCTCCCGTTCCGGCAGCCTAAAGACCTCGCGGTAAGTCAAATCAATGATATAGGGGCCCAGCATAAGCTGGGAACCTTGCTCCTCATCTCGTTTAGCGGGCTTGTATACCCGGTCCAGGACCTTGCGTGTTCTTATTACAAGTTCTTCGGGCATGAAAGGTTTGGCCAGGTAGTCTTCACTGCCCATTTCCAATCCGACTATACGGTCTATATCTGCATCCCGGGCCGAAATAAAAATAACCGGCACCTCCGGGGTCCTGGCCTTGATCTCCCGGATCAACTGGTAGCCGTCGATTCCCGGCAGCATTATATCAAGTATCCATAGATGGGGATGGATACTGGCAGCCCGGGCATCCTCCCCGGACAGAAAAGAAAGTACCTGCCATCCTTGCCTTAAGAGGTATGATGACAGTATATCGTTGATATTTTTATCGTCTTCCACCAGTGCAATTAGCTTACTCATATTCATATCTCCAACCGGCTGTCTGCAAGGGGTTGCCCCCCTGCAGCTGCTCAGCTTATTTCTCGCTTGTAGTAATTTCTACCTTCGACAAGGCGCTTTTCATATCCTCTGAATTTTCTTTATAATTTGTTAACATCTTGCCCAAAACCTTTTTTATGGCATTGCCGTCGTTGCTGGTGATGGCTTTATCCAATTCATCCTGCAGCTTCATCTGTTCGGTGAAATGTTCGTCATTTTCTTGGGGAAATGTTATGGTTACGCAATTCGCCCCTGGTTTCACCTCGGTTGCGCTTATTACATCCGTTCCGGGGTCAAGCTTATCCCCGGGATTCTGTGCAAAACTCATATAGATTTCCGATGCTTCAACTTCAGCATTCGGCCCGGTTTTATCCGAATTTTTAGCCGTGACGGTAACCGTACCAAATTTAATGTTACCCATCTTGTTGATGCCGGTAATCTTTACATTGGCAGGCAAATCGGATGGTACCGGCAGCGTTATACCGGCCCGGTCGGCAAAGGCTTTTTCCCATTCGGCTTTCAATTCCGGAGCGTATTCCTGGGTCAAGTAAGCGATAAATTTCTGATACTGGATATCGGACATGGGCGGGGAAGTCATTATGCCTTGAGCTACAACGGCCTTGGATTTCCCGGTTTCGGCTTCTGCGTCCCTGGTGTCGGCCTGTGCGCTAAAAACTCCGCCCACCAGCATTGACATTACCAGCATCCCTACCAGTACTTTTTTGAATTTCTTTTCCATTCCTATTCCTCCTAATAAAAAAGTGCCAGGCCTTGGCTTGCTTATATCTTAGCTGCCAATTATGGCGCAAAATATCGTGCGATTGTGTTAAATTGTTAAAAAGGAAGGAGTTATTAAAAACCGATATTCGGGTAAATCTAAATATAATGAGGCGAAAAGATTCTCCACCACTAAACGGTCGGGTTCCTATTAAGCAAACAGGCGGCGGATTCTAATCCCCGCCTCGTTGCAGCGGTGTGAAAGAAACTGCTCCACAGTTTCTTGCGATGTTAAAAAACAGTAGCGAAGGAGATAGAAAATAATGATGACTTTTGATAAATTGCAAATAGAGCCCTCTATCATTCAAGCCCTAATTAATATGGGATTTGAAGAAGCCACACCTATACAGGAAAAGACGATCCCTATTGCCATGATGGGCAAGGACCTGATTGGCAGAGCACAAACCGGAACAGGGAAAACCGCAGCATTTGGCATACCCCTGGTGGAAAGATGTGAAACAGAGCGCGAGCAGATCCAGGGTATTGTCATTACTCCCACCCGCGAGTTGGCTATGCAGGTGGCGGAGGAACTTAACAGAATTGGACATATTAAAAACATCAGGTCATTGCCCATCTATGGCGGGCAGGAGATAGACCGGCAGATCAAAGCATTGAAAAAAAGGCCGCATATTATTGTTGGCACCCCGGGCCGTTTGATGGATCACATGAGAAGAAAGACCATCCGGCTGCAGCAGATCAAAATAGTTGTTTTGGATGAGGCCGACGAAATGCTGAATATGGGCTTTAAAGAAGATATTGAGGCGATTCTTCAGCAAATGCCTGATGAACGGCAAACCCTGCTTTTTTCAGCAACCATTCCAGCATACATTCAATCTCTGGCCCGGCAATTCATGAAAAACCCGGAATTAATTCATATTGACCCCCGGGAAGTTACGGTATCAAATATTGCCCAGGAATATATTGAAACACCGGAAAGGCAGAAACTGGATATATTGTGCCGCTTGCTTGATATGCAGAATCCCGACCTGGCAATTGTTTTTGGCCGCACCAAGCGCCGGGTTGATGAGATTGCGGAAGCGTTGAGCGGGCGTGGGTACTCGGCTGAAGGCATTCATGGCGATTTAAGCCAGAACATGAGAGATAGTGTTATGCGTAAATTCAAGGCAGGCGAGATTGAGGTCTTGGTGGCAACCGATGTGGCTGCTCGCGGTTTGGACATAACTGGAATTACTCACATTTACAATTTTGATATACCCCAGGACCTGGAGGGTTATGTACATCGTATCGGCAGGACCGGGCGTGCTGGCGAATCTGGCTTGGCGACTACTTTTGTAACACCGCGCGAAATCAATCATCTCAAAAGCATTGAACAGCTCGTAAAACACAAAATACTGCGAAAACCGGTGCCTTCAGTGAAAGAAGCTTTTGAAGGTTTGCAGCGTATAGTTGTGGAGAACCTCCTTAAGGTTAAGGAAACGGACGATACGCAGCAGTTTAGAAGCGTGGCTGAGAGTTTATTGGAAGAACATGATTCAGTTACGCTGTTATCGGCAGCTCTTAAGATGTTGACCCGGGAAACTGGAAATGTTCCATTTCAGGAACTATCCAATGCGCCGTTAATTACTCCCAAGAGGCCTAATGAAACGCAGAAGCGGACTAGAGGTTATCATAAGGATATTTCTCAGAGGAACTCAAAAAGACGTGACAGATCACATGTCAAAAACAGATGAACTAAAGCCATAAAAGGGTGCAGGTTGTAAGTGTTTGGCCGAAAAATTGACAGCGGGAGGTTTGAATCATAATATTAAGACAATAGGTATTCATGCAATTCACTGGTGTTTAAAATTGATGGATTAATGTGTGGTTGTTTTAGCCTGCGAAGTTTGGGGGATTAAAAATGAAACGCTTAAGCGAGGTTATCATACGGATTCTGCAGGGGCTATTTAGAGCAATTGCACGTTTCCCTTTGACCGTCGTCTGTCTGGTCGGGGCTGCGGCCTTGATCTCTTATATGATATCCCTGCAAGGGGAACCCGAACTGATTATTCAGAAGCTGATGTTTACGTTTTTGCTGGGCGCTTTTCTGGGCGTCGCTGCCCAGTTTGCCTGTGAAAGGTTTGAACGTTGGGACAAAATTCGTCCGTTAGTCTACGGTTTGGCAGCCGTTTTAACACTGGGCTATTACCTGATTTTAGCCCCTGCTCCCAGTATTAGTTTTGAGGTTGAGATCCGTACTCTTGTAGCGGTTTTTGCCATGTTTTGCGTTACTTTGTGGGTACCCTCGTATTGTCGCCATGCGGATTTCAATACCATCGCACTTACCCATTTGATATCGGCATTTACCTCTGTCTTATACTCGGGCGTGCTTTCCGCCGGCTGTGCGAGCATTATAGCTACTATCGATACTTTGCTTTTCCCGGTTAATGAAGATGCCTATGCCTATATGATGACGATCGTATGGGTTCTTTTTGCCACGATTTATTACTTGTCTTTGCTGCCTCGATTTAATTCCGAGGATTCAATCCATCGAGAGCATGCCGGGCATATGGGGGAATATCCCAAAATCCTTGAAATCCTCATTTCTTATATTGCGATTCCCCTATTAAGCGTTTATACCCTGGTGTTGACTGCTTATTTTATAAAAATCCTGCTTACTCTGAAATGGCCTTCAGGACAGTTGGGCACCATGGTTTTGGCCTATTCAGCGGCCGGGCTTACCATATATGTTCTGGCCAGTTTGTTGGAAAACCGTTTTGCACTCTGGTATCGCCGGATATTTCCTAAAGTACTGGTTCCCGTGGTAATCATGCAGCTGGTCTCGGTTGGCATCCGGGTAGAGGCCTATGGGATTACCGAGTCGCGCTATTACGTCACCCTCTTCGGAGTATTCTCGATTGCCTGCGGTGTTTTGCTAAGTTTTAAACCGGTGGCCAAAAACGGAATTATTGCGTTGCTGGCAGCCGGATTTGCGATCTTTTCAGTCATCCCGCCCGTGGATACCTTTACCGTATCAAGGGTCAGTCAGATTAACCGGCTGGAACATATGCTTATACAGGAAGGCATTTTGGTGGGCGGAAAGATCACTCCGAAATCTATGGTGTCGCAGAATTTGAGAGTTGAATCAACCAGCATCCTTTCTTACCTGGAGCGTCGCAATTATATTAATTCCGTAAAATGGCTGCCGGCTGGTTTTAATACCGTTGATAAAATGAAAAGTACCCTGGGGTTTGAACCTGCCTATGCGGAAGCTGATTTCAGCAACTTCTTTGCCAGCCTTGATTCCCAAAAACCGTTTGAGATCAGTGGTTATGATACCTTTGTGAATGCTTCTTTTTACTCAGGGATGCAGCAAGGCGATCAGCCGGTTTATGATCTGCTGGTCCGGGGGGTAAGATACAAGCTTGCCTTTGAAACTGTATCTTCAAAAGATGTCCGGGTTTCATTAAAGAACGAACAGGGCACCGAACTGGTGGGGACTGGTCTTTATGAATTCGCAAAATCGCTGTCGGGGATCAGCAACACCCCTAAAGAATCCATTGCTCCTGAAAAAATGACCTTTGAGGTTGTGAAAAACGGCTATAAGCTGCGCGTCATATTCCAGCATGTAAATCTCAACTATGATCCTAATGAGCCTAGATACGAATATTCGGTATTTGTCCTGTTTGCTGCCCCTGAAGCTTAAAATAGGAGCATCGGTTCAGGATGTTTTGCGATTCTTTTCCATGAAGAACATTGATACGGCTCCTAAACCAACATGAGCACCTACTGCGACTCCCATTTGCATAATATATATGTCACCGGCAAAGCCGCTTTCCCGAAGGAGTTTGGTCTTTAAGTTTTCAGCGAAGTCCAGGTCGGAAGTATAGCCAATTATTATAAAGTCCGTGATATCCGGGTCGTTGCGCCTAATGAATTCCCTTACGTAGTGTTCGAGAACCCTTTTGCGCCCGCGTTCCTTGGCTACAATAGCTCCCCTGGCATTTTTCATGGTCATGACCGGCCGGAGGTTCAAAATCTTGCCTATGAATGTACTGGCATTCGATAGTCTTCCGCTCCGGCGCAAGTGTTCCAAATCGTCAACCGTAAGAAAGTGTTTCACCTGGGTTTTATACTGTTCATTAAACTGAATCAGATCTTCAAAACTAGCGCCCATTTCTCTTAGACGGGCGCTCTTTAATATTAACCAGCCGCTTCCGTGACTCATGCTTTTGGAGTCAACAACGTGAATCTTTATGTTTGAATTAGGATTATCCTCATAGAAATGATCTCTGGCAATTACCGCCGATTGATAAGCAGCACTGGTGCCGCTGGACATGCAAATACATAGCATTTCTCGATAACCATCCATAATTGCCTGGTTGATAATCTCTAAATATTCATTGGGACTGGGCATGGAAGTAGTTGCGGGTTCTGGTAAATCCATAATCATTTTATAGAATTCATCGGCTTGAATATCGATTTTATCGCGATAAGTCCTGCCGTTGATATGAATGGTTAAAGGGGCGACCCCAATATCATATTTTTCTATAAAATATGGGGACAAATCACAGGTTGAATCAGCCATAATCTTGATCATAGCGGGCCTCCAGTTAATATTTAATGAAAACCAAGAGCTTGGGAGGTCGAAGTAATTTCTATAAATAATAGTATACGCAATTTTTTGATTTTTCGACATAAAGGGGGGGATTTCTTGATGTTAAGGGAAAGCCATTGGAGTATATGGGTTTTCCTTAATAGGGCAGAATATATATGACTAAAAACCTTAGAAGCAGGAAGATAATGATCATCCGAGAATATACGCTAATAGAAGAATATTAGTAACTCAACTTTCGTAGTTGACTATTATGCGACACAACTAAATTGTCATTGCTGAGGCAACGCTGCTCTTTTTGTCATTGCTATGAAAATAGTGTGCTTGTCATTGCGAGGAGCGCAGCGACGCGGCAATCTTCCCCGGTAATTGATTACGTAAATGAAAAACGGTCTGACGCTTTTCGTTTACCGTGGTGGGTTATTACCCGTGATAATTGCGAGCAGTAGCGAAGCAATCTAAAATGACTTGGCGATGGATAGGTTGCTTCGCTGCACTCGCAATGACATATAAGATAGCTCGCGATGTTCGTCAATATGGGATTTTAAAACAGTTTATTTTATTGCTTTTTCGGGCTTTTCAGCCTATTCTTTTGGTCAGAAAGTTGAGTTAGCCAGGAGGGAACAATAGTGAGAAAAATCAAAGTGGCGACCGGTATATTCTGGGTGGAAATTCCGGAAGCCGGACTGTATGTTTTATGCGGCTGCCCGGCTGACAGTGTCAAACATCTGATTAAGAAAGGCCTGATAGCCTGTGAGGAAAAGGCCGGGGTGATTTTCGAAACCGGTCCCAATGCCATCCTGCTTTCCGACCTGCCCATGCAAAACGAGCGCTTTGCCAATCTGGCAGAGTTCCCGGTTCTGCAAATGTTTTACCGGCAGGGCATGATATTGCCCGGTCATCCCAACAATAAAGGGTTGAAACCTTTGCTGATCGGGAGTGAGAATCAGGTAAAAGCCCAGGCTGAATACATTTACCGGGGTAACTACGGGCTAGCTTCAAAAGATGAGATTATATCGGCTGGCATCTCCGAGGAAGAAGCCATGCAGATGATGCGTATGAAACTAAAGTTTGCTTTTGATAAGATTTTAAAAACCGAAGAACTGTTGGAAATGAGAATTATTGCAGGCAAAGCCACGGAACTGCGCAATGGGGTTTTTATACAGCACCAGGGTCTGAATCAATATGAATTTAGCTACCGTGGGGAGACTATCTCCGTAGATCTTAATCTGGCGCCCGGGGAGGACTACGAAGCACCTTATTATCTTGGATTTCATCAATATAAGCGTGACTACTTTTCGGTTATTCATACCGGGGAAGGTGATGGATGGGATATAAATCGTCCCTGCATGGCCAGCATTATCATTTTTCAAGGGAAAATCTATCTGATCGATGCAGGCCCCAGCCTTCTTCATAATCTTCAGGCGATGGGAATAGCGGCCAGTGAAATAGAAGGAATATTCCAGACCCATGCCCATGATGATCACTTTAGCGGGCTTACCGTTTTGCTTCGTTCCGATCACCGCATCAAATATTATTCAACTCCGCTGGTTCGTGCCTCGGTTATGAAGAAACTGGCTGCTTTGACCGGTATGGATGAATCATTGTTTGCTAACTATTTTGATATTCGCGATCTTGAGGCAGATACTTGGAATATGGTCGAAGGATTGGAAGTCAAACCGGTTTATTCGCCGCATCCGGTGGAGACATGCATCATGTTCTTTCGCGCACCCTGGGGAAATGGTGACAACACTTACGCCCATCTCGCTGATATAACCGCCCTGAATGTATTAAAGAAGATGATTACTGATGACCCGGCGCAAAGCGGCATTACGCCAAGCTTCTTTGACAAGGTTAAGGAAAGCTACCTGACTCCGGTTAGTTTAAAGAAAATTGATATTGGCGGGGGGATGATTCACGGCAATGCAGAAGACTTTAAAGATGATCTTTCCAATAAAATAATACTCAGCCACACCGCCATGCCGCTTAGTGACCGGCAAAAAGTAATCGGTGATGCCACTTCTTTTGGCGCGGTGGATGTCTTGATTCCTTGTGACCGCGACTACTCCAAGACCTTTGCTGCCCAGTATTTGCAGTTGTTTTTTCCCGATCTGCCTTCCTGTGAAATTGAAATGCTGCTAAACTGCCCGATTGTTTCCTTTAATCCAGGAAGCAATATTCTTAAAAAAGGCGAAAAAAGCGCAAATGTGTTCTGCATATTAAACGGCTTGTTGGAGTTTTTGATCCCGGAGCAGGGGGTGAAAAACCAGATGACCGTAGGTTCCATGCTGGCTGAACTTTCCTGCTTGATGGATACCGGAGTAAAAGGCACCTACCGAGCCATAAACTATGTACAGGCATTAAAGATTCCCCGCAGTCTATATATGGAATTTCTGCGGAGAAATAATTTGTTGGATTATGCCAAAACCGAAGTCGAGAAGAGATATTTTCTCGAAAAGACCTGGCTGTTTGGGGAAAGAATCTCCTGCCCTATCAAAAGCCGAATTGCGAGGGCCATGAAGATGGAGATATTCAGCACCGGGGAATTGCTGCCAGCCCTAAAAAAGCCGGAGCTTTGTTTGCTCTATGCCGGGGATATTTCGGTTTATCAGGATGAAAAAGAGATAAATAGATATAAGCCGGGTGATTTCTGGGGTGAAGAAAGTATTTTTCAAAAAGCGAAACCGGCATTTACCATCTGCGCCAAAACAGATTCACGAGTGTACAGAATACCTGCTGATGTCATTGAAGATATACCGATTATCCAGTGGAAACTGCTGGAGATATTCAGCAGGCGTCATCTGTGTTGAGTTTGTAAGCGCGTAAATATATAGCCAGTCATTATTATAACGAGGCGAAACGATATCCCCCGCTTCTTTAAGCGATTGAGCTGTTGCTGATTCTGAAAGGATGATTGCGGCTGCCCGCTGAGGCAGTCGCAGGACAAGAATCAGATGTTGATCAGGCATAACAAGGGGAAAGGCAATTACCGGTTTTAACTTGGATAAGCTCTGAATGGAGCTTAAGGGATTAATTGGAGAATTCTGCGAAAAGATTCGCAGCTTAGACTTTTGGAGGAGCAAAAAACTCATCAATAAGTTTTTCGGCCAGTTTTTTTTGCGCATTGGATTGCGCGACCAGCATAATTATGAACAGAAACAACTGGGCAATATCCTGATCCTTCTGGTCCAGGTCCCTGGTTTTTTCTTTAATCAGATCCAGTCTATAGGCGAAACTATTATAGAAATTATCAAATTCAATATTGTTTAATTCCAAAAATGTATTATAAATATCCTCCAGAAACAATATATCATCCTCCCGGTTCGCAACATTATTCAATATGGGAGAAAAGAGCAGCTTAATATCATTTATGGACAGCACATTTTTTAAATTATAGATGAGAATCAGCAAGACTATGTGTTCTTTACCATAGTGTTTGTTAATGGGAGGCATCAAAAGTCCCATTTTGCTGTAATTATTAATCATGGTTCGCGTTAAAATCTTTTCGGTCTGGTCCCTTCTAATTCCCTTGTATTTATTTTCCAGGAATTGAGTTAACTGCTCCATATACAAATCGATTTCAGGCATATCAGAGATCTTCATTTCCGGAAGAGCACATTCCTTCAACAGTATTTGCAGATAGCTTTTGTCAAAATCCATTACTAATCACCTCTTCCTAATCATATAGTATTTAAATACATCAGGTAAAGTATCGAATATTGTATGACATAGTTTTCTGTAAATAGTGTGAAAATGCAAGAAAAATGATGCAAGAGAAGCAAAAATATAAAAAACTATACCTAGAGGTCAAAACCGCATGTTGTAGAAATGAAAAACATGTGTAATATTATGGATATTAAGTAATTATTGCAAATCGGTGGAAGGGAGGGGCGTAAATCCGAACGCAAGATAAGATATTTGTGCATAGATGAAAAAGCAGTTAACGGGAGGTGTTATCTACGATGAACCTATTTAAACGGATTAATGACAACCTCAGAGCCAATCTAAATGCTTTATTGGATAAGGCAGAGGACCCGGTCAAGCTTCTAAACCAGTATCTTATGGATATGGGGGATGATATTGCCGATGCTGAAGGTGCCGTGGCCCGGCAGTTGGTGTCGGTTCAAAAGTTCAAAGTCCAGTATGATGAAGCATTGGAATTGGGAACAAAACGAGAAAGCCAGGCCATGGAAGCCCTGCAAAAGAACCGCGAAGATTTGGCGCGGCGCGCGCTGGAGGACAAAAAAATGCAGCTGACCCGAGCGGCAGAGTACAAGATACACTTTGAGAATGCCCGGGATACTGCTGAACGCTTGAAAGGCCAGCTCAAAGATATGAAAGATGAATATGAACAATTGAAAGCTAAACGGGATACCTTATCGGTTCGGGCACAGGCCGCCAAAGCGCAAAAGGATTTAAGCGAACTAAGAGGCAGCTTCAGCAAAGATAATGCGAAAAGCGGGTTTGAACGCATGCAGGAAAAGATAATGCAGATGGAGGCCGAAGCTGCAGTTGCTGCAGAGATGGAGACTGGTGATAGCCTGGATCGGGAACTGTCCGTGCTGGGCGGAAGCGAGGAAGTGGACCGTGAGTTGGCCAAATTAAAAGAAAAGCTCAAGGCAGACACCCAGGCCTAGAATTTTGTTGGGGAAGGTCTGATTTGCCGGAAGGGAGGGAGGCTTTTGCAAAGTATATACTGGGGATGTCTCTTCGGGGGAGCATTATTTGCGCTAGTTACTATTATTTTCGGAGATGTGTTGGGTGATGTGTTGGGGGGCCTATTGGATTTCTTGTCTTTTGACCATTTGGACTTTCTTTCTCCTATGGTTTTAGTGGGAGGAATAACCGTGTTTGGTGGAGCTGGAATTATGCTTGAACGTCTCACCTCCCTCGATGTAGTACCGGTAGCCCTGTTTTCTTTATTAATTGCCCTCGTCTTATCCGCTCTGGTCTATTTCGTCTATGTAAAGCCAATGAAGAATGCGGAAAACTCAAGCGGATACTCCATGTCAGAGCTGGTAGGGAAGATTGCCACCGTAATCGTTCCCGTTCCTGGCCAAGGATATGGTGAAGTTTTGATAAAGGTAGGGGCGGGCAATACCAATCAGATTGCCGCCAGCTATGATGGAGAGGATTATCGCAGCGGAACCCGCGTAATTGTGGCTGAGATAAGGGATGGCGCGGTGCTGGTCTTTGGTTATCAAGAGGACTAAATAAGGGGGAAAAGATATGTTAAGTGAAATAATGGTTCCAATCACGGTAATAATAGTTCTTATATTGCTGGGTTTGGCCTTTTGGGCCCGTTACAAAACGGTGGGTCCTGATGAAGCCATGATTGTTGCCGGTTCTTTTTTGGGAAGCAATAACGTTCTGGCTGATGATCCGGGCCGGAAAATTAAGATTGTCAGGGGTGGAGGAGCGTTTATTCTGCCTATATTCCAGCAAGCACAATTCCTGTCGCTGGTGTCGCATAAATTGGATGTGTCAACTCCCGAAGTTTATACTGAACAGGGTGTTCCCGTATTGGCAGACGGGGTGGCAATAATAAAAATTGGCGGCTCCATTGAGGATGTGGCTACCGCGGCAGAACAATTTATGGGCAAGCCTACAGCCGAATTGCAAATGGAGGCGCAGGAGGTACTGGAAGGACACCTGCGGGCTATTCTGGGCACCATGACGGTAGAAGAGGTATACCGCAACCGGGATAAATTTGCCCAGGAAGTACAAAGCGTAGCAGCCAATGACCTGAAAAAAATGGGTTTGCAAATTGTATCCTTTACCATCAAGGATGTACGCGATAAGCAAGGCTATCTGGAGGCGCTGGGCAAGCCGAGAATTGCCGCAGTCAAACGTGATGCGGAGATTGGTGAAGCCGAGGCCATCAGGGATGCCCGTATCAAAAAAGCCTTAGCCGATGAAGAAGGGCAGAAAGCGGAGTTGGTAAGGGATACTTTGGTAGCGGAAGCTTCCAAGGAAAAAGAACTGAAAATTGCGAGTTTTAAGAAGGAACAGGACTCCGCCAAGGCTGAGGCTGATAAAGCTTACAGCATCCAAGAAGCCCGCTCGAAACAGATAGTAGTGGAAGAAGAAATGAAAGTCGAACTGGTGCGTAAAGAGCGGGAAATCGATTTACAGGAAAAGGAGATTTTGCGCCGTCAGAAGCAATATGATGCCGAAGTTAAAAAGAAAGCTGATGCTGATCGCTATGCAGTTGAACAGGCGGCTGAAGCTGATAAAGCCAGGCGGATGCGGGAAGCAGATGCAATTCAGTATAGGATCGAGGCGGAGGCCAGGGCCAATGCGGAACAAACCCGCCTGGAAGGAACTGCCGAAGCCGAGGTCATTCGCTTACGGGGTCTGGCCGAAGCCGAAGCCAAGCAGAAACTGGCGGAAGCTTTCGAGAAATTTGGCGAAGCTGCGGTTCTTGATATTATCGTTAAAATGATGCCCGAATTAGCCGGCAAGATTGCAGAACCATTACGTTCCATTGAGAATCTGACCGTAGTGGATACCGGAAATGGAGCGGGGGCAACCAGGGTGAGCAATTATATAACCAGCCTGATGGCTACGTTACCGGATATGCTGAAGGGGGTGTCCGGGATCGACTTGAATGAGATTGCCCAGCGGCTGATCCAAAAATCGGCTCCGGATAGTGTGAATCCCTAAACATTCCCTGGTATATCTCTGGCAAGCTATGGCTTGGGAAAGAGTTACTGATAAGATGGATTGCATTTATAAATATAACGAGGCGAAAAGATCTCCCCTGCTTCTTTAAACGGTCGGGTTCCTATTAACAAAATAGGGGGGGTCTAATCCCCCGCTTCGTTGCAGCGTCGGAAGAAACTGCTTGCAGTTTCTTCCGACGATTAAATGAATGACTTTGCTGATAAGTAAAACAGACCGGATAAATATATGATATATGAGCCATATCTGATGGAAAAATAATGCGCGAGTTACTAATGATAAAGGAGATGATTGGTGATGCTGCAGCTAGTAAAGCTTCAAACCGGGCGGCATGCACAAATGATTGATATTACCTCCAAAGTTCAGGATATCATCACCCAGGCGAAAATGATCGAAGGAATAGCTTTGGTCTACTGTCCTCATACCACGGCTGCCATTACCATTAATGAAAACGCTGACCCGGATGTGGTTCATGACATCTTGCTGCGGCTGGATGAAATGTATCCCTGGAATCATGCCGGAGACAAGCATGGAGAAGGCAATTCGGCAGCGCATTTAAAAGCCAGTACCATAGGGGCATCTGAGCTAATTCCCGTCGTTGCAGGCCGTTTGCGCCTGGGAACCTGGCAGGGCATTTATTTTTGCGAGTTTGACGGGCCGCGTTCCCGGTCATTTTACGTAAAGGTTCAGCAAGGCGAATCAAAAGACTAAATGAAGCTAGGATAATTTGTTGCAGGGATAAATTGTCTGGTGCTGATAAATAATAATAGGCAAGAAGATCAGGAGGCGGTAGAATGCTTGAGATAAAAGCGATTAATCGCAACGAACACGGGATAATAGTAAATATTGATTTAAATGACGGGCGCCGGGTTAGCCTGGAGGAATTATATCATGAGCTTGAACGGCAAAAGGTTGGAGGTGCTTTTATAAGCTATGGACCTGATGGCACCAAAGAATACCATCTGGTCAATGATGGAGATTACGGTGATGAGTTGGAATCTCTTAAGCTAATATAGAAAGAATGAACAAATATCAAGACTGGGGTTTTCTTTGCACGCGACTCCCAGAGAAATGCTTACCTTAATGCCGTTAAACTCGGTTACTTTGCATTCATCCATTATTCTGCCGATCATCTCCTGGGCTTGCTTTTCGGTAGTCCGGGGCAACAGGATAACAAATTCATAACCACCGATCCGGGCGACTATATCTTCCTGCCGGGTCAGTTTCAGTAATATCTGGGAAGTAATTTTTAACAATTCATCACCAGTTTGATGTCCAAAGGTATCATTGATGAATGGCGCATAGTGGTTTGCCTGAAACCGGTAAGAGTCGTCCAATAGCCTGAAAAAAAGGGGATCAAACATGTGTGTTGACGCATGGCCTGGAAAGAACTAAAATAGAAGCATCTCAAAATAAGGGGTAATTTATGTCGGAGTCTGTTTTCAGATAACCCTTAAAAGAATAAAGTCCACTGGCAAGCACCTTTATCAGGCGGTTTATTGCTATGCCATGGACGGGTTAATTGAGAACACCGGTATAGGTTTTGTTTAAATGGAGCATGATTTTGTGCCGTGCCTATCGCACGGCATTTTTACTTAGATTGATGCTGCCTGAAGAAAGAAGATAGCTGCTATGGCTGTACTGGATACTTAAGTTTTCAGTACAGCTTCTTTATTTTATGGGAGGTATTGATTAATGCATATAGAGAGCATGAAAACCCTGGAGTACGATAAATTAAAGGAAATATTAAAAGGCTATGCAATTTCTGCAAAAGCCGGCCTCAGGCTGGAGGAACTTCAGCCTTCAACAGAGCTGACGGTCATAAAAAGATGGCTGCTTGAAACCACTGAAGCCCGGCATATTTTAGACATTAACAGCAGCGTACCGCTGAGCGCCCTGGAGAACATTGACGGCATCATGAACAAAAGCGGGAAAGACGGGGTGCTAAATCCTGACGAGTTGATCGCGATTAAAGAATTATTGGTTTGTGTTAAAAAACTCAAGAAGTTTATGAATTCACTGCAGACTGTAGCCCCCACTATAAGTCCCTATGCCTGGTCGATGTTTGAACTGCCCGATTTATATGAGGAGATTGACCGCTGTATTTTGAATGGCAGCATCAGCGACCGGGCGACCCCGGAGTTGGGCCGGATCAGAAAAAGGATGGTGGTTGCCGATGAAAGAGTCAAGCACAAGCTGAACAGCATTTTATCTTCATCAATTTACAGCAGCATTATTCGTGAATCTTTGATTACGATGCGGGACGGCAGGTATGTCATTCCAGTTAAAAAAGAGCACAAGAAAAGCCTGGCTGGCAATGTATTGGATGTATCAGCCAGTGGCTCGACCTTGTTTATTGAACCGGCGGCCATTGTCAAGCTCCAGGAAGAGCTTAATATATTAAAAATTGAAGAGCAAAACGAGGTACTGCGCATATTGTCAATGCTGACGGAAATGGTTTTGGCGAGCAACCGCGAGATATCGATCAATGTGGAAACAATCGCTGAATATGATTTTATTTTCGCCAAGGCTAAATACAGTAAAGCCCTTGATGCCAGTCCGGTTGACTTAAACACAGGAAATTTCATCAAGATAAACGGCGGCAGACACCCATTGCTGGGGAAAGAAGCGGTGCCGCTGGATTTTGAGGTTGGCAGGGATTATTCGGCATTGATCATAACCGGCCCGAATACAGGCGGCAAAACGGTGGCCCTTAAAACGGCTGGCCTGCTGACTCTGATGGTTCAATCTGGCCTGCATGTACCGGTAGAGACTGGCAGCGAGTTTGCGGTTTTTAATTCTATTCTGGCGGATATCGGCGATGGGCAGAGCATCGAACAATCACTGAGCACTTTTTCAGCACATGTAAAGAATATTTCTGCAATAATTGAAGCGGCAGATCCAAACTCTCTGGTAATTCTGGACGAATTGGGAGCGGGAACAGATCCAGGAGAAGGCATGGGCTTTGCGATTGCGATATTGGAGGAGATATTCAAGCATAAGGCTACTATTTTGGCGACAACGCATATCAGTGAAATCAAAGCATTTGCACAGAGTGCGCCGGGTTTTGAGATTGCCAGTATGGCATTTGATCTGGATTCGCTGCGACCTTTATACAAGCTCAGCATAGGCCGGTCAGGGGAAAGCAATGCCTTGCTGATTGCTTTGCGCCTGGGAGTCAAAAGGGAGATTATAGAACGGGCGCATGAGTTAAGCTACCGGGAAAAGAAGGATTACAGCAGCGAGCTGAGCCGTTTTAACGAGAGCCTGCAACTGTCTAGGTCCAATGCGGCAGTGCAAGTGAGTAACAGTTTGAGCAACAACGTGGCGGATAAGCCGGAGCGGCTGGCCAAGTACCAGAAAACGCCAACCCAACGTTTTAATAAAGGGGACTGCGTTTATATCAGCACCATGCAGCGGACGGGCATCGTTTATGAACCGGAAAACGGCAAGGGTGAAGTAGTGGTGATGGTGATGAAGAAGAAATTCAGGATCAACCACAAGCGGCTTAACCTCTATATAGAAGGTAAGGAACTATACCCGGAAAACTACGATCTGGATATCGTTTTTGAAAGCAAGGAAAACCGCAAAAAACGTAAACAGCAAAGCAAGCATCATATCGAAGGATTAATTATTGAAAGCGAAGAGGAGTTATAGAGGGACAAGGGGACAGGGACAAGGGGACAGGAACCTTGTCCCACAATTTTAGAAACGGGACAAGGTTCCTGTCCCCTTGTCCCACCTTTATCTTACCTGATATTACCTTTGACGACAGCTGCCTGTTATAGATAGAATCGAATGTATATTAAGTAAATATAATGCAAAAGGCGTAGCGATTGTAACAATATGGGA
>JAQUXM010000016.1:3039-12148 GCA_028692415.1 Syntrophomonadaceae bacterium | reverse complement strand
CTGTCCCCTTGTCCCACCTTTATCTTACCTGATATTACCTTTGACGACAGCTGCCTGTTATAGATAGAATCGAATGTATATTAAGTAAATATAATGCAAAAGGCGTAGCGATTGTAACAATATGGGAAAAAATTGCTTGATGAAGGGGGAGGTACCATGAATAGAAGGCTTGCCGGGTCTTTGCTTATTGTTTTATCGATTTTACTTATTTCCTTTTTTGACTACCGCACAAATTATATTAGAGCACCTATAGAAGACACGGTTAAGACGGCGGTCAAAGAGCAAGCAGCAGATCCGCATACGAAACAGGAAGCAGATTCAGAAGAGGATAAAACCACTTTACATATTGAAAAAGAAGCACAAGGTGCCACGAACATAAGCCAGGATGTCTTAAAACAAGGGACAAGCAGTACCCAGTGTGTAAACGAAAACGTCCAACCCAGTGAAACGATTACTATCGAGCCACAAGAAAAAGCAGCAACTGCTTCACCGGTAAAAGCAACGCAAGTTGCCAACAGTGAAGCTGCTAAGCAGCCAATAGAGGTATCACGAGGTACAACGATTGCTTCGGTCGAGAACAAGTATCCGAATCTAAGCAAGGATAATGGCATATATGGACAATTTTACTATCGTGATACCAGTGGAGGGAGAATAGCAATAGATCCTGCTTGGATTGAGGAGAATATCGTGACCATTACCCTCCCAGGTTTGAACCGGGAAGTACAGGTACATAAAGAAGCAGCCGACAACTTTATCCAGGCTTTCAACTACATAAAGAATGGTACGGCCATAATAAACGGAAAAGAGGTTTCCTTGTTGAGTCTCATCAGGACTATGGATGGAACCTTTGTGAGCCGGCATGTGAACTGGAACCCGGCCAGAGGCTTAAGCAATCATTCCTGGGGAACTGCCATGGATATAAATGCCAGTGATCATTTTCGATATGTTGATCCAGGTAAGGAACCCAACGACCCTAATTTGATACTTTGGGAAAAGGCTTTCAAACCTGCGGGTTTTAGCTGGGGCAACAGCTATGCTGACTCCATGCATTTTGAACTACTAAAATAGCAAAGCTAAGTAGTATTTTTTACTTATTGTGCAACAGGGCGGTTAAAGAGGTTGTTAATTATTTGCCGGGATACTTGCCGGTCAACTTCCCAGTAACTGGCTCCGGAATAAGGATCGGTATAGGAATATCCCGGCAATGTTTGAGTAATAATATTTCCATTATCTATTCCTAAAATAATGGTGCTGAGAAAAAACAAGTCACTGGAAGAAAGATTTGTAACCACATTCTTCTGAAGCTCGGCGAACAGGCTGGGAAGTTTGGCTATGTTATCTTTTTGCAGACACTGGGTTATTAAAGCTTTCATTAACTTTTGCTGGCGCTGGGTTCTTCCAATGTCGCCATCCTTTATCCCTCTATAACGCGCATATTTTAGAGCTTCTTTACCAGTCAAACATTTATAACCTTTGGTCAGATAAACGCCGGACCAGGAACTGGACAAATTTATGTCTACATCCATGTATACTCCACCTAATAAATCAATTATTCTCTCAAATCCGGAGAAGTTGGTGAGAACATAATAGTCAACCTCGGTTCCCAATAAATTTTCCACTGTTTTGCAGCTTGCTTCCGGGCCTTGAAGCTGGTTTACCATGTTGATTTTCTTGCTTTTATTTGATGTGTAGATTCTAGTGTCACGGGGTATCCATAGCAAAACTGCTTTGTTAATGCGATGGTCAATACTGGCCAGTATAATCGTATCGCTACGAGTGTTGTTGGGTTCCCCGGGACGGGCATCTATACCCATTAACAAAATATTTACAAGCTCACCATTCTTTATCTGTTCTCTAATAGAATGAGGAAAAGCTTTATCTATCTGGGCGCTTATAAAGGTGAGGCTTATGATTAGGAACAAAATGATTTGAGGATCTCTTAATTTCTTCATGCTTTAAACCCCTTTGAGAAAAATACTAATATAAATATGTCTATATTAATTCGGCTGGAATTATTACTAATCAACGTATTGCTGTTAACAGCAAAAATGCCAGGAGGCTTTGCTCTGCTGGCATTTTTACTAAGCAATTATTCGATTATGGGAACTATTCGTTAAACCCTATTTCTTCACGGGTTCTTGGAAATACCAACACCGTCTCTCCACCTTCACCCCTAATTAGCACCCGGGCAAATTCTGCAGCATCAGTAGTAGATAGAGCTACACCCTCGCCGGGCTATCCTTGAGGTTAGATACTGAACCATCGCCAATGGAACTTAAGGGCGGCTGATTATTCCAATTTATCGTGCAATGACACCAGTTGTTTAACAGACGGTGTACGTTTACACATATTCCGGCACTGTTAACCTCGTTGCGGTACATGGTGAGCTGCAGATCTGCTTTCTCAATCGTTGGAGGGGCTTCTCTGCCTCTCCTTATTTGCTTAGACATCTTTAGCTGGCATTATCAGTTCTGGGCTGTCATGGGCTGGCGAGTTTACCAAGGCATCGATCGGGTAGGCTTCCAGGGCATCAAATCCTTGTATTTTTGCTAAAAAGGATGCTGCCTCCGCCAAGGAAGTTTTAAGATATGCCTGCAGCCAAACCGCTTCATCTTCTCGTCTCAGGATTAAAGGCATGCGCTGGTGGATATGGCGAACAGTCCCGATTGCTGCGGTAGTAATGATGCTAAAGGTAAACAGGGTTTTGCCTTCGGCATCGGCCCAGTTATCCCAGATACCAGCGAAGCCAAAGAGCTCACGTGATTTTAAGACAATGCGCATGGGTTGCTTGGCCTTCCCCAGCTGCATCCATTCAAAATAACCATCAGAGGGGATAATGCAGCGTCTTTGCTGAAATGACTCTCTGAAGGCTGGTTTCTCGGCTACGGTTTCCACCCGGGCGTTTATCAGTTTGTTACCCAGTGTCGAGTCTTTAGCCCAGCGGGGAACCAGACCCCATTTCATCATCATCATCTTTCTTTGCCCCTGCTCTTCAAATACCACTGGCATTAACTGCATGGGCGCTGCATTATAGCGGGGCCGGTAATCCGGTACAATCAGGGGACAGCCAAAACGCTCGGACAAGTGATCTCTATTGACGGTCAAGGTGTAACGCCCACACATATCTATTGCCTCCTTACGGCTTTTTTTATTTGTTCCACTTGAAACTCTTAATATCCTGCAGAAATGATACTTCTCTGGCTATGATGCTATAGCCCGAATCTCTTTTCTGTAAGCCCCCACCTATTTGAAGCGGGCCGTGTTGCGCGCTAAAAATAAAACTGCCATATTCATAATAGTATCTTCAAATATGCTTAGATCGATCAAGCCGAACGCTTTCTCCAGGTAGAAGAATACAATTATTTTTCTTACTTAAATGGCAGAAGCCGCATCGTTAGAGGGGGGTATGCAATTTCACTCAGGGCCAATATCAGGGATTAAGAAATAAGCAGGGGATTTTGGCAGACTGGCGAATTAGTCATTATCAAAATCTTTAGCTGTTTTTTGTGCTATGATACTGGAGCAAGCTACGGGGTAATTGGTGAATTATCTCAGCCAATCTGGTGAATACTTTTACTTTAGGTGGTAGATTATGAAGGTAATTATTATCGGAGCCGGAAAAGTCGGTTTCAGTATGGCCCAGCTGCTCTCCGATGAGGAGCATGATGTGGTGGTTATTGAACAATCTCCGGAGCGGCAACAGGTTCTGGAAGAGGAACTGGATGTGCAGATTATATCCGGAAGCGGGTCATCCACTTCGGTGCTGGAATTGGCCGGGGTTCGCCATGCCGATATGCTGCTGGCGGTTACCGAGTTTGACGAGTTGAATATGCTGGCCTGCCTGCTGGCTAAAAAATACGGAGTCAAAACCACGGTAGCCCGGGTACGCAATCCCGAGTACCTGGAAGTCAAGGACTTTTCCCTGAATGATGTCATGGGCATTGATCTCATCATAAACCCGGAACGGGTCACAGCTTTAGAAATTGCCCAGATCGCGGCCAATCCGGAAGCCTTGAATGTTGATTACTATGCCGATGGCAAAGTCAAGCTGGTGGAACTGGAATTAAAAGAAGATTCTGCGGTTTTGAATAAAAGGATTAAAGAGCTGGATACTTCGGTACCTTATAATATTGTGGCCATCGCTCGCAAGCATAAGATGCTGGTGCCGCGCGGCGATGATACCTTGCAACTGGGCGATCACATCCATCTGGTAGCTCGTACTGTCGATATGCAGGAAGTAGAAAAAAGCCTGGGCTTTTTTTCACGCAAGGTTGAACATATTACTATCCTGGGGGGCGGGCGCACCGGCTATTATCTGGCCCAGATACTGGAAGAACATAAACCGGGGATAAACATCAAGATCATTGAAAAGGATAAGGCTCGTGCCCGGCAGATTTCACAAAAGCTCAAAAATGCCCTGGTTATACAGGGCGATGGCAGCGACTATCAGTTGCTGGAGGAAGAAAATATTGCTTACTCGGATCTGTTCGTGGCGGTAACCGATGATGACAAGATAAATTTACTTTGCGCCTTGATTGCGCGCAACCTGGGGGTGGGCAAAACGGTTTGTCAGATGAAACGAACCGATGTAATGCCCCTGGTTGAGCAGATTGGCATCGATACCATATTGAGCCCGCGGGTGCTTACCGCAGGTGCTATTCTTAAATATTTGCGGGTAGGAGACATTATCTCGGTTACTTTGTTTGGCGAGGAGCGGGCGGAAATGCTGGAACTGCTGGCCCAGCCCGGTGCCATCGCGGTCAACAAGGAACTACAGAATATAAAAATACCCAGCGGTTCGCTAATTGGGGCCGTAGTCCGCGGGGAGAAGGTCATCATCCCGGACGGCAGTTTTACCATCAAAGCCCATGACCGCCTAATAGTGTTTTCTTTAGAAAAGAGCATTCATAAAACAGAACGACTTTTTCTTAACGGGGGCAGGAAATTTTGATTAGACCAGCCGTTATTCTGCGTAATATGGGCCGTATGATTTTGATTATTGGCATAGCCATGCTTACCTGCCTGAGTTGGTCGATGGTCTATCACGAAGTTGTTACCATGGCTATTTTCCAAGCTGCGGGATTAACTATTGGTATCGGGTTGTTGTTGATGTTTGTATACACCGGGACCGAAAACATCAATTATAAAGAAGGCTTTGCCCTGGTTAGCCTGGGTTGGCTGGTAGTGTCAATTTTTGGTGCTTTCCCTTACCTGTTTGCAGGTTATTTGCCTTCCTTTGCCGATGCCTGGTTTGAAAGTGTGTCCGGTTTCACAACTACCGGCTCCAGTGTAGTGGCGGATGTGGAAGCTTGGCCCCGGGGCTTGCTGTTTTGGCGCAGCCTTACCCAGTGGCTGGGAGGTATGGGTATCATTGCCTTGCTGGTAGCCATTATCGCCGGTATGGGATCGCGGGCCAACCAGCTTTTCAAAGCTGAAGTTCCGGGACCCGTATCCGACAAAATCAGCCCCCGTATTCGTGAAACTGCCCGAAAACTGTGGAAAGCCTATCTTCTCGTCAGCCTGGCTTGCTTCCTGACCCTGTTTGCTCTGGGCATGGACCTTTTTGATGCCCTTTGTCATACCTTTGCAACCATGGCCACCGGCGGTTTCTCCACCAAGAACAACAGCATCGCCTTCTATAGCAGTCCGTGGATTCAATGGGCCTTGATCTTTTTTATGCTTGTCGCCGGCACCAATTTCACTTTGCACTACCTGACCTTTAAAAGACGGAGCTTGCTTACATATATCAAAGATTCGGAATTTAAATTATACACCGGTATAATATTGACTGCCAGCTTTTTGGTGGTATTGAGCTTGAGTACCCATGGAGCTTTGATGGGCTGGGAGGAAAAGATAAGAACGGCAATTTTTCAAGTGATATCTATAACCACTACCACTGGATATGCTACGGCGGATTATGATAGGTGGCCGCCCCTGGCGGCAATGATGATTTTTATGGTGATGTTTGCGGGAGGTTGTGCAGGTTCAACGGGAGGCAGCATGAAACCCGGACGTTATCTGATTATAATTAACCATTCGCTTATTGAACTTAAAAAGATGCTTCATCCCCGAGCGGTGTTGCCGCTGCGTTTTGGCAGCAAGGTTGTAAGCGAAAACTTGCTTTTTAATGTTTTGCAGTTTTTCTTTCTTTACATGACATTTTTAGCTCTGGGCACCATATTCCTGACCGCTCTGGATATCGACATATTAAGCAGCCTTAGCGCGGCGGCAGCCTGTCTGGGCAATATAGGGCCGGGGTTTGGCCTGGTGGGACCCACCCGCAATTTTGCTTCTATGCCTGACAGTGGGAAATATATATTGGGTATATTAATGCTGGTAGGACGTTTGGAGATTTACCCGATTCTGCTCTTGTTCCTGCCTACATTCTGGAAGGAATAGCTTAATAGTGACAAGGGTATTACAAGGGGACCATGACAAGGGGACGGTTCTCCTGTCATCTTGTATAGCTTCCCTTTTTGCTTCTATTTTCAAAAGATGACAGGAGAACCGTCCCCTTGTCATACTCTTGTTATATAAGGAGGATTACTTTGAAAAGAAACAGATCGAAACCGCGAGGTGGAGCAAATCAGGAAAAGCAGACTAGCTTCCTGGTATCGGAACCTGCGGAGTTACTGAATTTTCTTATCGAGAAGATGCCGGCCAAAGGTCGTAATAATGTAAAATCCTTGCTGAGCCACCGCCAGGTCCTGGTCGATGGGGAAGTGGTCACCCAATATAATAATCAATTGCAAGCAGGGCAGGAAGTTTTAATTAACTGGTCCTTGCTCAGGGATGAAGGTCAAGCCCGGGGTTTGAAGATAATATATGAAGATGCGGATATTATCGTTATTGACAAGCCGGCTGGCTTGTTGTCCATGGCCTCCGATCAAGAGAAAATCAATACTGCCTATCGTCAGGTAA
Organism: Syntrophomonadaceae bacterium; assembly: GCA_028692415.1. GTDB lineage: Bacteria > Bacillota > Syntrophomonadia > Syntrophomonadales > Syntrophomonadaceae > JAQUBU01. The sequence continues at coordinate 5,227 of JAQUXM010000016.1, read as the reverse complement.
GGGATTATGTCAGCGGTACCAATCCCGAAAACCGGATATTTATTGTCCATCGCCTGGATCGTGATACTTCGGGGATTATGCTTTTTGCTAAAAACGAAGCGGTAAAACACTTGATGCAGGATAATTGGAAGGATATTGTGAAAGACCGGGCTTACGTGGCAGTGGTGGAAGGCCGGGTTGAACAAAAAGAAGGAGTGGTCAAATCCTGGCTGAAAGAAACCAAAACCAGGTTGATGTACTCAAGCTCTTGGGCGGGCGATGGACTTGAGGCCATAACCCATTTTAAAGTCCTGCAGGCTGCGGCCAAATACTCGCTACTTGAAATCCGCCTGGAAACTGGGAGGAAGAATCAGATACGCGTACACATGAAGGATATCGGACACAGTATAATAGGGGATAAGAAATATGGCTCAAACAAGAACCCGATAGGAAGATTGGGCTTACACGCGCATATCCTGGCTTTTAATCATCCGGTGTCGGGTGAACCATTGCATTTTGAAACCGAAGTTCCCAAAAAGTTCGCCCGCCTGTTTCGCTAATATAAATAGGGGCAGCAGAACCTCCCCTTGACACCTCCAGGCAAAGCCGCCGCTATCTCCGCTTATTGCAGCCAGTAGGTCCCTTATTTACCAGCGGGTTGAAGGCCTTATTAGATAGTCTTGTCTGCCAAAGAGAGAAGGAAATGATTTATTATCGCTTGTTCGCTTATTTCTTAACTCTTAACAAAGAATAATATATGATGTATAATTTATGAAAATTAAATAATATATAGAGATAATATGGGGGTTACTAGTCGACTATTTTCTGAACTAGTGACCCTATTAATTTTTAGCATTAAGTGGTCCTGGGACCACTTGCTTTTTTGAACCAATTCTTCGAGATATCAGGGAGAGGGGGGCGATTGGCGCCTGTAATTTATTGATACAGTTAACGATGCTGCTATTCCGGGGGTTACAATTTTGTGTGGCAAAAGCGTGAACCATATTGTTGTTGAGCATATAGCAAATAAATTGAGGCTAATTTGGAGAGGGGGCAATGAAACATGATAATTACTGCTGATAAGATTGAAACATTTAAAGAAGTTGCTGCGCTATTTATTGAGAAGATACCCAATGGTGCTATGGCGGCAGTATCAGACCTGGATACTATTACCTGGAAAACTGCTTCAAGTATATTTGATATCAAGGAATTTAGCGTAGGGATAAAACTCAGGGTTGGTGGTGCTCCCTATCAGAGCATCAAAACTAAACAGGAGACGATAGAAAAGGTGCCGCGTAATGTATATGGTATGCGGCTCTTGATGTTTGCCTGGCCGATACTTGATGACAAACGTGAAGCTGTGGGAAGTGCTGTTCTGATAATCCCAAGATTGCATCCCATCGCGCGTTCCTTTGGAGATTTTGCTCCGGTTATATCCGAAATGTTTCCTGAAGGCGCATTTCTCTACATGACTGACTTGGAGCAGATTTCCTACCGGCACCCATCACGTAAGTTTGATATGCCTGACCTGAAGCTGCGAAACAAGATAATCGCCGGGTGGGTTGCTGACCGGGCCATCAAGAGCGGGAAAATGGTTGCGGAGGAAGTGGATGCCAGTGTACATGGAGTACCGGTTTTAATTATGAGTAGCCCCTGTTTTGATGAGGATGACAACAGCAAAGTTGTAGCTACCTTCGGTCTGGCGCTTCCGAAACAAAATGCGGCAGACTTGCGGAGGTTGTCAGACCAGTTGGCCATGAGCCTGGAAGAGATTTCGGCAGTAATCGAAGAACTGGCGGCATCAGCATCACAGATAAACATAAATGAGCAGGATCTTTACGTTACAGTCGGCGAAGTCAACAAGCTGGCCGATAATATCAGTGAAGTTTTGGCATTTATCAAGCAAATAGCCGATGAAACCAAGATGTTGGGGCTTAATGCAGCTATCGAAGCTGCGCGGGCTGGTGATGCAGGACGCGGTTTTGGCGTGGTAGCCGGAGAAATTCGCAAACTATCTGATGTATCCAAACAGACCGTAGTAAGCATTGGGGATCTTCTCGATAAAATAAAAATCAATGTTGCTGATACCGTAACCAAGAGCCGCATGAATCTGGATGCCAGTCAGGAACAAGCAGCAGCCAGTGAAGAGATATCAGCCAGTGTAGAAGAAATAAGAGCTATGGCCGAATCCCTGGATACCATGGCCAAG
>JAQUXM010000016.1:0-2939 GCA_028692415.1 Syntrophomonadaceae bacterium | reverse complement strand
TGATACCGTAACCAAGAGCCGCATGAATCTGGATGCCAGTCAGGAACAAGCAGCAGCCAGTGAAGAGATATCAGCCAGTGTAGAAGAAATAAGAGCTATGGCCGAATCCCTGGATACCATGGCCAAGCAAATGTAGTTGTCCTTAAATCAGTAAATAGAAAAAGGGGTTGATTTGCAACCCCTTTAAAAACTAGCCTTTTTCATTTTGCCAGGCTAGGTATTCATCATAGCTCATCAGACGGTCAATTACTCCGGTGGGGGTTATTTCCACGATGCGGTTGGCCACAGTTTGGAGCAATTGGTGGTCATGGGAGATCAGCAGCAATGTACCGGGAAAAGCGGTCAAACCGTTATTCAAGGCGGTAATCGCTTCCAGATCCAGGTGGTTGGTCGGCTCGTCCAGCAGCAAGACATTGGCGCCAGCTAGCATCATACGGGCAAACATACATCTGACCTGCTCCCCGCCGGATAGAACATTGGCCTGCTTTTGTGATTCTTCACCGGAAAACAGCATTCTGCCCAGGAAACCCCGCACAAAGGTTTCTTCCTGGTCAGGTGAATACTGGCGCAGCCAGTCAACCAGATTTAAATCTGAATCAAAATACGCTGCGTAATCCTTGGGGAAGTAGGCCTGGCTACTACTCAATCCCCAGGCAAATTCACCGCTGTCGGCTTCCATTTCTCCCATCAAGATCTGCAGCAAAATGGTTTTAGCCTGCTCATAAGGGCCGACCAGAGCAATTTTATCACCTTTGTTCACCATTAGATTGAAGTCTTTTAATACAAGCTCTCCATCTAAGGATTTGTTGAGGTTTTGAATACTTAATACATTTATACCGGCTTCCCGTTCAGGTTTGAAGTTTATCCAGGGCAAACGGCGTGAAGAGGGCTTGATATCTTCCAGCGTCAGCTTATCCAGTTGGCGCTTGCGCGAAGTAGCTTGTTTGGATTTGGAGGCATTGGCACTGAAACGTTGAATAAACTCCTGCAACTCCTTGATTTTGGCCTCGGTCTTCTTATTGGCATCCTTGGCCTGTTGCAGAGCCAACTGGCTGGATTCCAGCCAGAAATCGTAGTTGCCTACATATAGCTGGATTTTACCATAATCAATATCAGCAATATGGGTACAGACTCTATTCAAGAAATGGCGGTCATGGGAAACGACGATAACTGTGCTGTCCAAATCATAAAGAAAATCCTCCAGCCAGCTGATAGATGCTATATCGAGATGGTTGGTGGGCTCATCCAGCAGCAAAATATCCGGTTGCCCGAATAGAGCCTGAGCCAGCAGAACCTTGACTTTTTCGCTGCCGATTAAATCCCGCATTTTTTTATGGTGCAGTTCTTCAGTAATGCCTAAACCGTTGAGCAGCGAGGATGCCTCGGCTTCAGCTTCCCAACCGTTAAGTTCGGCAAACTCTCCTTCCAGTTCGGCGGCGCGGATGCCGTCTTCTTCAGTGAAGTCAGCCCTGGCGTAAATGGCTTCTTTTTCCTCCATAATGGCATAGAGAAGCGCATGTCCCTTGAGTACGGCTTGAATTACCTCAAAGTCATCAAACTCGAAGTGATCCTGCTTTAGAACCGAAAGCCTTAAACCCTTGGGGATGATGACATTGCCGGCATTGGCTTCAACCTCCCCCGCCAGAATTTTAAGAAAGGTTGATTTCCCCGCCCCGTTGGCACCAATTAGACCGTAACAGTTGCCGGGGGTAAACTTGATATTAACATCTTCAAAAAGGGGGCGTTCCCCGTATCTTAAACTTATTGCGCTGCTTGTAATCATATTAATACCGGCTTTCCATAAAAATTTTACAACCGTGCTATTATATCATATCAACCAGCAGACGCAAGCTTTGCGGAATCAAAACCATAACGAAGTTCCTGGACACCATGCCCAAGAAATTCAGTTCCACAGGAACCATGATAAGGCAATTAACCTTTTATTATCCAAAATTAATAAGGCTATGTTAGAATAAATATAGGAGTTGCCGTTTGGCGGTTGGTCACTTCCCGCGAGGGGAGGTGATGCCTGTGGTTACTTGGACAGGACTCTTTAGTTTTTGCCTGGTGATCGTGGGGATTGTTTCCTTGTGCTTAAAGCATAAGAAATAACGAGACCGCCTCAGACCAATGACAAAAGCGAATCTCGGCGTTACTTCAAAAAGCTCGCTCAATCGACGTACTTAGGTACGACTCAATCGCGAGCTTTTTTCCTGCCTTGATCTTCACTTATGTCATCGGTCTGCCTAAATAAGGCGGTCTAAACCATGTTTAGGACTAACCGCCGTACAAAAAGCGGTAACTCCTTTATTAAATATATGATAACACTGCTGGAATTATTCGTCAATCAAACCATGCCCAAGAAATTAATCATTAAAAGTCACGTTTAGCAAAGAGGTGTAAGGCCAGCCATAACAATAAAAGTATATAGACCAAAGCATATACTAACATCCATATGCTTGGTGCAGAGGTTACGCCAAAGGGGCCAAAATTGACAATAAACCCCCCGCCTACCGTTCCCGCCATCTTCGCAACGGCCATTCGGTAAATTGCATCACAGGGCATAATCAGGCTGGTTATTACTCCGGTATTTATCAGGGCAGCGTTGTTAATCAGGACCCCTATCTGTTCCATAAACCCGCCAATAATTGCGATTATAAAAAGCATAAAGGCAATTACCCCGGTAGCCATGGTGCTCATCAATACCGAAAATAAATGGGCTATTGCCAGCAAGACCACGGGGAAGAGCATAAAAACCAGGATACCTGCAAGCATGGCCTCGGGGCTTATCATCAGTTTAAAATAGTGAATCACCAGCCACGCCATGCTGCCTACCAGTACACTGCTGTAAAGCGCGGTCACCAGGGCATAAGCCAGGAACTTGCCCAGGAGAATGGCCTGGCGGCTAAAAGGGCGGGAGGCCAGACTTAAGATCGTAC
>JAQUXM010000128.1 GCA_028692415.1 Syntrophomonadaceae bacterium | reverse complement strand
TTATACATATTGAAGTTCAGATAAGCATAAAAAATCTGTGCGACGCTAAAAACCGAGAGAATAACGATTAAAAAGCGCTTGCGGTCTACTTCCCCTTCCTCGTCCATAAAGTCAATCTTCGCGTAGAGCAATAATAGCAGCGCGCCGGCAATCAGGGCGATTATCAGCAGATATTGCAGGGTCTGGGCCTGGGGAATAGCCACCCGCGAGTTGATGATCTCTTCATCAAAAACCATATCCAGGGTCCCGATCCAGTTGCGATCCCGGTCATGCAGGGGCAGGAATACGTGATAGTCACCCTCATAAGGCAAGGCCAGGAAGCTTTTCCCTTTCGTCTTGGTAAAATCCATTTGGGCTCGCAAAGCAGAGGGGAGCACTTGATTTTGGAGTTTTCCCTGCAGGTTGTAAAGCACCTGTCCCTCTTTCATGATGACCTGGACATCTTTTATATTCGGTGAGTTGTTCTTGGCTTCGGCCAGTATTTTGTCCATGTCAAAGAAGTTTTGCAGGGGTTTGCCATACTTGACCGCATACTCTATATTGCGCACGGCATCATTGCCGGCCACCGCATAGCTGCCAACCAGTGATTCGGTATAGTTGGCGCGGAATGAGGATATGTTAAGCGCGCCGGCAAAACTTAAGGCCAAAATCAGAAGCAACATGACCGAACCGATTAAAACTGATCCTTTTTTAAATGACATTTAGATTCCCCCCCTAATTGCTCGAGCCGGTATCTACCCGCTGAAATATTTCGTCTGCCACCAAAAGGATTTCAAATGGGGGCTTGAAGCCTATCCTTTTGGCTATTTCCAGGTTAAGCGCAATATGAGGAACATTCTCAAAGACCTGGGGTAACTCTCGCGCCGATTTTCCCTTTAACAAGTAGATGATGTTTTCTGCGCCAAACTGGCCGATACCGGTGAAATCAGCCCGGGCTACGCTGATCAGTGCCCCGCACTGAACCTCTTCGGTGCCTAATTGCGAAAATACGGGAATCTTTTTCGCATAAAACGGCTCCAAAAGCTGCGGTAGCCTGGCACTTTCAATCGGCGCCATGGTCAGATACATGGCATCAACCTCATTGGCCAGCTTTTGATGAATTCTCAGCAAATCCGCGTAGTACCTTTCCCGGTCATCAGCATCAACCGGTTCCTGGATTGGATAGGTCACCACTTTGGCCCCCTGTTCGGCCAGCACGTAATGGGCATCATCAACCGCCGCGTAGATTCGGCCCAAACTTGAATTTTCATATACCATGCCCATTTTTTTGAATTGGAAGATGTCATGGAAAACCGAGATTTGCCGCTGGTAAAGACGAGAGTCCATATGGGCCCAGACATGCGGGTTGCCCGAATCATTCTCCTCTTTGATGATGCCGGAGCGCACCGCGTTGCTGGTCGAGAAAACTGCCACCGGAACCTGGTGCTGGTCATTGGCTACAGCCTTACCGGCCCTGGTCCCCATGCCGATGATTAGATCAATATCCTGGTTCTGCAAACGCTGGATTACCATGGTTTCAGGCTGCTCACCTTCCATCAGGCTCAAAGTGAAATGGGCGTCACCGACAAATTCGAGATAAGGCGAAACATCATGGGTGGCCAGCCAGTTCCACATGGCCTTGGTGTCAGATTGACCCTGGATATACTCCAAGCCTTCAATATTGCTTATCCACCCCAGTTTTTCCAAGCCCTTGAGCAATCCGTAAAAAGTCCCGGCATAATTTGTGAAAGGTTCGGTTTCACAATAGGCCAGGCGGAACTTATGCCCCTGGTTATCAGAAGGGTCCAGGTTTATCTTGGCATCCTGCGGCTTATCTGAGGCAAAAACAGGAACCGCCAGTATAGTGATGATTACTAACAATCCGATAAATAAACGAACTCTGCCTGAATTCAATACGCTCACGCCTCCCTCTAGATCTCTGTCGACTTCCGGTAAGCCCACCATCTGATGCGCACCTGCGTGATTTTGTTGGTCTGGCATCTGACCCCGATCCGGAAGGTTCCCTTCTGCGGGTAAACAACGCTGCCAATTGCCAAACGGGGCGCAATGGAGTCGTAAGGGCTTTTGTGGAATACTTCATAAGCGCCAAAAAATATCTGCTCGCTATGCTGAGGTATCTCCATTAATTCTTCATCGGTGCTTTCCTCCACACCGGTAATAATCAAAACCGGTCCGGCACCCAAACCGTGACTGATTTCTTCAGAAAAATAACTCTTGCCCGCCTTCAGACTGGTCTCCAGTTCTATTTCCACCAGCCCGCTATTGCTTATATCGCCAAGTGGCGGCTCGATCTGGGGAATACCCAGGCGAAAATCAAATTCCTGATTATTTTGATCATATTTAACCTGAAACCGCGGCTCCCCACCGGGCGGCAGCATAGCAACCGTTCCCCGCGAAGTGAATTTGAGGTTGCTCTGCTTAGCCTGGTTCAGCAGCCCTAATGTATATAAATTGGAGGTATTGTATATGTATTCATTGAACGGCAGCGGCTCAACCTTTTCAATCATAAAGGTGGGGCCAATCTGCAGCAGGCTGATCTTGGCCAGGTATATGGGCTGTTCCGGCAATGCCTCCAGATATTGATCAAGGTTCATTTCCCGGTAATTGCGCATCAATTTCTCTTTAATATCCGAACTGTATATTTGCACTGCGCTGTTGATCGGGGCCTCTACTTCAAACTCGCGTTCCCCTATCTTTATCCTTACGCGATTATTTTTGATTAAGATTCGATCGACGGTATCCGGCACGCTTCGGACATCCAGTGGGATCTTCAATTCATATTCGGTTTCCCCGCCATGCTCCGGTTCCATAAAATGAACCTTTACTTCAGAATTACCATCAATGTCTGTAAAACACTCTGAAGAAATCACATATTCTATTTCCAGGCGGGGCAGCTGCAGATTTTTTTCGATAACCAGGCGCAGGTTGAACGAGGAGGATGGATTAACATAACGGGGCGATTTTTGCCATATTCTTAGCTGCTTGTCCTGGTAGATCAAGTCCACGTCTTCAAGCAGGCGGGAGAACCCATATGTGGTATGATCAGGGGCTTCTTCGCGAATAAACAGCCGATAGCTCTCTTGAATCCGGTTGTATTCGCTCACTTCCTCGGGGCGGGTGGAAGAACCTGCTACTGAATGTACCGGTTCTTTGCCTTTTTCGTCATAGGCAATGCAAAGGTATATATTCTGTGCCGACTCATTATTGCTAAAACCTTCGATCATGGACAATTTCTGGGTAAACGGGGCTGCCACCACGATCTCCCGGCCGGCATAGTCTATCGCTACTCCGGTTTCCAGGGAAATGGTTTTATCATCCACCGCAACCACCTGCAGTCCGCAAGCCACCCCGCTGCCATGCAGCAAGCGGTTGCTTAAACGCCGTTTGTCATTAAAGTATTTCTGCTCGGATTCAAAATCCCGCACGGTAAGCAATTTACCGTAAAAATAGCGGTTCCTTTCATAAGGATAATACCTGGCATTCTTCATAAATATTTCCCCTCCCCAAAATTATCCCGGGTTCATGGAGCCGCTCTCCCGACCTGCCCGGTTTATTTAATTTGCGCATCCAATTCCACCCGGCTGTGTATATCAAAGCGATTGTTGCGATCTACATCGATCAACAATGAACTGTAGGGTATCGACGATTTTTGATCCAGGCGCAGAAGCGAAAGCTCTGACAAGTAAGTATTTATCCCCAGATAAGTATGCATATCCATATAAATCCAGGGCTGCAAAACCACCAGCCGGGCTTCGGTAAATGCCGGTTTTTCTTCATCCAGAATCTTCTGTATGCCTTCATGCCTGGCTGCGTTCGGCACCTGTTCATGTTTCAGCAGCACGTGAAAACAATACGGGTCCTGTCCGTATAAACGGGTCATCAAGTCTTTAACTGCGATATCTTCCTGCAGGTATTTGTACTGGAAATGTTCGACAATAAACGGCCTTTCTCCTGCATATATGGCTAATATTTCCTCAATCCCCTGCCTGGTTCCCCGCTTTCGATAAAGCTCGGGCGCTTTTATTATCAACTGCCGCAGGGTTTCTTCCTCCCAGCTTTCATCAACTGCAATGTCCAGCCACCCCGCCAGCCACTTCAGAAAAGGACCGGATACCACCCGAGCATCAAAAAGCTGCGCTATATCATATATCTCTTCCTCCATATCCAGGAGAAAAGTTGAAAACAGGGATAGAAATCGTTCCAAAAAGTCCCGGCTTTCTTTATCATCCTGGTAAACCGCAGGCAGATAATCCAAGTATGAGGAGCGGGGAAAATAGGCCCGCAGCTTGCTTAAAAGGGGGGTTCGCCACTCACTGCCATTAAATTCAATCTTTAGCCAGAGAAAACGTCCCTGAGCTTGTAAAAGCGCATCGCGGGGATTGACCAGCGGCTTTGACCAGTAAGGCTCCAAAGCCCGCAATTTTTCTTCCATACCTATCTGCTCGTTCTTGATAAAATCATCCAGGTTCACATAGTGCCCGTCAATAATCAATTCTTTCCGATCCGATGCCAGATAGGAAAGCTGAATTTGCGTATCCTCTGGTATTTCAGCCTCCATCGTAATTCGGTGCCACTGCAGTTCCATCACGGTGCTGTCCAGAGCCGCAGAAAGATAAACCCCTCTGGTTGCTCCTCCGAGTTGGTCTTTCTCGACCACGTTTTTCATAGCCATGATGTGCAGGGATTTCGCCTGCCAATCCCATATATAAAGGCGGTTCCTGGCATCCCGCAATAATTTCCCGCTTTTCCCCTGGAAACCTTCCAAATAACCGGCAAACTTGCCGCTTGGCAAGAATCTGTGGACATACCGGTCATCCTCAGCCTCCGGCTCCAATTGCCGCCCATCGCCAATATAAATATAATGATCCCGGTCCATACATAATCCAGAGGGATGAAGCGGTGACTGCAAACGCCAATAATTGATCCGTTCGCCATCCTGATCATAGATGAACATCGCTGGCCTGGCCTCGTACTCCCGCTCTTGGGCGGCAGCTTCCTGCACCCTGCCCGGCCCAGGCACCCTGGCAGGTCCAATTAATATACAAAATCCATTATCCGGGGTCGCAGCAATAGAGACTGACTGTCCCGGAACCCCATCTTCGCTCCCGCCCCAACCGGCAAAATTCAGATTTCTATAGATCCCGGCAATATTGCCGCTCTCATCAATCTTTATTACGCCCAATGGTTCGGCGTATTCGAGCTCCAGCTCCCAATCGCTGGTGTCAGTACGCCTTAAAGCAGCCAGGACAAATATATGACCATTGGGACCGGCACTAATATCCAGGGGAAACCAGCCATAGTTGGCGCTCTCGCTGAGATTATCCAGCCGCCAGAGCAGTTGCCCATTGGCCAGGGCAAAGGCCCAGACTCTTGCTTCACCGGCCCGGTCGGCTAGGAATATGGTGCTGTCTCCGGCCGCCATGAGCGCGTGATGGCTGAACATTCCATGTCCTGCTGCAAAAAGCAGGTTTTTATTGTCATTGTCATAATCATAATTCCACAGGTTTCCATACTCATCCAGGAAATAAAGCAGACCATATTTGCCCACCGTAAAATCACAAATTTCGGCGGGCAGATTGATCTGACCCGGGTTTATAACGCGATAAATCCCATAGCGTTCCGTTTTTCTTAAAAAAATCCCGCGCTCCCCGAACTCCAGATTCTCAGCCAGGCCTCTTGCCCAGTCAGCCGGTTTGTTCAAGGAAAAAAAATTAAATTGACCGTTCATTGCACTCTCCTTCAGGCATTACAACTACAGATCGCTTAACTGGATAATCTCCATTTCACATTCACCCAGATAGGCCAGTCCATGTGGGGGTATCTGAATATCCCCGCTAAGATCCTTGCGTACTCCTGCTCCCTCGGCATTAAGCCACAGTTCTTTTATATATTCAACCCCTTCAATGCGGTTGATTACTTCGTAGATATCACCCTTATAAACCGTCCGCCCGAATACCCAGCCCTGGGAAGGCTCAGTGCTATCCACCGGCTGCAGAAACTTTTCGAGGCTGCCTTCAATTCTTGACGCACTGAGCTTGAAGCCGGGTTTAACCACTATCACCCCATAAACATTGACCTTGATGTATTCCGGCCCGATTACATGTATTTCCGTACACAATAAACGGTGCTTGTCCAGATGACGGCGTACCGTCTCCAGGAAACCAGTGCTGGGCTGCGGCTTTTTAACATTACTGAAAGGCACTACCACAACGCTTACCTGCGCCTCAGCCGAATTGACCGGATGGCCGCTTTTATCAATGGCAAATAAAGGTATCGCCTGCGCGCGGGCAACCCGCAAGCCCGGTGTATTAAGCGCAATCTTTGCAAAATCCTCGCTGCTGACTGCGCGATATGACTTTTTCATATCCCTGTATAACCTAAGTTTGCTTTCATCCAAGGTTTCCGGCTCGCTGCCGCCCCAGGCCGGGAAATGATTGCTCAGTTCCAGACTCTGCCATTCAACCCCGGGCCTAATGATGCGGTTGATTTCATCTTCCTTGACATTCCCCCGCTCGCCGCCGCCAAGCTGTCCAGCCAGCAGACGAATGTTGAATTCTTCCCCCGGTTCTGGAATAAGACCCTTTTCATTATTACCAAATACGATTTTGCCGTTATCCTGCTCAATTATAAAATGGCGGTCTGTTGGACCGGATGCATCAAAGTTTTCAACCCGCTGCCATTCTTCCCAAACTATCTGGGAACTGCCTGGCAGTCTTTTGCTGATTTGGATTTTAAAGCTCTCTGCCACTACCGGGCTGTACGGCAGCCGCAAGCGCTGGCCGGGAAGGCCATTGCTGCTGCCCAGCCACCCCTCGTTGTACAAATCAGGCATAGCCGCCAGGAGGCGAATATTATTCTCCCCGGCCGGCGGCAACCTCCCGGTCTTGCCATCACCAAAATATATGGACAACTGCCCGGATATATGATCCCGCTCCATGACATAAACCGGATCATCTCCCCCAAACCCTGATAGATCCTCGCATTCCTCATAGGGATACCAGCAGCCTTCTTGATCCTGAACCTGTACCCGGATGTCACCGTAAAGCGCCAAATAGCTGCGGGCTATGAATTGCTGGCCGGGCTGTCCGCTGCTGGAAAAGCTGCTGAACTCTGCCAGGGTCTGGCGTTGGACGGCCGGAACGGTGTTAAGGGTAATCTCCTGGATGCGGGGGGCAATTTCATATCCCTCCGCAACTAATTCCGCACAGAGCAGATAGCGGGGCCGATCCCCATCCAGGCCAATTTTCCCGGCTTTCATAAGGCCGGGCACCTGAAAGATGATACGTCCATTTTTATAAAAATGCCGGGTTTGATCCTCGATTATCTCCAGCGGCTGCCACGCTTCATCCTCAGAACAGCTACTGCCATAATAGCTCCAGGCAATCCGGGCAGTGGTTAATATTTCCGCTTCTTCCCCGCCTTCTCCAGTTGCTACAGGATAGCCGGCAAACAGGTGCACACTCATGG
>JAQUXM010000015.1:25828-36727 GCA_028692415.1 Syntrophomonadaceae bacterium | reverse complement strand
AAATATGTTTTTCAGGTGGTTTGTTAAGAGTTTGTTGAGTTTGATGGTATACCCGGTACTCAGTTTCCTTCTCCGCCACCCTTTTAAATATCAGGATAGTGACTGTCTTCAAAAGCATTTAGCGATAGAAGACAGTTTTCTTTTCTGTATCTTTATTTATTTTGAGCCTCCCATTTATTCTTGGGTTGTCCGATCGCTTGCTTGGATAAGAGCTGGTGATGAAATATAATTACTGCAAATAATCTCTTAAGATCGGTATAACGAGGCGAAAAGATGTCCTTCGCTTCTTTAAACGTAAACGCTTGGGTTCCTATTAACGAAACAGGCGGCGGGTTCTAATCCAAATCGCCTCGTTATAACGGTGTGTTAAAACTGTTCCGCAGTTTCTTCCGATGTTTAAAATACTACTTTTGGATAGGAGGGTCTCTATGCCAAATCTTAGACTGAGAGGTCATGTGTGTCTGGTTACGGGAGCTTCCAGAGGCATTGGTAATGGCATTGCTCAAGCTCTGGCCATGGAAGGGGCAAAGCTGGCCATTAATTATCATTACTCTGAAAATGAAGCTGGGAAACTAATAGAAGCGTTACAGGGAATAGGGGTTTCGGCTTTGGCCGTAAAGGCTGATGTAAGCAGAGAAGACGATGTGGAAAAGATGTTCAGTCAGGTGGAAAAAGAACTGGGTAAAATCAGCATGCTGGTAAATAATGCGGGAGTTTCTCTGCGGGCTTTATTTCAGGATACCAGTGTTGAACAATGGGACCAAGTAATGGCTACCAATCTCAAGGGGCCTTTTCTATGCTGTCGCCGGGTGCTTCCCAACATGATCGCTCAGCGTTTTGGAAGAATAGTCAATATTGCCTCCATCTGGGGTTTGCGGGGCGCTGCCTGTGAAGCGGTCTATGCGGCTTCCAAAGGGGGACTGATTGCCTTGACCAAATCCCTGGCCCGGGAGGCAGCACCTTCCGGGATTACTGTAAATGCAATTGCTCCTGGTCCGATCGAAACGGATATGTTGCTGCATGAATTGGATGAGGAAGACAGGAACTGGCTGGCCGAGCAAATACCGGCAAGTCGTTTGGGCCAGGTTGAGGATGTTGCAGCTGCCTGTGTTTACCTTTTAAGTAAGGACGCTTCTTATGTAAACGGGCAGATTCTATCGGTTGACGGGGCGTGGAACGCTTAGCGCAGTTATACAAATACCTTTTTATTGAAGAAGGTATATTAAAGAAGATATAAAGAAAGCTAAAAAATACTCCTTAATCCTAACACCTAACACCTTACGTCATTTAGATATATACAATGTATCTAAATACCATCCAATAATGGAGAAAGCTTCCTGCCATGACAAAGAGATGAAAGATTTCATGGAAACCAAAATAACGCCAGTTAAAGCGAGGCCATTTGGTGGCATAAATAACGGCACCGACGGTATAGGCCAGCCCGCCCAGGAAAAGGTAAGTCATTCCTCCCCACGAGAGTGCTCGGGATAGGGGTAAAAGAACAAATACCGCCATCCAGCCTAAAATAATATAAAAAAGAGTGGATAACCAGCGGGGAGCATTGAACCAAAACAGTTTAAGTATCATACCGATAAAAGCTAAAATCCAGATAGCAATAAGCATGCTCGTACCCCATACTCCCTCCAATGAAATAAGACAAATGGGGGTATAGCTGCCGGCAATCAGCACATAAATCATCATGTGGTCGATGCGGCGGAGAACCATGGTGGTTTTTTCCGGGGCTACGATCAAGTGGTATGTTGCACTGGCACTGTAGAGCAGAATCAAACTGGCTCCGAAGATCGAAAGCGCGACCAAATACCTGGCACCAGCATATATCGGTGCGTGGGTAATCAGAACATACAGCCCCCAAACCGAAAGTAAAGCCCCCAGTAAATGCGTAAAGCCGCTGACCGGGTCTTTAAACTTGAGCTTTTTTAAATTTTCTTTATTAATTGTAGATTCGAGCATCATGCTTACTTCTTCCTGCTTATTTTTAATCTCTTTTTTCAGTTTCGGTGACATTGCTTATCCTCCTGATTTTATACCCTGGCCGGGTGCTCATTAATAACGAGGTAAAAAGATGTCCTTCGCTTCTTTAAGTGGCCGGATTCCTATCAACAAAACAGGTGGCGGGTTCTAATCCCCACCTCGTTGCAGCGGTGCGAAGAAACTGCTCCACAGTTTCTTCCGATCTTATAACTATTTACAACTTACCCTAATAATATACTATTGCGTTAAATATTCATATAACGAGATGAAAATGTGTCCCCCGCTTCTTTAAGCGGTCCGGTTTTAATCCCCCACCTCGTTGCAGCGGTGCGAAACTGCTTCGCAGTTTCTTCCAATGCTTAAAAAATGCTCAGCTTTTTGTCGCCAGGGAGTTGTCCTCTTCCCCTAACCTTGGTATCAATAAAGAAAAACCCATATTTATTAAAGCGATGACCGCAGCGGCGATAAAAACCCATTGAAAACCATAGCTTGCCCAGAGAATTCCGCCCAACACCGGCGTACTCATCGATACCGCATGATCCAAAGTGGTTCCCATAGATATGGTGGGGCCAAGATCAACCGGGGATTCCGCAATACGGTTAAGATAAGTGGTCCGGGCCATCGTTACCGCAAACAGCAATTGATCAATTATGTAACAAATCATTACGATTCCAAATGCCATGCGGGCTGGAAACCATTGGGTCGCAAAACCATAAAGCACGCAAATAATCACCAGAATCACTGATTCACTGAAAATGATGATTCTTTCTCCCCAGTTATCAATAGCTTTCCCCAATAATGGTCTAAAAAAAAGACTGATTACAGTTCCCACTATTCCCAGCAAAGCAAAAGTCTGTACTCCGCTGTTAAAAACTTTAATAAGCACCCAGGGGGCAAAAGTCATAAATATTTGTTTGCGAGCCCCGAACACCATGCAGAGAACATAATACAGGAGATATTTTTTCTTGAGCATTAAGTTGCGCGGTGCCCTTTTTAAAGGTACCGGCCTGATCATAAATAAGCAGATGGCAGCAAGTAAAGCGCAGGTTCCAGCTATTCCGAAAATTAAGGCAAAGGAGAAATCGAAACGGGAAACCCCCCAATAAACCAACAGCATGCCGAATAAAGTTCCGCCCGCTTCTAGAGCGCCCAGTCGCCCCAATAGCTGTCCGGCTCGTCCTTCCTCTGCCAAACGCAGCGTAATGGAAGATTTCAAGACCATAAACAGGTGAGCGCCAGTGCTCCATAGCAGCATCCAGAAAACTACCTGTTTCATTTCCGGAGCCATAAAACCCTGGCCCCAGAGAGAGATCCCCACCATTAGGGTGGCGAACATGGCAATCCTGGTATCGGGTAAAAAAATCAGCGCGATAAAAACAAAAACGATTAAAAATCCAGGCAGCTCCCGGGGAAATTCCAGGCCTCCTCTGGCTACTTCACTCAGGTGATGAACCTGAGCCAGATAGTTGTTGAAAGAAGGGTCATAAAGACCGTTGTATAGGCCCATCATAAGTACCGACAGGGAAAAAAGTAACAGGGGACTGGCTATTGAATTCTTAAGCTTGGTCATTTGCTGGATCTCCTTTATTTTTTAAAAGGGAGTTAGTCATCTAGCTAAAGAAGAGTGTAAATATGGCAAATTTCAAGGATACTAAGAGAAAGTATAGCACTTTGAATATAGATAGTATAAGAAATCTTGGTAATTGCTATCACAGCACTATGTAGTTAATAAGTCAACTTTCGAAGTTGACTTATTGCAGCACGGTAGTGCCGAAGTCATTGCTATGAAAACTCGCGTATTTGTCATTGCGAGGAGCGTAAGCGACGCGGCAATCTTCCCTGGTCATTGCCGCGTAAATGAAAAATGCTCTAACGCTTTTCGTTTATCGTGGCGGGTTAAATACCCATGAAGATTGCAAGCGAAGCCATCGCCCTGACAGAATTGCAAAACAATCGTTTCTTTGCCGCATTAACCGGTCAACTGCAAAAGTTGAGTTAATAAATAGCTGGACTTCTTAATTATGCTTGTATCACGGTTGAATATCTATTTAAAAAAAGCTAATATTTAGGAAGCGGTTTATTTGGGGAATTTGGGGAGGGGAGATTGGTGCCGGATATTAGGATATATGCTGACAATGGCTGTGATCTGGATCGTGTTCTGCTGGATGAACTGGGAGTTAAACTTTTTCATATGCCAGTAATTATTAAGGATAAGACTTACCGGGATAGGCTGGATATTACCCCGAGTCAGTTCTATGAGCTAATTGCCGAACCTGGTGTAATGCCTACCACGGCACAGATTATACCCCATGAATATCAGAACGAATTCAGCAAGGTAGTAAATGAAAGCGATGCGGAGATTATATATATTGCCTTTTCTTCCGGGTTAAGCGGCACCTACCAATCAGCCTGTATAGCAAGGGATATGGTGGCGCCTGAGCGAATAACTGTCATTGATTCCTTGAGTGCATCGGTGGGGTATGGGCTGACAGTCATAAGAGCTGTGCAGGCGGTAAAGGCTGGTAAGAGTAAAGCAGAAGTCATTGCGGTCATTGAAGATAATATTGCCCGTATCCAACATATTTTTATAGTTGGTAATTTCGAAATGTTAAAAAGAGGAGGACGCATTACGGCGACCTCGGCTGCGGTTGGATCTTTTCTTAATATCAAATTAATAGCGCATTTTGTGGATGGAAAAATCGCGCCGCTGGATGTTTCTCATGGTCTCAAAAAAGCCAAAAAACGGATGCTGGAAATCATGGAAAACAGGGGAGGCGACCTTCCCCAGCAGTTGATCGGAATCAACCATTCAGCTGATTATGAAGGAGCTTTGGAAATCAAGAAGATGATTGAAGAGCGTTTCGGATGCAAAGAATTTGTAATTTCCGAGATTGGAGCTGCTATTGGCTCACATGTAGGAGCTGGCACCTATTCGGTTTTCTTCCTGGGGAAGTAACGGGATAATAACTGGACATTCTCACCCTTTAGGGAAGGCCTTGTACCCTCTGCGCTCACAATTAAGGATGCCCCCTGCGGGGACTACGGTGTATGCTTCGCACCCGAATAAGGATGCCCCCTGCGGGGACTACGGTGTTTGCTGCGCACACGAATAAGGTTGCCCCCTGCGGGGACTATCCCTACCTTACTATTTGTTCATAAAGGGCAATATAATCTTCAACCATCCTATCCTGGCTGAAACGCTCCAGCACCCAATCATGACAGCGGCTTCGCTTTAGAGATGGAATTTGGTTTAACTTGTGACAGGCCATATCTACATTATCCACTAAGAATCCGCTCTCACCATCCTTTATTACTTCAGGCATGGAACCTTTATTAAAAGCTATCACCGGTGTGCCGCAGGCCATGGCTTCGATTACGCTTAGCCCGAAAGGTTCATTAAAGTGAATCGGATGCAGCAGGGCATAGGCATTGCCCAGCAGGTCATCACGCTGTTCCGGTCCTACCGAACCCCAGTAGACAATGTTCCGGTTGTCAATGTGAGGAAAAACCTTCTGGTTGTAATACTCCTTGTCCTGAATGATACCCGCTATAATAAGTTTGCGGCCTGATTTGCCAGCGATTTCAATCGCCTCGGCAGTGCCTTTGTCAGGATGGATACGTCCGAAATATAGAAGATAATCGCCTGGCTCCGGGCGAAGAGTGAATTCATCAAGATCAATACCATGATAAACATTTCCAAAATAGGCAAGCTCCCGGCTGCGGTCAGCATTACTAATGGAAACATAGTAATTACCCTGGTTATATGCTCGATAGACCGGGAGTATTTTACTGGATGAAAAACCGTGAATGGTAGTTATCATTGGAGTATTAATCAGACGGCTGTAGGTAAGAGGCAAGAAGTCGTAATTATTATGTATGATATCAAACTTTGATGCCTGCTCCATAAGATGGGCAATATGCAAAGCTTCCCATACTTTGGGGTCTATATTGGGATTTTCTTCATAGGGCAGCGGGCAGACATAGTCAAGCCGGCCCGAGGTTTTCGAGTCCCCGGTAGCAAAAAGGGTTACATCCAGACCTTTTTTAACCAGGCCTTCCGCCAGCAGGGAAACTACTCTTTCCCAGGGGCCGTAATGCCGGGGTGGAGTCCTCCAGGCGATTGGTGACAATAATGCTACTTTCATAATCATTCTCCTTATGCAATTTGGTTTATTTGGATAAAACTTGTTTCCAGGTATAATAAAGCTTTTGCAGATTATTCTTTGGATCTTCATAAAAGCTATCCCTGGAATATTAATCCAATAGCCTTGGTAATTTGGCTGAATCCAGTGAATCCGGATACTTGCCGGGCGGTTCCTGAAAAGTACTTTCTTGATGAAATATACCTGTTACTGGCTATGCAATGGAAGTTCGCGATAAAGTGTGTTATAGTATAAAACGATGTTATATAATGCAAGGAGGAGCAAATTATTGAACAACGAAGGATTTAACAGTATGGGTCTTAAAGAAGACCTGCTGAAGATGATAGATGAGAAAGGTTTTGAACAGCCCACTCCTATCCAGCAAAAAACCATTCCTTTAGCCATAGCCGGCCTGGATGTTATGGGCCAGGCGCAGACCGGAACCGGCAAAACCGCTTCATTTGGGATACCCATCCTTAACAAGGTTCGCAAAGGGGGAGGCATACAGGCTTTAGTTATCTGCCCCACCCGGGAATTGGCAGTACAGGTGCGGGAAGAGATTGCTTCCCTGGGCAAGGCTTTGCAACTAAATGCCCTATCCGTATACGGAGGGCAGTCCATTGAGATTCAGATGCGGGCTTTGGGGCGCCGACCGGAAATAATTGTTGGGACTCCGGGACGTTTACTTGACCACTTGCGTCGTGGTTCAATTAAGCTTGGAAGTTTAAGTTTCGTGGTTATTGATGAGGCTGATGAGATGCTTGATATGGGCTTTTTGCCTGATATAGAGACGGTTTTGCAGCAGTGTCCTCAGGAGCGCCAGACCTTTCTTTTTTCAGCCACGCTGGTCGATGAAGTACGGGAGCTTGGCCAAAAATTTATGCATAAACCGGAGATTGTACTGATCGAGTCACCAGAAAGAACGGTGCCGGTGATAGAGCAGGTTTACTATCAGGTTAACCCTCGCCGTAAAGTGGAAACCATGTGCCGCATCTTGGATGTTGAACAGCCACCGGTCAGTCTGATATTCTGCCGAACCAAACGGAGTGCTGATGAATTAGCCAGGATACTTAATTCCAGGGGTTACACGGCTGATGCTCTGCATGGCGACATGTCACAGCGGGAGCGGGACAGTGTGATGCATCGTTTTCGCACGGGCAATGCCAGGATTCTGGTAGCTACTGACCTGGCGGCCAGGGGTTTGGATGTCGAGTTGGTTACGCACGTTTTTAATTATGATATACCGGAAGAGTTGGATAGTTATATTCACCGTACTGGCCGTACCGGTCGGGCAGGGCGGACCGGGGTCGCGATTACCCTGGTGGAACCTTCCCAGTTGCGCCAGTTGCGGCTGATCGAGAGGCACACCGGTAAGCGAATGAAGCCCGGAGTATTGCCGACCTTGCAGGAGGCCGTACAACGTCACCAGGATTTGCTGCTGGACCGCTTGCTCAAAGCAGCTGAAGAGCCGGGCGAGATTTATTTGGATATGGCCGCTAAAATTTTGGAGCAAAAGGAAGCCAAGAATTTGCTGGCAGCAGCTTTGAAAATTATGGCCGATGATACACCTGATTTGGAAACAACGGAGTTTGATGAAACTGACCGTGGTATTACTGCCCATGTAGAGCTTCCGGCAGGAAGAATGCAGGGTATTCATCCCCGACGTTTAGTGGAATTGCTTACGGCCAATACTTCACTTAACCCAAAACAAATAGGCGATATAGAAATTAACAGCAACACCACCTATGTAGAGGTGCCGATGTCCAGTATAGATGAGGTTTACCAGGCCTTTATTGCTTTTGAACGTGGCAAGAAAGGCAGCCGTCCGCCGCGTCCCCAAAAACACCGGTCCAAAAAGATTGAAACGGGACATCGGGTGAGATAGGATAATAACAGCAATAGACAAAAAAAGGAGCGGATAACCGCTCCTTTTTAGTCGATCATTAAGAGCCCAACTGCGATTTAACCTCTTGTATCTCTTGGGCATCAGCAGGCGAAGCCGGTCTATAAAAACCTTTCTGTTCGGCCATTTGATATAGCTGATACTGGAATTGTTCATCGGAGTTTCTGATTTGCTGCAGTGTTTGTCTTAACTGCTGGTTGGAGGTTTCGGCGATATAATTGGTGTAGGTGGTTAAACCACTTTTGGTCATGGACAGCACGTCATTTACCATTTCTTTATCCTGCATGTGTTTGTTCATTTTCTAAATTCATCTCCTATCCTAAAAATGCCCGAAGCTTTTGTGCAGTTTGGCTGGCAGATTTGGCCGATTGTGAAAACATTTGCCGGCATTGAGGATCTTGAGCCTCATCAGCATAAAAATTCATTTTCTTTTCCATCATCATGTGAGATCCGATTAGATGGCGGAGACTTTGAAGTTCCAAGTGGTTCAAGTTCATTTTTTTAACTCCTTTCTAAAATATTTTTTCCCAGTACTATAGTGTGCACTTTTATCATAAATATTCGAATTATCAATTTTCGACAATAATATATCCAAGTTTTAAATAGAGTCTATCTTATGGTACAATTATCAAAATAGGATATCGTATATTTTCGTAACATGGACGGAGGATAGTATGTTGATACGTGTTGATTTAGCAACTTTTCCTCTAGGGAAAACCTTGGCCAAGGATTTATATAGCTCAGATGGACGTTTATTGATGCCAAGAGGAATAATTCTTAAAGAGTTCCATCTGCAACAGCTTTTACAGCGAGGTTATGAGCATATTTTTGTTCTAGAGGATGAAAGCAGTAGTAGTAATTCTGGTTCTTCATCTAAAAATGAGGATACACGTTTACCCGAGGTTTTTTCCAATACAGTTGAGAATATTCGTGATATGATGGCGGCAGTTTCTGCAGGCCATATGGTAAAACCCAGCGAGGTAAATGAGAGTATAGATATACTATTACCGGAAGTAACGGGCACGAACAATGTCATGAAGCACCTCCTAAACCTTAGAAATAAAGACGAATATACCCTGCAACATTCGGTATCAGTAGGGGTTATGTCGATAAAAATAGGCCAAGCCATGAAACTTTCGGATAAACAACTCAAGAATCTTGGCATCGCCGGACTGCTTCATGATATTGGTAAATGTAAAATACCCATTGAGATTATTAATAAACCCGGTCCCCTGAATGAGGAAGAGTTTAAGGAAATTCAAAATCACCCCATATATGGTTATCGGATAGTGAACGATATTAAACTCCCGGATCCTGATATATCAACAGCAGTGCTTCAACATCACGAACATCAGGATGGTCATGGTTATCCCTTAAAGGCCAAGGGTAAAGACATAACCCTTTTTGCCAATATTATTGCGGTAGCCGATGTTTTTGACGCCCTTACTTCCGATCGTGCTTATCGCCCGAAAATGCCACTGCTCAAGGCTATTGATCATATTGTGAAAAGTACCCTTGGTCATTTGGAGCCGATGGTGGCCAGGCGCTTGTTCACTTATATCCTTGATATCAGCATTGGCGAAACGGTTTTATTAAATAACGGTGAAAAGGCTACAGTTGTGTTGATCAATGAGCTTGATCCTACCCGCCCGCTGGTGCGAATTGGTGATAAGTTTATAGATCTCAAAACTGAGAAGGATATCTTCATTCAGGATTTGCTTACATAAACACGAATCCTATGCCCGGCCATAAGTTACACTACTTAGAAAAGCGATGGAATGATGGTTATGGCCCGGCTCTTTGCTTCTTTGGCCCGGTCTGTCGATATAACGAGGCAAAAAGATCTCCCCCGCTTCTTTTAAACGGTCGGGTTCCTAGTAACAAAACAGATGGCTGGTTATAATCCCTGCCTCGTTGTAGGTGCGTTGAAACTGCTCAGCAGTTTCTTCAGATGTTTAAACCATATTTATCAAAATGGTGTTTGGGGGAGGCGCAATTTTGCGGTTCAAGGGTTTTTGGTTTGCTCTATGTGGGATTTCTATCATGCTTTTATGGCTGGTCATACCCAACGATTCTCTTTCAACTCCCTATTTTGAGTCGCGCTTGATATATGAAATAGAGACAAAAGAGAAGGTCGTGGCCATTACTTTCGATGATGGTCCTCACCCCACCTATACCCCTGCGCTTCTCGATATTTTGGATAAATATGATATTAAGGCCAGCTTTTTTATGATTGGCACTCAAATGGATAAATATCCGGAGATTGTCCGGGATGTGCTGAAAAGAGGTCATGCTGTGGGCAATCATAGCTACCATCATTATGGCAATCTAAAAGAAAAAGAGGAAGCGGTAATCCTTTCGGAGCTAAAGCAATGGGATCAGACCATGGATAAGATAAGCGGGCAGAAAACTGATCTTTTCCGTCCGCCCCGAGGTTTTATAGGAGGCGATATTCTTACAGCGGCTGAAAAAAATGGTAATACAACGATTATGTGGACCATCTGCGGCGACAATAAGAATGCTCCGACACCTGAATTAATGGCCCGGCGGGTGGAAGAAAACATTGGCCCGGGCGGCATTATTTTGCTTCATGATGGGGTCAGCAAGACAAGGTGGATGGATGTAAAAGCCAGTGAATTAATAATAAAGTCTCTTACCGCTAAAGGATATCGTTTTGTAAGCCTTCCCGAGCTTATGACCATGGGTGCCAAAGACCAGTAATCAAATAATGGAGAGTAAACGTAACCATTTCCGTTACTATCAATCAGCTCCTGAATGAGTAATACCGGCATAATCATGTATTACTTAATCAGGAGCTGATTAATTATTATCGCAATTATGGGGCAGAATAGAAAGGTGTAA
>JAQUXM010000015.1:7885-25728 GCA_028692415.1 Syntrophomonadaceae bacterium | reverse complement strand
GTAAACGTAACCATTTCCGTTACTATCAATCAGCTCCTGAATGAGTAATACCGGCATAATCATGTATTACTTAATCAGGAGCTGATTAATTATTATCGCAATTATGGGGCAGAATAGAAAGGTGTAACGAGGCGAAAAGATGTCCTCCGCTTCTTTAAACGGTCGGATTCCCATTAACACAACAGGCGGCGGGGTCTAATCTCCCGCCTCGTTGTAGCGGTGTGTTGAAACTGCTCCGCAGTTTCCGCTGATGCTTAAAAATTAATCAACGGGAGGTTATTCGGTGTTGCGCAAAGTGATGACTGGATTAATATTGGGTCTGTTTTTGTTCAACGGAACTATCATGGCTGCCGAGGATAAAAAAACAGTTCAGGAACAGAAACCTGTTACTCCGCTGCAAATTGACCGTACTGATTATCCTAATCTTTATCCCTGTGATCCCTGTATAGAAGGAGAAGCAGTCTGGATGGTACAAGCCCGGCTTAAAGAATTGGGTTATGATATTGAACCCAATGGCGTTTATAGCCAGTCCACCAGCAAGATAGTCAAGCTGTTTCAGACTGCCCACGGTTTAAAAGATAATGGCATTGTAACGCAGCTCGTTTGGGAAGCCTTGATGAATGGGGAAGCAAATGAACCCTGTATTGCTGAAAATAATAAAAGCAAATCGGATCGATTGCTAATAGAAATTGATGTAAGCAAACGCCGTTTGGTTCTCTACCAAAACGACCTTGTAGTTAAAGAATATCCCGTAGCGGTAGGGAAAAGCAGTACTCCCACCCCGTTGGGAGAATGGAAAATCGTACAGAAATCTTTGAACTGGGGCAACGGTTTTGGCACGCGCTGGATGGGATTAAATGTACCCTGGGGTATATTTGGTATTCATGGCACCAATAAACCCGGGTCAATAGGTACTTTTGCGTCGCATGGCTGCATTCGCATGTTGAACAGCCACGTTGAGGATTTATACCCGCGGGTAAATGAGGGCACAACGGTAAGGATTGTGGAAAACGGGAAGATGTTTCCTGAAAACCTGAAGCCGGTGACTTTAAAAAAGAAAGCTTCCGGACAAAGAGTAGTGTATGTGCAAAGTCGTTTAAAAGAACTGGGTTTGGTTTTTGACCGGGCCGACGGCCGGTTCGGCAACATGACCGAACTGGCCGTAAAATACTATCAAATATGGCATGAGCTTGAACCCACCGGAGTAATGGACGAGGCAACCTATAGAGCGATGGGCATGATAAAATAAGGACTAGTCGACCTTCTGGTAGTTAAGGCCGTGTTCAATATCTGCTTCGATATGATTGATATGCTCCAGCATCTTCTCTCGGGCCAGCCCCGGATTGCGGGCGCGAATAGCTGCTGCGATGGCTTCGTGCTCGTGGATGGTTCGCTGTCCCTTTACGGGGTCGGCATAGAATTTTTCCCGGTTGCTTCTGAAAGCATGATGCATCAAGTCGGCAACGGTGTTCATCATTCTCACCAGGATCGTATTCTGACTTGCTTCGGCTATCGAATAATGAAACTTAAGGTCATAATCTACAGCCTCCGGTATTCTATCGGAATTCTTCATTTTATCCAGAATTTCATCGATATTTTTAAGATGCTCTTCACTGGCCCGCATAGCTGCCAGGGCTGCAGCTTCAGTTTCCAGTATTCGGCGGACCTCCATCATCTGTACCCCGGGGTTGCGCTCCACCGCCAGCACCATGGCCAGCGGTTCAAAAATCCGGGATACACTGGTTTCCCGGACAAACGTACCTTCACCGGGTCGGATTTCCAGAATCCCCAGCGCTTCAAGGGCGGTTAAGGCTTCTCGTACGGATGCCCGGCTAACACCCAGCGAATCAGACATCTCGCGTTCCGAGGGCAGTTTTTCACCGGGTTTAAGCTCCCCGCTGCTGATCATATCTTTAAGCTGTTCCATAATTTCTTCATATATTTTTTTGGTTTTTATCGGTTGAAAACTCACCAGGTGTACCTGCTTTCCTGTGTTTATTATAGCGTTTCAAACAAGCCTCCGAAAAGGTCTGTAAAATTCTCACCCAATAATCTGGAGATATTTACTAAATAATATACTATCATGTTCTAAATCACAAATACCAGATTAGCGAAATGATTAAGCAAATATATCTCAATATCATGCCTCGGTGGTTTTTATTCATGTTAAAATAATACAGACTTGACCACAGACTTGACCAACTCTGGCTTACGGTCAAGGTACTATTGATAAACAGGAAGGTGTTATGATGATTGCGACTTTCTCCTTGTCCCCAGCAGGAGCCAAGCGCCTGATTGCCCGTGGACTCATAAATGAACCAGGATTTCAGCGTGCCATGACCCATGGCCGGATGATTATCGGTGTGGGCACCACCAACTCATATATCGCTGAGGAACTTGGTTTCATATCTGCAGATGAGAAACCCCGGTTCGCAGCCGGTATCGTAAGTGGCGGAGTGCCCTGCGTTACTGATGCCGATACCCGTTTTGCCAACCTCTGTCTGGAAAACGGGCAATTAAAGGAAGTCTCCTGGGAGGAGTTCATAATAGACTTTGGCCGGGATGATGTTTTTGTCAAGGGAGCCAATGCCTTTGATGCCAATGGTAATGCCGGGGTGCTGGTGGCTAACCCCATGGGAGGCACGATAGGAGGCTCCTTTGGTGTCCTGGCAGCCCGTGGCTCTAAGCTCCTGGTACCGGTTGGTCATGAAAAGATGATCCCTTCCTGTACGGCGGCTGCACAGATGATGGGTATTAACCGGCTGGATTACAGCCTGGGGCAGCGCTGTGGTTTGGCACTCCTGCCCGCAGGCTTCGCCTGGATATATACCGAGATAGATGCCCTCAAGACTTTATTCGGGGTTGCCGCTACGATTGTAGCTGCAGGTGGAGTGAACGGTTCAGAGGGATCAGTCATGGTTGCCATCGATGGCCCCAACGATACAGTAAAGGATGCCCTGGCCCTGGCCCGCACCCTGCTAAAAGAAAAACCCCTGTCCGTACCCAGGCAGTCCTGCAAGGAGTGTTGGGCTGGTGCCAACTGCGTCTTTAAAAATAATGTCCTGCCCCTCAAAAGCCCTGAATAAGCAATAACGAGGCGAAAAGATGCCCCCCGCTTCTTGAGCGATCAGGTTCCTATTTAGAAAACTGGCGGCGGATTCTAATCCCCCGCCTAGGTGCAGCGGTGCGCAAGAAACTGCTCCGCAGTTTCTTGCGATGCTTAAAGAGAGCTCTGGCTAATTGAGATCTTGAATACTTTGGGTTAATTAGATCAATTGAATTTAACCGTCTCCACGACTTCATTTTCAGGCTAAATCGTAATCTTTGCCCGTTCCCGCATAAAATCGATCGTGCGATTGATGTCACCTTGAATTTCGGCGATGCGGCTCGCTGCGTCCGGGCTTTTAAGCAGGCGGTTGAAGCGACCCTGTTTCATTACGTATTCATCCACCGGAGCAGCACCTTTTTTTCCGTTGATGATAAGTGAGCTGGGGTTGTTAAAGCTGATCTTGCCATTCTCCGCTTCCCACAACAGCCAGGCCCCGCTGCGCACCGCCATACGGCTCATCTGCACGGTATCAGGCATATCGAACTGCCAGCCCAGATAACAGGGAGCCAGAATTTCGATGTATTTCATGCCCGGGGTGTTTTTGGCTTTTACCACCTTGTCGTACAGGTCCCCGGGGTAAGCCACGGTGGCGGTAGCCACATAGGGAATATTGTGCTCCAGCATCAACTGGGCCATGTTTTTCTTGGGCTGACGTTTGCCGGTCGGGGTGGTGGTGGTGAAGGCTCCGCGCGGAGTGGCCCCGCTGCGTTGCACGCCGGTGTTGCTGTAGGCTTCGTTGTTATAGCAAAAGAAAATGAAATTATCGTTGCGCTCGGCTGCGGCCGAAAGCGCCTGGAAGCCGATGTCATAGGTCCCGCCGTCTCCCACCCAGGCGAATACGGTGGGCAGTTCGCCTTGCAGGCGGCCTTTTTCCTTCATTATCTCAACCGCGTGGGTAATACCGGAGGACGAAGAGCCAGCGGTCGCAAAGGTAATATTAATGCAGGGCCAGTTATAGCCCAACTTGGGGGTCATGCCCATGCTGGCTACTGAGCAGGAAGGGGTCAAGAGCATAATGGCGTTGGGACCCAAAGCCTTGCCCACGATGCGCAAGGCCATGGTGGCCGGGCAGCCGCCGCAGGCCCCGTTACCGCTTAAAACCAGCTCAATATCCGGTAATTTTTTAATACTGGTAGTCATATCTCATCCATTCCTTTCATGGTCTATGCTTTTTATTCATCCATCATGGCGCGAATCTCGTCGGCCATGAAGCGGCGGGTCAGATCGATGCCACCAATGCCTATTACCCGGTTTTTAACCGTGATGTCATTGCGCCGGCCATAGAGCACACTTTTCAGTTCGGAAGCCAAAATGCCGCCGGGGTGGCCGAAGTTATAGTTGCGATCCAGTACCATCACCTGAGCATTTTGCGGCAGTGCATCGATGATATCCTCGGTCGGGAAGGGCAGGTACAGGCGCGGCCGTAATAGGCCGGCTTTAACGCCCTGCTCACGCAGAATATCGACGGAAAGTCTTAATTCCGCCGCCATACTGTTGACCGCAAATGCTACCACTTCGGCATCTTCCAGCCGGTAGGTGTCGATGGTGTCGCCATCCCACATGCCGGTGATATCCTGGTATTCCTGTGCCGCCTGTTTTACCAGCGGGATGGAGGCCATGATATCGTCGGACAGCATCTGGCGGAAGGGTGCGTATTCAGCCGCCATGGTCACATTGCTGAAGGAAGAGGGATGAGCCGGGTCGAGCCGCCATTCCGGTTCATGCGGGGGCAGGAAACGATCAATATCCTCCTGGGGTGGTATAGTAAGGGGCATCAGGCAATGGGAGATGGCAAAACCGTCAAAGTTGACCATTACTGGGATATTGATCTGTTCGGCCACGCGGAAGGCCTGTAAAATGGTGTTGAACACCTCCTGGTTGGAGGAGCAGTGATATTGAATCCAGCCGGTATCGCGCTGGGCAAATGAGTCCTGATGATCGGCCCACAGGGTCCAGGGGGCAAAAATCCCGCGGTTGACATTACACATTACCACCGGCAAACGTCCACCGGAAGCCATATGTAAAACTTCGTGCATATATAACAGGCCGTTGGCCGAGGTGGCTGTGAAAACACGGGCGCCGGTAGCGGAGGCGGCCACGGCAGCGGCCAGAACGCTGTGTTCTCCTTCCACCGGGATGAAGCGGGCGTTAAGCTCGCCATTTTCAACCATGGCGGCTATCGCTTCCATAATGCTGGTCTGGGGGGTGATGGGGTAGCCGGGTACTACGTCCACCCGGGCACTTTTTACAGCCAGCGCGGCGGCTTTGGTACCGGTTTCCATTATTACTTGCGCTGCTTTCATACTGCTACTCCTCCTTTTCCATGCTGATGGCGCCGGTGGGGCATTCTACGGCGCACACGCCGCAGCCCTTGCAGTAGCGGTAATCAATCGTAATTTCTTTGCGGTCAATGACCGCTTCCGGACAATATACCCAGCAAATTTGACATTTGGTGCATATCTGAGTGTCAACCACCGGACGGTGCGTTCGCCAGGAACCAGTGTCACCGCCGGCTCCCAGCATCGGCCAGGAAATGGGCCGGTAGGCTTTCGTAACTGATTTCATTTATTTCCATTCCTTTCGCTAATCCAAATATAACGGGACGATAAGATGTCCCCCGGTTCTTTAAGCGGTCGGGTTACTATTAACAAAACAGGTAGCGGGTTCTCATCCCCCGCCTTGTTGCAGCGGTGCGGCAGAAACTGCTGCGCAGTTTCTGCCCATGCTTAAAAGCGCGCTATACGCTAATCTGCGTTACGGTTTGATAAGCCTTGCCAGCGGCACCCAGATTACGTGCACCGCTATTGCCCGGCCATTTATTCAGGATGGTTTGTTCCATAATATTGTGCGGGATGTTTAGCACCCGGCACACCGCGCCAAACAGCGGAATATTGATAAAGGGTCCGTCGGCAGAAAACAGTCCGGCTTCGCGGGCGATGGTATCGGCGTCCACATGCCAGGTAGGGTGCTTCGCTACGGCTGTTGCCTGTGGCGCATTGATGATCACGGTGCCGAACTCGGTAATACCTTCACCGACCGCCGCTTCGGTGAGCTTTTCGCTCATTACTACCACATAATCCGGCAGATCGCATTGACTGTGCGCGTGGATAGTGGTGGGGGACATGCGCACTGCCGCACGCACCGGTGCTCCGCGGCGTTCTACCCCGAAGAAAGGCAAGGCCTGCCCCTGCTCACCGTTTTCCAGCGCGGCCTGCGCTAACAAGTGAGCCAGGGTAACGGAGCCCTGCCCTCCAAACCCGTTGATTCGTAGTTCTAACATATTGTTCCTCCATTCTTCCGTGTTGCTGCCAGAGATGCATGTTATCGGAAGCTTTCAATGAAATAAGATTTCCTCCATGCTTCTGTCACCACAAAATTCCTAATAAATATACATGATATTTATTGGAAACAAATACGTTGAAGATGATCCCGTCTCCTGATAAGCAGGTGACCTGATGGTCAGACCACCATAATTGTTTATTATATAATAATTCGGAGATTAATTCATGTTATTTTTTTAACTAACTCAACTTGATGACCAATAGAATAGGCTGAAAAGCCCGAAAAAGCAATAAAATAAACTGTTTAAAATCTCATATTGACGCACATCGCGAGCTATCTTATATCTCATTGCGAGTGCAGCGAAGCAATCTATCCATCGCCAAGTCATTGCTATGAAACTAGGGTGCTTGTCATTGCTATGAAAACTCGCGTATTTGTCATTGCGAGGAGCGTAAGCGCCAACCTGTCATTGCGAGCGCAGCGCGGCAATCTTATTTTCTATGTGCAACGATAACAAACAACTTGGATGGTTTTAATTGAGACTGGGAAGATTTATAAAATTGTTTGGATTGCTTCGCTGCGCTCGTACTTATCACGGGTATTAACCCGCCACGATAAACGAAAACGGAATATCATATTTGTTTTCGCGCCATTGACCGGGCTAGGTGCTGTTGTACCTGCGGGGGAAGAAGATTGCCGCGCTTCGCTCGCAATGACAGGTTTGGAGCTCACTTGCCGTTATTGTTTTCATAGCAATGACAAGCGCTTGACGGCAGCAAATGACAGTTAGCGAGCAGGGAATTGAACGATGTATAATAAAATATAATAGTTTATATGCAGCAAAACATGATAAAATAGCTTTAAATACTACCAAGGAGTTGATTTTAATGAAAATGACGGTTGATGCGCGCGGATTGTCCTGCCCGCAACCGGTGGTTTTGACCAAGAAGGCACTTGAAGAGCAGGGTGTCAGCGAAGTATTGACTATTGTAGACAATACGGTAGCACTGGCAAATGTGTCGCGCTTGCTGGAGACCTTGAAGCTGGCACCGATAGTTTCGCAAAAGGATAATGATTACTATATAGATGTTGTAAAGACCGAAAGTTTAGAGGAAATTGGGCCGCAAGAGAACCTAGCCGGTAATACGGTAATTATGCTTACAAGTAATTTGCTCGGTAACGGTGATCCCAAACTGGGTACCACATTGATGAAAAGCTTTTTCTATTCCATCAGTCAACTGGAGGGTTCCATTAAAAGCCTGATTTTTATGAATGCGGGAGTAATGCTGACCACTGAAGGCTCAGAGGTGCTGGAACACATTAAAATCATGGAGAGCAGAGGTATCGAGGTTTTGTCCTGCGGAACCTGTCTGGATTTTTACGGACTGAGTGACAAGCTTTGCGTCGGTTTGGCCACCAATATGTACACCATTACCGAACGAATGACGGAAAACTCCAAGCTTATTACGCTTTAGATTTAAACATCGGAAGAAACTGTGGAGCAGTTTCCACACCGTTGCAACGAAGCGGGGGATTAGAACCCCCGCTTGTTTTGTTAATAGGAACCTGACCGCTTAAGGAACCGGGGGACATCTTTTCGCCTCGTTATATTAAATAATGGATTGCTAAACTGCTTTCAGGTACTCTTCAATTTAAGGCTTGCCTGAATAATTATTGATGTCCTAAGCACACTATGCTTAGGAGGTGTAATGTTTAATGTTAAATTTTACGCAGAAGGAAAGAATGCTGCTCGAAGATCAGAAGAAACATGAGCAGGTATGTGTCGACAAATATAATAGTTATGCCAGCCAAGTACAGTGCCCTCAATTAAAAGCCCTATTCCAGGGCTATGCTCAGCAGGAGCAACAGCATCTGGACAGTATTAACCAAATGATCAATGGTCAGCTTCCTGCAATGAATCAGGGCAGTCAACAGCAACAGAGCGCAGTACCAGCGTCAAAAATACAGGGAGCCATGGCCAATCAGTCGGATGCGGTCCTGTGCAACGATATGTTGATGACCGAGAAATATGTATCCGACACTTACAACACTGCTATTTTTGAGTTTGTTGACACTAATGTACGGCAAGCATTGAATCATATTCAGAAAGAAGAGCAGCAGCATGGTGAAGGGATTTTTAATTATATGAAAAACAACGGAATGTATAATCCCCAATAGGAAGCTTGGGGACGTCAGGCTGTGTGAAAAATCCCGAAATGGCTAAGCCGTCCCCTTACCAACCCTAAGCACAATCCGCTTCCTCTTTAAATTGGCCTAATGGCTGGGTAGCAGGCAAATGCTTCATTTCAAAGTAAATAACGGCCGCAGTTATCATGACTGACAGGGCATCTGCAATCGGGCAGGCTCGCCATACCCCATCGATGCCCCAAAAATGCGGCAGGACCAGGAGCAAGGGAATGAACAGCAAAATCTGCCGGGACATACTGAGTATGGCGGCTTGAACAGCTTTGCCCACTGCCTGGAAATAGGTTGAACTTACTATTTGAAACCCGATTATAAAAACCATTGCAAAATACACTACCATTGCATCCGCAGTCATGTTGGTAAGGGCAGTATCCCCTTTGCTGAATACTCCCGCAATCTGATGAGGCCAGATCATAATAGCCAGATAGCCGATTACAGAAACACCGCTGGCAGCAACTATCGCCCTTTTCAGGGTTGCCCGGACCCGGTCATACTGCCGGGCACCATAATTAAAACCAATAATGGGCTGCGCTCCCTGGCTAATACCCAGAATGGGCATGAACAACAAGGTAATGATGCTCATCATAATTCCCACCGCCGACAAAGCTATATCCCCGCCATAAGAGAACAGGGTCCGGTTCAAAATCAATTGCTGAACACAACTGGCCAGCTGCAGTGCACATGGAGCAAAGCCAATCGACATGATACTGATCAGGATCGGCCTTTGCAATTTGAAGTTTTTCAGGCGCAGTTTGACCAGGCTGCGACCGGTCAAGAAGTAGCTTAACACCCAGAGCGCGGCGAAAAACTGGCCCAGTACGGTTGCCAGAGCCGAGCCTTTGATTCCCATACCTAATTTAAAAATAAAGAAGTAGTTCAAAACCCCATTGATAAGAGCCCCCATAACCTGGGTTGACATGGCCCACATGGGGTTGCCCTCCGCCCGGATAAAATTGTTCATTCCCATGCAAAGTGAACCGAAAACCGAGCCCAGCATTATAATATGGACAAAATCACGGGCATAAGGCAAAACATCGGAACTGGCCCCGAACAGTTTCAGAATTGGCTCGGCAAACAGCAAATAGATTACGGTAATGCAGATCGGCAGAATAATCAACATGGCGGTACCGTTGGCGGCTACCTTTTCCGCTTCATCGAGTTTTCGCTCACCCAGCCGAATGGAGATCAAAGCGGTTGCTCCCACTCCTATTAGCAAGGAAACGGCCATTAGAATCATCATCAGCGGAAAGGCCACGGTGGTAGCTGCAAGAGCCAGGGAACCCACCCCGCGACCCACAAATATCCGGTCCACGATATTATACAAGGCATTGCACAGCATCCCCACAATAGCTGGCCAGGAGAATTTCCACAGCAGGCTGCCGATGCTTTGGCTGGCCATAATATTGCTTTTATTCATTATCATTGCTCCTATAATTTATTCATGAATCTTACCGCATAGCGCATATAGTCCAGAAACTGATTTATCTCACTGGCGTCCATGTCCTGCAAACAGCATTCTATTTCCTCCGCATGCTCCTCAAGCAGGGAATTCATCTCCTCGCGCCCGCCCGTGCTCAGCGATACCTGAGACTTACGCCGGTCGTTGGGGTCGATCTGCCTGGTAACCAGGCCCTTTTCCAGCAACTGATCGATTAGAGTGGTTATGCTGCCTTTCTCGATATCCAACCTCCGTCCGATTTCACTGGACATTAAAAATTCATGCTGAGAAAGCATACCCATAATTTTGAAATGATTCTTTTTCAACCCGGGCAGGTTTGGATCACGCCGGCGAAAGCGGACTAGAAACTTCTCGTGAAACAAGCCCACAAAACTGAAGAAGAGTTCATGCATTTCCTTGGCATCCTGATGGTTCATTTACATACCTCGTTGGTTAGTATACAAACAGTAAGAATACAAACAATTATAATTCGAGGCAGGTTGTTTCGTCAATACCCGGTTTGTCTAATGATGAAGTTGGAAAAGGCTGGATCAAGTTCAGGGACTGAAATGAGAGATGCAATTGAGAACCAAGGTTTAAAAAATAAAGATCGCCCCTCTGGATAAATTGATTTATCCGAGATAGGCGATAGCAGTAACCATTATTTATTAAGGATTCCCAAAATCAGGAATAGTCATTCGGAATCCCCATATCCTCTGTTAAGAATATCCACTATTCTTTGCACGTTCTGTTTATGGGCGGCTATAATATAATTTTGCTGCTTGTATATAGATGCGAGGCGGGCATTATAGCCACAGGATGCTACAGTATATTTCGAAGTTTTTTCTGAAACTCTCCGCTTTTTTATTTGTTTTATAGGAATCCTGCTCAGTAGAATTTTCTGACCGTTTTCTTCGATTAGGTATATACAATAAAACTTTCCTTCTCTTAACGATGCAATTTGCTTCTTTTTAGAAGTTGACTTGGTATTATTATTGGCACGCTGGCATTCTGTAATTATGAGAGATTTTTCATCGTAAACGCTATTGGTAAAAGAACTCATTTTGCATCTCCATATTATCGCCTTATTCAATATTTAGTTCCTGATAATAATATCGGCAACTAAGATGGAAATAATTAGTACATTTTAACAGTATAAGGACTGTATTTAAAAAAGGTAATAGCTTACTCTTCCTTATTAAAATTGTATATTTGAGCTTTGGGTATATTTTCTGGAGTTTCCGGTTGACGGGTTAATTGCATATTTGAAGATTCTTTTATTATTCTAGTGTATATAGTAGCCTCCATTCTATCACTAGAAATCTCTA
Organism: Syntrophomonadaceae bacterium; assembly: GCA_028692415.1. Classification (GTDB taxonomy): domain Bacteria; phylum Bacillota; class Syntrophomonadia; order Syntrophomonadales; family Syntrophomonadaceae; genus JAQUBU01. Next base: position 14,366 of record JAQUXM010000015.1, on the reverse strand, counting down.
GATTATTGCATAAATACATCAGATAGATCATAATGTCAGCCACTTTTTCTTCTATTTCTGTCTTCTTCTCACTATTTACCATTTTTTTAATCTTTTCGTCATCTCGCCATTGAAAGGTTTCCAGTAATTTTGCTGCTTGAATACAGATAGACATTGTAAGATTTTTGGTAGTATGAAACCGTTTAAAATCTCTATCGTCTCTAAATTCAATTAATTTTTCCATTATTTTTTTGATATCCATATTTATCTCCCATCTTTTTGGAATCTAGAACCTGGCCAAAATATAGTTTGGACTGGAAATGCCAACTAGTCAAGCTCCATATCTTGTTAAGAAGTTAATATTGAAGACATAATAGGATTCTTTCAGAACTGACGACAATTATAATCGCTTTCCCCCTTTACATCTTTTGCTTACCGGGCATTTTAATGCGCTTTTTAGAAGATTATCATAAGTTCTATATTGAACACGGAAAGGCTGCAGTTAATGCTAAAGTATATGCTATTGTCAATTGTGGATTTCCCGAACCGGAGATAAACCTTGAAGCGGTTAGAGTAATCAGGAGTTTTTGCCATCATGTAAATGCACATTTTCGTTTCGGTGTACTAATTGGGGGCGGAGGTATGCTGGTTGGAGCTAAGAATGCGCCCTTTATGAAAAAGAGCATACGCAACTTGAATGATGCCTTATTAACCATAGCCAAGGATATTGAAAGCAATGATTTAATAATCGTAGACAACATTAAGATTGCTATGAATTTTCCAAGGCGACTCTACCTTTTTATGGGTGATAGGGGTTGGCACGCCTTGGCCCGTAAGAATGGAATTAAGAAGAAGGATCTTTATAAACGACCTTATCTTTAGAAGTGATACAAGGTTGGCTTTACGGAGTTGAAAGACGGGAACGATTACAATTTAGGACTATCAATTTCGAACTTGCTAAACAGTGATAGAGCCAAGTTGCTAATTTTGTTTGCAACCGGGCCAACACTGAACGCCAGCCAAATGTTAAAAGGTGTTCAATTCGTAAATGCAAAGTTGCCGGTAGCGGGAGGCAGGGCAGGAGACAATTTTAAGAATAAACAGTGTTTTGTGTTCTGCAATGAAAATGTCAATGGATTTAAGGCTTTGGAGAAGAGGGGGTATTAGCAAGACCTCATTCACTTCAATAATAATTAAACGGGATTGGCGAAGAGGAGAAAGGGAGAAGATATAACTCCCGGATGTAGATCTCTTATTACCCTTGCATGAAGTCCATGTTTATTCCGGTTACATTCTTTTGGCAGCTTCCATAGCCAGAGGCGACCGTTCACATTCATTTTCGCTTAAAGAAACCTGACAGCAGATGGAGCTTCCTTTCATTTTTTCCGAACTGTAGCATAGCCCATTGCTGCGGGAATTGAGAAAAGGGTGATCGATTTGGGTTGGATCACCAAGCATAACTATTTTTGAATCATTACCGGCGCGGGTAATAATCCCCTTGGCTTGATTGGGGGTTAAATTTTGGGCTTCATCGATAATGATCCACTGTTTGCTTATCGACCGGCCTCTTAGATAGGCTACTGCTTCGATGCTAATGGTTTTACGGGCGTATAATTCTTCCACCTTGTCTTTTAACGCTAGCTCAGATTTGTAGCGCAATTTCTCATCGCTATCAACCAGTATTTCTAAATTATCATTTACTCCCCTCATTAGAGGACTTAGTTTGTCGGCCTCCGTACCTGGGAGAAATCCCAGAGTCTCATCCATGGTGATATTGGGGCGACAGATCAGTATCTTCCGGTATTCATGAGTATTTAATACCTTTTCCAAACCTACCGCGAGGGAATAGAAGGTTTTGGCGGTTCCGGCCGGTCCTTTACAAATCACTAGCGGGAATTCTTCCGCTGGTCTCATCAAGGCTTCCTGATAAAACTTCTGGCCTACATTGCGAGCATTAACTCCAAAAGGAATTTGTTTTAAATACCGTAAAGGCTTGATGGCATCTTTCTCAACCATACCCAGTGCGCTTTGACTGGGATAGTTTACGGCTCTCATTACAACAAACTGGTTTATGGTTAACTCGGGAGTATGCAATTGTTCATCTTCACAAACTTTGACCGACTCCGGGTCCACAAATCCTTTATAGAAAAAATCGTCAATATCGCTGGAGGATACAAATACCTCTATTCTGCCCTGATATTGATCGTGAAGCTCCGGAGAAAGGTCATGTTTGAAGTCCTGGGTTTGGATTCCAAGAATGTCTGCTTTGATGCGAGTAAAGACATCTTTTGAAATTAGAAATACATTGTCAATATTTTCTTGTAAGGCCAGACATACCTGTAATACCCGGTTATCATATTCCGTCGGATTCCAGCGTGGAGGCAGAGTCTGACTCAAATGATTCAGTTCGACCTTGAGAATTCCACCATTGGGTAGAATAACCCCTTCGCTCAGTTTTCCTTGCAATCTAAGGTGATCAATCAAGGCTCCTGCTTTACGGGCATTTTCACCCAAATCGCCCTTATCCCTACGGTAAGAGTTTATTTCTTCTATTACTACTTCAGGTACGATTACGATATTTTCTTCGAAAGACAAGATGCTTTCTGCAGAATGGAGTAATATGCTGGAGTCAACAACGAAAGTCTTTGCCAAATAGCTACCACCCTTCTATAGGGAAGTTCTTTTGTGTTATTATTTTCTTAATCAAAATCTACGCTACATTAGTTTTATTTACAGATAATTCCGATACTTTTTTATTTAAGTCCGCCCAATAGTATAATATGGGATTTTCAGTGTTATCAATGGTGCCTTTGATTGTGTCTTTGATCATATTACGCATATGGTTCTGATCGGTTTGAATCTGTTTAACAATCTGCCCAATAACCCTGGAACCCTCTTCGATAGCTGTTTTGCGCTGATCCATGTATCTCTTGGTTATTTGCTCTATTTGGTCATTGGACCAAGCGAAACTGCCTATGCTCAGACTCAACATATCCCAACAACGATCGACAAAACAGTCCACCATGGTGAATGTCTTATCCACATTTCCTGTTGCTTGCCGGTTAGTCTTCTCAGCCATTAATCATACACTCCTTTATACTGAATTATTTTTTTGGGAAAATTATTTGTGTGGAATATTCTATTTTTAATATACGCGTGAATTATTAAATTCCAAGCTGATGTTTGTAATAAGTTCGTTACAAATTGTAATTATTTATATTCACTCTTGATGCACTGCAAAAAGTCCGAAAAATCTAAAAAAGCATATAGCCAAGCAGGATAAATTTTACCGATTTTTTAAATCTAATCTAATTTCATTTATATCTAGACTTCTTGTGAGCAGAATATTTGAGCCCTTCTGATTATTAACTTAGAACAACGGAGGAATTGTTATTGTAATTGAAAAATACGATACTATATAACTGTGAAGTATTTTAAGGATGGGCATGCATATGGAAAGACGGGATTTTGACAAGGATGCGGCTACCTGGGATGAAGTCCCTGGACGGATTAAGATGGCTAACAATATTGCCAATAGCATAATAGATACCATTGCTTTGAACCCCAATATGAAGGTTCTGGATTTCGGCTGTGGAACCGGGACTCTGGCTTTGCGATTGCAGCCGTTGGTCGGGTCAATAACCGCAGTTGACAGTTCCATGGGAATGCTGGAGACTCTGAACCAAAAAATCAAGAGTCAAAATATCAGCAATGTTACCACCAAGCACCTGGATATTGAGCAAGGCGATGTTCTGGAAGGCTGTTATGATCTGCTAGTCAGCAGTATGACCCTGCACCATGTAAGGGAGCCCAGACTGCTAATCGAACAATTCCACAATATAGTTAGCCCTCATGGATATCTCTGTATTGCTGATCTGGACCCTGATCACGGCCTTTTTCACGGCAATAGTAATGAAGGGGTGTTTCACTTCGGCTTTGATCGCGAGGCAATGCGCAGGATGCTAAAGGAAATCGGATTTAATAATATCGAATTTTGCACCGCAGCCGAAATAGTCAGATTTATACCGGGAGGAATTCGTCCTTTCACCATATTCCTTGTTACTAGTCAGAAAAGTATGTAATTAAATAGGTTTATAACGAGGCGAAAAGATGTTCCCCACTCCTTTAAATGGTCGGGTTCCGCTATAAACCAAACAGGCGGCGGGTTCTAACGAAGCGAAGTCTGAAAGAAATCTTTTCAGGAAGCAAGGGGACGTTCCCTCAATGGGCAAAAGGACCGTCGGACTGTCCCATGCCTCCTTTTTTTGACAAGTAAACATTGACGATATATACTATAGTATATATCAATTGCAATTATGGGGGTTTGATTATTTTGGATACTGCCAAAATTTTTATTAATGGTAGAAGTCAGGCGGTTCGATTGCCGAAGGATTATCGTTTTGATGGAAATGAAGTGTATGTTAAAAAAATTGACGATATTGTGGTTTTGATTCCTATGGATAGCGTATGGACAATACTTGAATCGGGTGCCCATTACTTTACTGAAGATTATATGGCGGATAGAAAGCAGCCCGGAATTCAAGACCGGGAAGAATTATAATATGCAATACATGCTTGATACCAATATCTGCATCTATATTATTAAAAAGAAACCGGCTGCGGTTTTTCGAGTTTTCCAATCCCTTAAGCCGGGCGATGTCTGTATTTCATCCGTGAGCTATGCCGAACTTCAATACGGTGTATATAAAAGTCAAGATCAGGTACGGAATAGAATCGCCCTGCTTAATTTTCTTGCTCCTATTGAAATCCTTCCTTTCTCAGACCGAGCTGCTGCAATCTATGGAGAAATAAGGGCTGCTCTTGAAAATCGGGGACAAGTGATTGGACCTTATGACCTATTGATTGCCGCTCATGCCTTGTCCGAGAAGCTTGTTTTAGTTAGCAATAATACGAGAGAATTTAGCCGAATTCCCCAACTGCAGATTCAGAACTGGGCTGAATAGGCCTAGGGTTGAAGCAGTTGCTCAGGCCTCCCGAAAGTGTGGTCCACTTGTTCTTTTAGGCTTCATCATGTATGAATCCACTATTCTTAACAAAGCATGCAACGCTAATAGATCTATGGTTCCATTAATGTATCATCTAATCCCAACTGACGTCCTTCTGAGCTAACTTCCACTTTCGCTTCTGCCAAGAGTGGCTTTATTTTATCATCACCAATCCGCAGGGGACTTTTCGCAACATACCCGTGTTCAGCTTCAGGTGCATCCCCATACTTGTCCAGGTAGTTGCCCCAATTGGCTTTAGCCAGGCTGCTTGTAAAGCGATCCCTCATCAACAATAAATATTCTTCTTCGGAAACACCCCAGGCCTTTAGAAAAACCTTAATCTCTTCAAGCTGCAGTTTTTCCATATAATTTCGTTGATCGGCCAGGTAGGCTTCAAGCTGTTCTTCAGGAGGATACAAGCCCAGTTTTCTTGCCTCGCTGTTTATCACTTTGTCTTGAATCAGATTATTGAGGATTTCTTTATCAGGGGGGATACGCTTCTTTTTGTTTTCTGCTTTTTGGGTTTCCGAAGCCTTTTCAAAATACCAGTCCGAAGCTGTAATGGGTTCTCCGTTAACCTGAGCCACAACGATATTAGTATTTTCAATAGTAACCTGGCCTTTGAGCTTTTCACCCAGTTTCCGCATTTTTTCATTAACCTCCGCTTGCTGCTCCGGGTCAGGTTTTGTAATCTGCGAAAAATCTATTTCCTGGATAAGGGATTCATTGGTAGCGGTAATAATCTCGTTAATCTGCGCTTGAGTCAACTTTTGATTTATTTCTTCAGCCTTGTTTGATTCCTGCGTATTTGAACAAGCAGTCAAGAGCGTGAGCATAAACAGAAGTCCTATTAGTATCGTATTTCTTCGCATACGTTCCCTCCATCCTTGAATCTGGAATTGGATAACGGCTGCTTTTACGATCTCTTTGGTGATAAAGGCCAAAATGCCCAAAATCACCAGAACAAGCGTATTCCAAAGGCTACTATTGAAAAAATCTTCCACAAAAATCAACTCATTTCAAATATTTCATGTCTTATAGTTTACATCATTTGACAGGAAAGAATCAGCTATAATTTGTGATCGGGAAGATAACAGATGAAGCCTCGTTGCAGCGGTGCGGGAGAAACTGCTCCGCAGTTTCTCCCGATGCTTAAAAATGCTCAGGTTTCGGCAAATAAAAAGATACGCTACAATTATATAAATATACAGATTGGATAAATACAGGAGGTTTTCATGCATATGGAAAGACGGGATTTTGACAAGGATGCGGCTACCTGGGATGAAGTCCCTGGACGGATCAATAGGTTTATAACGAGGCGAAAAGATGTTCCCCACTCCTTTAAATGGTCGGGTTCCGCTATAAACCAAACAGGCGGCGGGTTCTAACGAAGCGAAGTCTGAAAGAAATCTTTTTATTGCGTTTTCTGCCTTGAGTGAAGTGAATGGTTATAAATATGTTTCCGCCTTGTTGCAGCGGTGCGGAAGAAACTGTTC
>JAQUXM010000015.1:4934-7785 GCA_028692415.1 Syntrophomonadaceae bacterium | reverse complement strand
AACAGGCGGCGGGTTCTAACGAAGCGAAGTCTGAAAGAAATCTTTTTATTGCGTTTTCTGCCTTGAGTGAAGTGAATGGTTATAAATATGTTTCCGCCTTGTTGCAGCGGTGCGGAAGAAACTGTTCGCAGTTTCTTCCGATGTTTAAATAATTGCTAAAGGGGTTTTGTTAAATGCGAATAGCTGACTTTGAGTTGGAACGGTATTTTGCCCGGTACGAGTTTAGCTCAGCGTATCTGTTGTGTTGTTCTGATTGTGAAACCTTGACGGTAGCGGATGTTTTGCAGTTGGAAGGAGAGGAAGCCAAGACGAAGTTTATGAAGCTTGGCCTGGGTTATACCGAATCACCAGGCAGTGAAGAACTGCGATGCCAGATAGCAGGGATATACGACCATATGGATGTGGAAAACATACTGGTAACAGCAGGAGCCGAAGAAGCTATATTTATATTTATGAACACTATCTTGGGGTTGGGAGACCACGTTATTGTGCAATACCCTTGTTACCAATCATTGGGGGAAGTGGCCAGGTCCATAGGATGTGAGGTAAGCCACTGGGAAATGGAAGAAGCCAAGGGCTGGGAGCCTGATCTCGAATCTCTGAAGCATATGATAAAACCTAATACCAGGGCTGTAATAGTAAATTTGCCCCACAACCCTACGGGATACCTGTTGCCCCGCCAGAATTTCAGCAATCTGGTGGAAATTCTGCGGGAACGCAATATATTGCTTTTTTCCGATGAGGTATACCGCCTCTTGGAATACCATGATCTCGAACGCCTTCCCGCAGCCTGCGATATTTATGAAAATGCCGTATCGCTCGGGGTAATGTCAAAAGCTTATGGGCTCGCCGGGCTGCGCATTGGTTGGGTGGCTTCCCGCAATCCTAAAATTATCCGCGCGATGGCCGCTTTTAAAGATTACACTACTATATGTAACAGCGCGCCGAGCGAGTTTTTGGCGGCCATAGCCCTGAAACACAGCGACTCTATAGTCCGCCGCAACCAGGATATAATAAAACATAATCTATTGCTGCTGGATGATTTTTTTGCGCAATACAGCGGCCTGTTTTCCTGGGTAAGGCCCAAGGCAGGACCCATCGCCTTTCCATCGTTAGAGTGGCCTGGAGGTGTTGATGCTTTTTGTTCCGATCTAAATACTGCTTCGGGCGTTCTATTGTTACCTTCGAGCTGCTTCGGATTTGGCAACCGGAATTTTCGCATTGGTTTTGGCCGAAAAAACATGCCGGAAGCACTGGAACAACTACAGAATTTTTTAAAGTAATTGTCGGAGGGATACATATGAAAGATCATTATCGCGGATTGGAGCGCATGTATTTGCAGGCTCCGTATAACCAACAGCTCTATAATGATACCACCATTGAAATTTCTGAGGGACAGGCGATAATAACCACGCGGGTAAGCGAGCGGCATCATCATGGCGGAGGTGCCATGCATGGTTCCGGTTATTTCCGGATGTTGGATGATGCGGCTTTTTTTGCGGTTAACTCCGTGGTTACGGACTATATGGTTTATACCGTGGCTTTTGACCTTCGGCTGACCCGTCCGGTGAAGAGCGGCCTAATCACGTCAACGGGCAGATTAAAACAGGATTCCGGGAAGCTATATATCGCAGAAGCTGCTCTGTATAATGATCAAGAACAAGTTATAGCCCATGGCACAGGAAAATTTATGAAAAGCCGGATTCCCATCAACACTATCCCCGGTTATCAAATCTAATATTCCCCATATCATTATCTCGGACTGACCATAACAAGTCCTGCAGACAGCGAAATATGGCTTGAAGTCGTATTCTGGCTATTCTGGCAGGTTTAGCTACGTATAGCAATTTCCAACCCGGTCAAAATAAAAAAAATCCGGAAGCCGGGTGAGCAGATGAAAAGATTTTTCGTTATCAGTTTTATCATGGGAATGTGCTATTTCACCCTGGAAGGTTTTTGGCGGGGTTGGACCAATATAGCCATGTTATTTGTCGGGGGGTTGTGCGGAGCGCTGATCGGTCTTTTGGATGAATACCCGCAGTATTTAAATCTGAAAGTGTGGAAGCAGACGCTGCTGGCCTGGCTGATTATCCTGGTAGTCGAGTTTACTTCCGGCATGATTCTCAATGTCTGGCTGGGCATGGGAATCTGGGACTATTCTTTTCTGCCGTTTAATCTGTATGGTCAAATATGTTTGATCTACGCGATCCTATGGCTGCCGTTAATACCTTTTGGCATCTGGCTGGACAACTGGCTGCGCTGGAAGCTTTTTGATGAAGCAAGGCCATATAACCTGGCAAACATTTACCGCGACCTTTTGACCTTAAAATAATGCTGCGGTAAAAGAGGTGTACATACCCTTCCTTGTCATTCATTTCTACCGTACTTCTTTGATAAGTTAACCGCAGAAATAGCTTTTCCCATAAAATTTTGGACTAAATAAAAAAAACGAAGACGGAAATCTTACATTTCAGTCTTCGTGAAGCTAGAATATGCTTTTTCTTAACGGGAGCTTATTTTACCAGACGGGTATACCCATATAATTGCCGATAAATTTAATTGCGACATAGAGAAAATAAACGCCGAATATCAATTTGAGGGTACTGGGTTTGAATCTCTTAATCGTAGCAGCTCCGATTTGCGCCCCGACAATAGTACCCGTAGCTAATACCAGTGCCGCACCCAGAACAACAAAGCCTTCACTGAGTTGTCATGATTGCATTTTTAATTGGCTGATTTCTTTGTAAGATATGGAGATGTTAATATATTTTTTATACTTGTGAAGTTTCACAAACGGGCATTGAATAAATATAATAATAATATTATTATATAAACATAAAGGAGGGTTAGG
>JAQUXM010000015.1:0-4834 GCA_028692415.1 Syntrophomonadaceae bacterium | reverse complement strand
CCGATTATCCTTTTTAGATCGTTATCTAACCCTGTGGATATTCTTAGCTATGTTTATCGGTGTAGCTCTGGGTTTTGTTTTTCCTGATTTTGCGGTTTATTTAAACCGTATGTCGGTGGGTACTACCTCTATTCCGATTGCCATTGGCCTTATAGTCATGATGTATCCGCCGCTGGCCCGTGTTAAATACGAAGAACTGGGTAAAGTATTCAAAAACAGAAGAGTCTTGAGCCTGTCGCTGCTGCAGAACTGGGTTTTAGGACCCGTTCTTATGTTTGTTCTGGCCATTCTCTTGCTGCCTCATTACCCTGAATATATGGCCGGAATCATCCTGATCGGTTTGGCTCGATGCATTGCCATGGTGATTGTATGGAATACCCTGGCTGGTGGAGACAATGAATATGCAGCCGCTCTGGTTGCATTCAATTCTATCTTTCAGGTGGTCTTTTTTTCCATATATACTTACATATTCGTGACCGTGCTGCCGGAATGGCTGGGTATGAGCGGGATGGCGGTAAAGGTCTCCATGGGGGAAGTGGCTAAGAGTGTTGTTATTTATCTTGGTATACCATTTGCGGCTGGCTTCTTAACCCGCTATTTCTTGCGCCCTGCCAAAGGTGCGGATTGGTATGATGGCACATTCATTCCCAAATCAGGTCCCATAGCACTTTATGCACTTCTGTTTACCATTGTTGTAATGTTCTCTTTGAAAGGGGAATATATCATTAACCTGCCATTAGATGTGGTGCGGATTGCGTTTCCCCTTTTAATCTATTTTATAGTCATGTTCAGTATGTCTTTCTTTTTTTCGAAAAAGATCGGCGTTAACTATGAACAGGCGACTGCCTTAGCCTTTACTGCAGCCAGCAATAATTTTGAACTGGCCATTGCTGTCTCAGTTGCTGTATTTGGGATAAACTCCGGGCAGGCATTTGCAGCAGTGGTTGGGCCGCTGGTGGAAGTGCCGGTGATGATCGGTCTTGTTAATGTGGCTCTCTATTGGAGAAAGAAGTATTTTATAACAAGGTAAAAATATGTCCACCGCTTCTTTAAGCGGTGGGGTTCCTATTAACAAACGAGGCGGCGGGTTCTAATCCCCCGCCTCGTTGCAGCGGTGCAAAAGAAACTGCTCCGCAGTTTCTTGCGATGCTTAAGGATAGTTCGCAAGGCTAAACCCCTATTTTGGATGAGCTTAATCTGTTGCTTCACTCCCGCAATGGAGATTAGTCCAAGTAGCTCCCTTGTTTTCCACCGTGCCCGCATTACCATCGACAATGATATCCTGCCTTTTGCCACCAAAGAGGAGAATTAAAATTTTACTTTACAATGGCAAGATATAGCTATATGATTATTGTGTACTAACTGTATTAATAATACTAGTACAGTTTGCGGAAAGGGGGTTTCTTATGTTTGAACTGGATCTGCGCAGCCGGGCTCCCATCTACGAGCAACTGGTGGAAAAAATAAAAGAACTCATTGTCAACAATGTGCTTAAACCTGATGAGCAGCTGCCTACGGTAAGGGTTTTGGCCAGCAGTCTGACTATTAATCCCAATACTGTGCAGAAAGCCTATCGTGAACTGGAGAATTGCGGTTATATATATTCCCTGCCCGGTAAAGGTAATTTTGTCCGCGCTACGGTTCCGGAAAACAACTCGGCCCGTCTTCTAAATCTGGAAAACGAGTTTTTGCGAATCGTATCTGAGATGCTTTACCTGGGTATGGCTCCCTCGCGCATTGATAGTCTTATCCAGCAAGCCCTGGCTAAAAGTGAAGGAGGCAAGAGCAATGATTGAGTTAAGCGGAGTCAGCAAACACTTTGCGGATTTGGAAGCTCTGCACGATGTGGGCCTGACGGTCCGCAGAGGTTCAATTTATGGACTGGTGGGTTCCAATGGAGCAGGCAAAACCACCCTTTTGAAAATCCTGGCGGGCATTTATAAGCAGGATTCCGGTCAGGTCATGATTGATTCCCAGACCGTATACGAAAACAACGCTGTCAAATCACGTACGGTTTTCATTCCCGATAATCCCTATTATTTTGCGAATTACACCATAAAGGACATGGGCGCTTATTATGCCCGGATTTATCCGAATTGGGATCAAGAACGTTTTGAGAAGCTGCAAAGCGTTTTTAACCTGGATGTCAACCGGCCCGGCAAAAAGCTGTCCAAAGGCATGCAGCGGCAGGTGGCTTTCTGGCTGGGGTTGGCCTTGAAACCTGATCTGATGATATTGGATGAACCTTTGGACGGATTGGACCCGGTAATGCGGCAAAAAGTAAGAAATCTGCTTATTCAGGATGTGGCGGAAAGAGATATGAGCGTCTTGATATCTTCTCATAATTTACGGGATTTGGAGGATGTCTGTGATCATATCGGCATATTGCATAAGGGCAAGATGCTGCTCCAAAAGGATCTGGATGATCTTAAAGCTGACATCCATAAAATCCAACTGGCTTTTAGCGGTGAGGTTCCAACGCTGCTGCTGCAGGAGATGCCGACCCTCTACCAGGAAAGAAGAGGCAGTATTCTAATCCTAATCGTACGGGGTGCTTATGACGAGACTATTAAGCGCATGCAAGCCTATAGACCTGCAATTCTAGATGTCCTGCCCCTCACCCTGGAGGAGATATTTATTTACGAAATGGGGGTTAATGGTTATGAAATCAACAACATCCTTTATTAATCCGGGTGTACTACTTAACGATTTTAAGCGTTTCACCTGGATCAGCATTGCTTACTTGCTGGGATTGCTTATGACCGTCCCGCTCAACCTATTTTTAATTTATAACACAGCCAAAAGAACTGGTAATCAAACAATTAATTATTTTATGCAATTCAACATTGATTCTTCACCTTTTGAGTTGATACTTGTTATTATAGTTCCGGTACTTACGGGCCTGTTTTTATTCCGTTATTTACATAGCAGCCAGGCCGCCGATATGGAACACAGCCTGCCGATCAAGCGGGAGACTCTTTATAATACACATATATTGGCCGGTCTCATTTTCCTGTTTGTCCCGTTGCTTATAACCGCTTTATCGACCTGGGCGATAAAATCCGGGTTTAATATTGAATCTCTAAGCGGCACGACCATACTCACCTGGCTGGGAATCTGCCTGCTGTTCAATCTGCTCTTTTTTTTGTTAAGTGCGGCAACTGCCATGATAACGGGCATGTCCAGTGTGCAGGGCATCTTGACCTATATTTTGCTTTTCCTGCCTACCGGCTTATCGGTCCTCATATTGCACAACCTGGCTATTTATGTTTACGGGTTTGCTTTTGATTACTATGTCAACCGAATCTTTATTTCGCCATTGATGCGGATTACGGAATTTGGCAACTATCCCATCCATCACAGCCAGATCATAAGCTACATATTAGCCGCTGTCGCCTTATATTTCATCGGTCGTATCCTATATCAGCACCGTCGTCTGGAGAAAGCCGGCAATGCTATGGCTTTTGATATCTTGCAGCCGGTATTTAAATACGGTGTTACCTTCTGTACCATGCTGCTAATGGGCAGCTATTACTTTGTGTATCTCGGCATGCCCTGGACTTATTTAGGGTACTTTCTGGGCTCGATTCTGGCATACTTTCTGATGGAAATATTGCTTAACAAATCATTCCGCGTTTTTAGCTGGTCAACCGTAAAAGGTTATGGATTATATTCTTTATTCGCGGTGATCTTAATAGCCGGCATGCATTATGATTTCAGCGGTACCCAACAAAGGCTGCCCGAACTGGCGGATGTCAAAAGCATCTATATGGGCAGTTCATTTTACTCCTTGAATTATCGCGAGCAACGGCTTTCCCCGAACTCCGAATACTATATTTATGAAATTAACTATCCGCCAACCAAGCCAATATATACCGACAAGGCCAATATAGCCAGGATTCATGCCCTGCACCGCAGCATCATAAATAATCTGGATAAAGCAAAGAAATCATATATATCGCGCCGAAGCAATGAGCCCGGGGAATATATCAGCCTGGCCTACATCTTTAAAGACGGCAGCCATATGTACCGGCAATACTCTTTAAGTGCCGGAGATTACATGCGCTTTTTGAAACCAATTTATGAATCGGTGGAATATAAGCGATTCAATAACAAGATTCTGGATTTAAACCTGGCCGATATAAATATGCTTGAAGTTCACGCACGTGAGATGGCGAAGTTTGCGCACTTTACCGATCCCCAACAGATTAAACAAGCCGTCATTATTCTGCAAAACGAGGTGTTGAAGGAAAAATATGAAGAGATGACGGATCATCGGGAGCCCTGGTCGAGTATAGATATCCGGACCAACGATCGCCATGTGGTCAGCCTGAGTTGGAACAAATCCTATGCGGATTTCGAGCGCTGGCTCAAAACTACTGGCAAATACAAGCAAAGCCGCATTATACCCGGTGAAGACCTGGCTTATGCCATGGTAAGAAAAAGCACTGCAGATGGGAAAACGAATAACACCGCCCGCATCTATCCCTCCCGCCTGAGTCCCAGAGAACTATTGGCCTGGGAACAGATGTCGGATACCATAAAAGTAAGCAATCCCGAGCAATTGGAAGTATGCCTGCGCCAATACACCTATAACCGGCAGCCGGATTACGATATCGTCTTCTTGCTGACAAACGGCAGTTCCATTTACGGCGGCTTTACCGAGGCTGACGCGCCTGATTTCATTAAAGGGGGGCAAGGAGAGGGGTAAGGACGGTCCTTTTACCCCCCTTCGCCTTAAGACTATAAGATGCAGGGCGCTGACGGATTTGTTCCGATATTATTTCATTAAACTCGTATTATGCTTCAAAACCAGCAGTTCCTGAACATTTTT
>JAQUXM010000127.1 GCA_028692415.1 Syntrophomonadaceae bacterium | reverse complement strand
TTGTATAGAAAGCGGTGGCAGGAATGGAAAAGCTGATTGGCGATTTTATCGATACTATCGCCAAAGAAAATAGTATTCTGGACAGCTTGAATGACTATGCACAAGAGAAACAGCATTTAATCATACTTGGTAAGGTTGAAGAACTGGATAGTTTAATTAAAAAAGAGGGCATCGTGATATCCAACTTGGATAAAATTGAGGGTGCCCGCTTTAAATTACAGGGTCAACTGGCTAGTAAATGGGGGATGGGCCTTAAAGACTGCAATGCCTCGGAAATGCTGGCGAAGGTTAAAGCAGGATATTCCGGGCTTTACCGGCAGTTTGAGGAGGTTATTGGCCGTTTGGATTATAATATGGTTCGCCTGAAAGCATTGAATACTCATAATAATGAGTTAATCAACCAGTCGCTGGATTATATAAGTCTGATGGAGTCTATGTTAAGCGGTGATGTAGCCGGAACCTATTCCCAAAAAGGGCTGCAGGTCGATGAAAGGGATGCCCGTCCCCGGCTTAATCTTTTGGACAGAAAAATCTAAGTAAATGAGTCCCTTATAGAAACCGGAGAACTCCTGAGTATTCTGACAGCTATTGTAACGACAACAATAGAGTGAAACTTGCACAGTTTCTCCCTTCCAGAGCGAAAAATTTGAAAATTTATTAAAGTGAGGTAATAAGATGAGCGCGGGAAGTTTCTTTGGTATAGAAATCGGCAAACGCAGCGTACTTACTCACCAGACGGCACTGAATATTACCGGGCATAATATATCTAACGCCAATACCGAAGGGTATTCAAGACAGGTAGCTGAAATAGTGACTACAACTCCCTGGCATACTCCGATGCTGAATAATAACAGCCGGATCGGGCAGTTGGGTACCGGGGTGGATGTTACCAGTATAAACAGGATTCGCGATGAATTACTGGATGTACAAATTAGAAATGAAACCAAAACCTCGGGCTACTGGAATTCGATGCAGGAAACCCTGGACCGGGTTGAAGCAATACTTAATGAACCTTCCGAAGAAGGGCTGCGGGGGGTCATGGATGAGTTCTGGGAATCGTGGGAAGATTTATCTCTTAATCCAGAGAGCGAGTCCGTGCGTTCGGTAGTAATAGAACGCGGGCTGGCAGTATCCGAGGCCTTTAACCATACCTATACCCAGCTCCAGGAACTCAGAACTGATTTAAATGAACAGGTAAGAATTAAGACGGATGAAGTGAATTCAATGGCTGTGCAGATAACTGACTTAAACAAGCAGATCATGGCAGTTGTCGCTGCCGGCAAACAACCCAATGACCTTCAAGACAAAAGGGATTTGCTGGTAAAGCAGCTCAGCGAGATAGCTGATGTTACGGTTACCAATGAAAAGAATGGCATGATTGCGGTTCAACTAGGGGACCGTATGCTGGTACAGGGAGTGGATTATAATCAGATGGATCTGCTCAAGGATAATGAGGGTATGTATATGCCGGTTTGGGCAGACAGCCAGACCCAGGTGAAGATAAACAGCGGGAGTTTAGGGGGCTTATTGGATGCCAGGGGCGGAACCAACCTGGACCAGGAAACGGAACCCAGTATATACAAGGAAACCATTCCCAATATGCTGGAGGAAATTAATGCTTTAGCCAAGACGTTGATTGTTAAAACCAATGAGATTCACCTTGGAGGTTATAGCCTGAACAATCAAACCGGGGTTCCGGATGGGGAGAATTTTTTTGAGATGCCCGCAGATCCCGATACATATACGGATTGGGCGGGTTTTATGGATGTCAGTCAAACGCTGCAGGATGATGTAAAAAACCTCGCGGCAGCCAGCAACCGAACCTGGGATGCGGAGGGCAACAAGAGCAATTTTGGCGACGGCAGCAATGCGCTGCAAATTGCCCAGCTGAAACATAGCTTGAATACCCCCCAAAACGCAGTAAAAACGGAAGGCTTGAGCATTGACTTCTCATCGCATGACCCGATAACATTCATTATGGACAGTGGAGAAGGGGTAAAGACTATTAGTATTGCGCCGCCTTACACTTTCGATGACATGGAAAGCCTGGCGGAAGCGTTGCAGACTGAAATGGAAGAAAATGACATAGTTGGCGAGGTAAGATGTGAGGGCAGTGAGCTGGTTTTTACATCCGCTACTACTCAAGCCCTGGAGCTAATCTATCCAAATTCGGGGATTACCGACATTGCCAGCGACGGGCTTCAGAATGGCGAGTACCAGATCAAGACCCGGGTTGACCAGCCCGGAGCAAAGGACGCCAGTTTAGAGGTTCTGCAGAGCTACAACCAGAGATCTGCCAGCAGTATTTTCGGAATTGGAGTCCTGGCCGCTTCACCAACCGATCCGGATTTGGATGTAAACGCATCTATCGAAGTGACCCTGAATAATATCAACAGTCTGACCGGTGAACTGAATTATTCCTATGTTTCCCATGAATATAATATGGATGGAACTTATAGTCAAACAAACGGGACCTTTACGCTTACCTATGGGGGAGCAGCAAGCCAGGTCATTAATATTGGCTCAATGAGTGCAGAAATAACCGGCCTTAATCTAAAATCAGCTGAGGAGGTTGTTGAATTCAAGACGGGGGATAAAGGCGTTCTGGGGCTTACTGCCGCAACTGCAGAGAGCACGACCTACCAGCAGATAGATATCAATTATGAACATAATTCGGTTAATGAAGTCAGCCAGAAGTTCATCTTTAATGAGGCGGTTTTAGACCCAGTTGCGCCGGCTGCCACCCAAACTTCGCAGCTGCATTTCTATACCATAAACAGTAATGAATCCAGCAACCTCTATGGGGAATCCTATGATGGCTATGTTGAAATTACCAACGGTACACTGGCTACTGCCGATTCATCAAATCCGGATTCTTCAGCTGCCTATTTCTCTTATTATAAAGGGGTTTCAGAAGACAGTGGGATGGTGGAAAATTCCACTACCGATGATTACTGGCGGCTGGTTGCGGCCAATGTGGGGGTGGAGAGTCAGGAAGCCCAGCGTATGGTTGAAAACCAAGATCTTTTACTCGGACAACTGGAGGAAAAATGGGAGTCAAACTCCGGGGTATCCCTGGATGAAGAAATGACCAACATGATTAAATACCAGCATGCATTTACTGCCGCATCGCGGTTTATTACCAGCGTGGATGAAGAACTGGATGTAATCATTAACCGGATGGGACGGGTCGGACTCTAAAATAAAGAGCTTGGAATAAGGCCGAACCTTTTGGCAAATACTCGTGAGGGCTTATATCTTTAGAGATTTACAACGGGATTAAGATGACTGATCATAAGAGATTTATATATAACCCGAGGGGATTGAGTAAATATGATGCGTGTAACCAACAAAATGATGGTCAACAGCTTGAATCGGAACTTGAGCAGTAACTTGTCGCGGCTGGACGACCTCCAACGCCAGATTTCCAGTTCCAGGAAGATCAACAAACCTTCCGATGATCCGGCCGGGCTGGTCAAGGCCTTGCGCCTGCGCACCAACCTGGTTGAAGGAGAGCAGTATCTGACTAATATTGATGATTCTCTGGGCTTTATGGATACTACCGATTCAACCTTAAACAGTATTAACGAAATACTCCATTCGGCTCGCGAAAAGGCGGTCAAAGCATCAACGGACAGCAATGCAGAAGATGATTTTCAGGCCATAGCTGATGAAATACGGGAAATGAATGAACAATTAAAACTGCTGGCCAACGCTACCTATGGCAGCAAATATATCTTTGCCGGCACCAATGTTACAGAATCACCATATACCGCAAGCGGCTGGCTGGGAAATAACGAAGCAATTGAGGCTGAAATAGGTGTAGGAGTGACCGTTCCGATCAATATAGATGCCAAAGAATTCTTTGCTGGGCGGACCGATGATTTAAGCGTTAAAAGCGCATCGGGTATCAACGGGAACAAAATTGTGGTCAATAGCCTGCAGGAAGGGAATTACCAGCTTGACACCGGCAGCGGAACTGCCAGTGAAGTGGCCGGCAGTCTGCAGGCAGTGAGCAACACGGGGATGTTCTTTTTCTATGATAATGCTGGTACCCCAGCCGCCGCAGGGATTGAAGGCGGGGCGGCAGCCGGTTCGGCCAATACGGCTTACAATGGCTCGCTGAAGATCGAAGTTACTGCGGTAGATGATGCAAGTGATACTTTGACAGTGAATATAAGGGGGAGTTTGGCAATAGGCAGCGGGGAGTATACAGAGATTAATATAGTGGGCCAGAGCATGAATATGGCAGCGGCCAGCGGCGATGCGGTCCTGACAATTACCGCGGCTCAGCTGCAGGCCGCCGGGCTGCCCGCGACCGCCACGGAGGATATGGTAATCTGGAACAACAGCGGTCAAACCCTGGCCGGCATAGAAGCTGAACCGGCATCCCAGTTTGCAACGGGGGATACGGTAAATATCGACATATCTTCATTGCAATCCTCAGCCCGCGAAAGCCAGAACTACCTCAGCGCAGTACCCAATGCCGGTTCTTTCTTTTATGAAACTATGGGAACGGCGGCGACCCTGGGGGCTGGAGCCGACAACGGCCTGACAACGTTTGACAATGATGCTCCTTACAGTGGTTCCTTGTTAATTGAAACCACCAAGGTTGATCTGGCCAACGGCAAAATCGGCCCCCAGGCCCAGCTCGATGGCGTCAGTACAGCTGCCGGAGCTACGCTTGCGCTCAGCAAACCCTTATACCTGAAGTCGCAGATTACCGGCAACCTGGAAGCGATAACGGACAACACCGAGCTAAAGGACTATTTTAATGTCAAGCGAACAAATGGAGATACAGTCAGCAATGCGATTACCAGTGCTGTATATGATGTCGATACGAAGCAGATTACCTTTACCTTTGACAACAATGTCGGCAATGGAACCGATGTCCAGGCAGGAGACACCATAACCTGGAATAATGACTGGGATGCAAGCTCAGGAACCACGGTAGCTGAATCTGGAGCGGGCATATTATACGACCAGTATGGCAATGAGTTTCAAAGAGTAAACAGTGAAGGTGAAGAAAACCAGCTGATGGAGCTTGCTTTTGATGGCAGTTCCAATTCCTGGGCGTATGATGATATATATGAATCATCGAAAATTACGGTGAACATCAAAGGACACCTGTATACCGGGGATGGAACCTACAAGTATGTGGAGCTGGAAAATATAGAGATTGACAGCGAAACGGCGCAAGGCGCAAAGATATTCAAGATTTCCGCCGAAGATATAAATGACCCTGCCTTTACCCAGGATCTGGTAATATGGAATAACGGAGCGGATGCATTGGGTGGTATCGACCCCGATACCCCGCAACTCAAAGTCGGGGATAAGACCGTTATTTCCCTGGTCAAGCAAGGCTCTGACAATTCACAGAATACGGAAATTAATTTTAGTTATGAATCTGCAGACGGGACCGTAGTGGAAGGCAGCCAGAATATGAAGTTTGATGATGCTACATTTGACTACGAAACAAGGGAATTGAGATTTTTTACCCTGAATGAGCAGACCGGTTTGGATTATAGTGGTGATATTTCATTGGAAACCGGGGTTTTTGGAGCTCAGGAAGAAGCTGTTACATTTACCTGGAGCGAAGGTTTGTTTTCTTACATGGAGGATCTGGCCCGGAAGATAGAAGCCGGTGAGGTATCCGAAACCAGTTTGGAACTGGAGGATAGTGACGAAAGAATGCAGGAAATTCTGCGCTACCGTTCCACGGTAGGTGCCCGGGTTAACCGCTTGGAACTCCAGCAAAACCGTTTGGAATCTACCCAGATAACCTATACAGAGCTCCTGTCCAAGACGGAGGATGCCGATATGGCAGAGGTTTTGATGCAGTTGCAGCTGCAGCAAAATGTCTATCAAGCCTCGCTGGCGGTTGGCGCCATGATAAT
Source organism: Syntrophomonadaceae bacterium (assembly GCA_028692415.1). Classification (GTDB taxonomy): domain Bacteria; phylum Bacillota; class Syntrophomonadia; order Syntrophomonadales; family Syntrophomonadaceae; genus JAQUBU01. Next base: position 1,716 of record JAQUXM010000127.1, on the reverse strand, counting down.
ACAGCCAAGTCTGATGGACTATCTCGGATAATCCTTTAGATGAGGTCTTAGAGGTGAGTCAGAGTGGATATCAAGATTAACCAGCAAGCGGCACTGATAGGTTTAAATATTCAGAAGCCGCAGGTGAAGTTAAGCATTACTCCGCCAAAGGAAAATGTGTCTTATAGCATGGCCGAAGTTAGGGTTAGCTCAAGCGATCCTAAAGTATGGGTGGATATGACTCAGGTTTGGGCTGATATAGGGTTGAAAGATATCAAGCAGTTCAGTAGCTATACTGTTTCTTTGGGCAGGTCCGTCAGTATGGAGGGTATAGCCCGGAGGGTTCAGGAAGGGAGAAGTCTGGCCGCTATTGATGAGGGCGGGACGGTGGCAGGGGTAGTTAAATCCCGGGTTAGGGCGGAAGCAGAATGCCCATTTACTATTGCCTTTATTCCTGAACATGCCCCGGAGATAACACCTGAGGTTGAAAATTTGGAAATTGAAGCACAGCCTGGTGGAGTCAGTTTAAGCTGCGAACAGGGCGGGGTAGAAAACGATGCCCCCTGGGCCAAGGTGGATATGTACCTGCTGCAAAAGCCTTATTTTGATATTAAATGGGTAGGCAGCCATTATGATGCGATTATGTAAACGGTGAGGTGTTAGGGGTAAGGAGAAGACCCTGTCTTCACCGTTATCTTGAAAAACAGTAAAAGCTCGCGTAACTTAGCGGTTAACAAAAAAATTATTTTAGTTTGGCAGGAAAACATATGCTTTCATCATAACAGTTGTTTTAACGAGATAAAGAATTTTGATATTATGAGGAGTTATTCAATCCCTAACGCCTTACTCCTCACACCTCACACCTTACTATATAAGGGAGATGGAATATGAAGATAAAATCTACTTTGCTGGGTGAACTCGAATACGAAGAGAAGGATTTAATCGATTTCCCGGTGGGAATCCCCGCTTTTGAAAATGAAAAAAGCTTTCTGGTAATTGCTATGGAAGAGGGAGCACCTTTTTATTACCTGCATTCCGTCACTAATGCGGACTTATGCATGGTAATGGCCAATCCCTTTGTGTTTTTTTCCGATTATACGTTTGAAATTGGCGATGAGCAGGTCAAACAACTGGAATGTGAAGATAAAAGGGAAGATCTGGCGATATATGTGCTGCTGACAATTGCTGAAGATTTCCGCCAGAGCACTGCCAATCTTCTGGCTCCCATAACCATTAACAGTCAGAAACGAAAAGGATTGCAGTTTATTGCCGTAAATAGCGATTATAAAACCAGACACTATATTTTCCCACAAGCGCAGGCGGAGATTGCCGCCACGGCGCAGGAGGGCTAGATTATGCTGGTCTTAAGCCGTAAAAAAGGCGAGAGCATAATGATCGGGGAGAATATAGAACTTAGTGTTATCGATATACAGGGAGATCAGGTGCGCATTGGAATAAATGCCCCGCGTGAAGTCAGCATTTTCCGTAAAGAGGTTTTCGAACAAATCAAGAGTGAGAACCTGAAAGCAGCCGAAAAACTCAAAGGCCGGCCAGAGCTTCTGGAAGAAATAAAGAAATTTCAGATAAAAGATAAAGACTGAGAGGCTAATATATTTTCATTTGTTGAGGAGGGTTTGATATGTCATCCGATTTGCGTGTAACTACAGGATTGGCTAGTGGTGTAGACTATACTGAACTTATTACTAAACTAACCGCTACCGAGCAGAACAAGATTGA
>JAQUXM010000126.1:4549-7622 GCA_028692415.1 Syntrophomonadaceae bacterium | reverse complement strand
AATGGGTCAGCTTGCTGACCTGGAGTTGTTACCGGGGCAATGTGGCTGGATTCCCACCGGAGGGATGCTGCCTGCAACTTGTAATGCCGCCGTGATGGTTGAATATACAGAGAAATTAAGTGATGATACGGTTTTGATATACAAGCCGGTAGGACCGTGGGAAAACATTATGCAGAAGGGTGAGGATATACAAAAGGGACAAATGGTTTTTAGATCTGGACATCTGCTGCGGCCTCAGGATATTGGGCTATTGGCTTCCCTGGGTATTAGTTCGTTAAGCGTATATAAACCGGTTGATATCGGACTATTATCAACCGGGGATGAAATAGTACCCATCGAGAAGAAGCCGCAAGCAGGGGAGGTTCGGGATGTTAATTCCTATTCGCTGGCCGCTGCTATTGAGTCTTGCGGTGCCATCCCCCGGAACTATCCCCTGGTAAGGGATGATTTTGACAGTCTTAAGCAGGCTGTTGAAAGGGGTCTGCAGGAAAATGATGTGCTGATGCTGTCCGGGGGGAGCTCAGTAGGAGTAATGGATGTCAGCCTGGATGTTTTGCTTTCTTTTCCAGAATCCAGCTTAATCTTCCATGGCATTGCTTTAAAGCCTGGAAAACCTACCCTGGCGGTAAAGATTGGGAACAAGCTGGTTATTGGCTTGCCGGGACACCCGGTTTCCGCATTGATGGTGTTTTATATTGTATGTGCCCCGGCTTTGCGCCACAAACCGTTACTTACCACCGAAGCCCGGATTAGTTTAAACCTGGCATCCCAGGCAGGGCGGGATGATTTTGTTCCTGTCCAATTGAAGGAAGAAAATGATGAACTGATTGCCGCCCCTCTGCTCGGCAAGTCCGGATTAATGAGCATACTATCCCAAGCAGATGGTTATATTCATATTCCTTATGAAAAACAGGGTATAAAAGCTGACAGCAGGATTAGGGTCTGCCTATTCTAAATGCCGTTGGTTTTCCAGAGCACTTTGCCTAAAATCGTGTAGTCAGCTGTATTATGGACCTCAGTAGGATAAGCAGTGTTGTCACAGATTATTACTATCTTATCATCATACAATGTAACCCGTCTCAGCATAGCTTCTCCTTGCTGGCCCATTATGACCACCAGGTCATTGTTGTTTATGGCCAGGTTCTTTTTTACCAGTACTACTGCCTGATCATGAACGGTCGGAAGCATGCTGTCGTCTTGCACCCGCAAATAATAGTAATTTATCAGATCATTGCCATAAAGAGAACTGATGGCACCGTAAAGGGACCAGTGATCTTCAACCTCATTGTCATCAAATGGATTATCAGCTTTTATCCGCTTAAACAATGCAACCTTTCCTGATTTTAAATAACCATCCCAGGAAGCTGGTCTTTCTTCGGAAGAGCTTGCTGGTTCCGTATTATTGTCTTCACTGGCCGCAGGTTCGTCTTCGATTACTGATGAAGAAGCATTATCCTGGCTTTGCTTTTCCTTTTCGCGGGTTTCTACCAATTCCTGGACCAGACGATAACTCGACAATGCTTCTTCAGGAGTAAGGTCGGGAAACATGGTGCCTAATAGAAGCTTGGGTGTAACCTCGAAAACATCGGCTAATTTTTTCAAATGCTCCAATTCTATATGGAGTTTACCTTTTTCATAAAGTCTGATAACTGATTCGCTTATCCCTGTAGCATCACTAAGTTCCTTTTCATCAATTCCTTTTTCGACGCGCAAAAATTGTAGTCTTTCGGTAAATTGCATGTTAATCGCTCCTGAAAATATCCATATTTTAGCATGTTTGATTAAGTGGCAGGGTTCTTTCTTTAATATTACTTTAACTTAGTTTAGCTTTTCAACAAGCTTAATGCTGAGAAATTCCATAATTATTTTATATTAACTCCTTTTGACAGATTATTCGACATAATTTGCATTAATTCTTCGAATATCTCCTGCCGCGCTAAACGAATGGATTCAAAGTCCATCGCGGGTACATAATAGCTTTCCAACTCATCATGATATTGTTTGGCAATATTGATAAAGGATACAGCGCCATCTATCCCTGAATTAAATCGGCTACGTGCATGATCAAGCAATCGATTATTCAAGTCCAGGACGCTCAGGGATGAAAACTGATCAAAATCCAGCAAGCGTTTGAATTTGATAGACGGCAGGCGTTCCATATAATTAAACGGCGAAGAAATATTAAGGAGTACCAGTTTACTATCGGGCAATACAATTATATCGATTTCGTTTGGCTCAAATGGATTATGGTAGATTTCCGCGTAATAGCTGGATAAGTTCAAAATTCCCAAGGTGTGGTCGAAGAGAGTTTTGCTGCCACTGCCGGGATTCCCCTTAATGCCATAAAGCGCATAATCGCTATCAATTATGCTTTCCACTCGAGTAACCAGTCCCCGAGGAGTGATGGCCCCCGCAAACAAATGGCGGCAGTTTCCCGGAGCGGCCGAGGCGGGCAGAAAATCCTGGGCCAGAGCTAGAATATTACGGTTCACAGCTGCCATATCCCGGGCTTCTTCATAATAAGACTGCCATTCCTGATAAGCCATGGCAGCTTCCCGTAAACGACAATAGGCGCGTTCGAAACAACGTGCAATATTATTACTCAGATTTATAATTTCTGACCGGTGCTTGGCGATGGCCGTTCTATTCCAAAACTCACCCAGATTGATAATTTCATCAACTGCTCCGGGAAAGCGCGGGTCAACAATGTGTGGACTGGTTCCGTCGAGTACACAAAATTGCTGATGACCGATTACCACGCCATCAAGTGATTCATTATCGGAGGAACACCAATGGTATTCGATGTCAAATCCCGCCGCAGCAAAGTCTTCGCCCAGCTTTTTCATAAAAGTTGATTTGCCAACCCCAGGGCCGCCTTTGAGGACAATCTTTCTTGCTGCCTGGGGAGAAACCATGTAATCATAAAATGAATAAAACCCATGACAGGTATTGCCGCCAGGATACAGGTGCCTGATTTGAGCCATTAAAATTCCCCTCTCATTAATTATAAATTATAGAGAAATTATATGAAGCGGGATTCAATACTAGGCAGGATAAAAATGGCAAGGATAGC
>JAQUXM010000126.1:0-4449 GCA_028692415.1 Syntrophomonadaceae bacterium | reverse complement strand
TTGATAGAAATGTGGCCAAAAAAATAGAGGAAGAACTGGCGGTGCCCAGGATAGTTGCCCAGCTCCTGGTGCAAAGGGGCGTTAAAACCGTTCTAGAAGCGCAAACATTTCTTTATGCCGATCTAAAGGATTTAAGTGATCCCTTTAATATGAAGGGAATAAGGACTGCAGTTGATAGAATTGAGAAAGGGATAGACCATAATGAGAAGATAGTGGTCTATGGAGACTATGATGTTGACGGGATTTGCAGTATAGTACTTTTGCTAGAATGCCTGCAGCTTCTGGGGGCTAAAACAGCGTACTATGTGCCCAACCGTTTCAGTGAAGGTTATGGATTAAACACACAAGCCATCGAAAGTCTATTTACAGAAGGCTATTCCCTGCTTATAAGCGTTGATTGCGGAATTACTTCGGTAGCGGAAGTGGAGATAGCTTCCCAGCTGGGAATGGACGTAATTATAACCGACCATCATACTCCTGGCGATAAGCTGCCTGCAGCGGCCGCCATAATCAATCCCAAACTGGATCAAAATCAAGATATCCTTGACCTGGCCGGGGTAGGGGTAGCTTTTAAGCTGGCGGCTGCTTTGGGCAAAAATAAGATAACTGAAGAACAGCTTTATGAATGGCTGGATATTGTGGCCTTGGCTACAGTTGCCGATATTGTTCCGTTGCTGGGTGAAAATCGCATATTACTTAGATATGGCTTGGAGAGACTTCAGAATACTAAAAGGCCTGGCTTGCAGGCCCTGTTTAAAGAAGCCGGATTAGCCGGGAAGAGCATATTACCTTGGCATTTGGGCTTTGTATTGGGTCCCCGTTTGAATTCAGCAGGAAGACTGGATAGTGCCCGGACAAGTATCGAATTGCTGCTGACTGATGACCCGGTCATAGCCAGTGATCTGGCCGCCACTTTGGACCGTTGGAATAATGAGCGCCGCTTGATTGAAGAAGGGATTTTCCAGGAAACCGTGGGTTACATAGAAAACCATGTTGATTTGGCGAGCGAGGCAGCACTGATCCTGGCTGATGATAATTGGCATCATGGGGTTATTGGCATTGTGGCTTCCCGTTTGTCTACAAAATATCAGCGGCCGGTTATATTGATCTGCTGGGAAGGGGATACAGGCCGCGGTTCAGCCCGCAGTATACCAGGTATAGATATCTATGCGGCTATAAATAATTGCGGGTCTAGGTTATTGCAATTTGGCGGGCATAAAATGGCGGCTGGCTTAAGTATTAGCCGGGAGCAATTTTCAGCCTTTAGGAATGAGCTTTTAGATTGGATTAACGTAAACATTGCTAATGAAGAGTTAAGCCCGGTTTATTTCATCGATGCAGAAATTGAAATAGAGGAGATAAACCAGGATTTATTAAAAGAAATAGATATACTGGCACCTTTTGGGGAAGGAAACCCAATCCCGCATTTTGCTTTACGAAGTTTAGGAATTAACCAGGCCTTGCTGGTAGGCAAGCAACAAGAGCATTTTAAATTGCTTACTGAGCCAGGCTCCTTTGAAGGTATTGCATTTAATAAGCCCCAATTTATAAGTATGCCATTTACTAGTTGTTATCACGACCTGCTATTTGAATTGGGAGAAAACGATTTTCGCGGCCGCAAAAGCATCCAATTCAAGATTAAAGACATGAAATGTAGTTTTAATCCTGACCGGCATACTGAAACCGGCTTTACGAACGCGTTAGCGGGTTCCCTTGGCCGAGCCGTTGCGGAATTGCAAAACAAGCAGCCGGTTATGTTGGTTTTCCCAACTTATCGCAGTCTGAAGTTGCTGCGGGTCAGCCTGGCCGAATATTTTCGGCCGGCCAGCCTGCGAGCCCTGCATGGTTTTATGGACAAAGTGGAAAAGCAAATAGCCAGCCATGAATTGAGGCAAGGAGTAAATAAAATATTTATGCTTAGCCAGGCTTCTTTGCAATATTACCTCAGGGATAATGATTTGCCGGCTAATTTGCAATATATTGTTGAGTTTTGGCCGGGAAATGACAGTTTGTACACTTATGCAGGTAATAGAAGCATAGAAAGGCTTTATAATATAGAAAAGCCCATAGCCTGGAAACAAGTGGCCTGGAATTATAATGCATTGAAGACCACTATAATTTATGCCAATCGCCGCCGTACCATACAGCAACTGGCTCAGCAATTGCCAGGTCTAATAGCTGCAACCGGCATTAAGGATAGCCGGAGCAGACAAACACTGCGCCGGCGTTTCCAAGAGACAGAAACTGCAGTATTATTGACGGATAGCAACTGGAGAGAAATAGCAGGTGAATCACCAGCCATTGACGAGCTGCTATTTGCGGATGTTCCATTCAGTATTTGGGAAGCCAGTTATGTTATGGAGCAATTGGCAGCTGGCACCGAACATACTGCCAATGTCCTCTTTGATTCAAATGATATTAAACCATACAAAGATTATCTGACTAGAATTTATCCCAATCTGGAAAGGGTCAAAATAATACTTAATTTTTTTAAGAATTTGGGCAAGAAGCAGCTCACCATTAAGCTTACGGACTTGCTGATCAGGCTGGGCGAATGGGCAAACCACGAGTTCGAGCCTAGCGATTTATTGCCAATCCTGCATATAATGGAGGATCTGGGCTTGTGCAGCTACGAAAAAAAAGGTAGTATTATTGCATTAATGTTCCATAGCATGGATAAGAAACGTGTAGATATTTCGGATTCTTCCTACTATGTGGAAGGGCTGGCTGAAAAAACAGCATTTTCCCGCCTGGAGGTGGAAATAAATAAATACCTGGTACGGTGATATAAATGGGAGCACAAACTATTATAAGCAGAGTAAGCAAATATGATCCGGATGGGAATTTTAGCTCTATTAGTAAAGCATACGAATTCGCGGAAAACGCGCATTTCGGGCAAAAACGCATTTCCGGCGAGCCCTACATTATCCACCCGTATGAAGTGGCTTTAATACTAACTGATATTGAAATGGACAGTGCGGCCATATGTGCAGCTTTACTACATGATGTAATTGAAGATACCCGGGTCAGTTATCTCGATATATTACGGGAATTCGGGGAAGAGATAGCATTGTTGGTAGATGGGGTAACCAAACTGAGCCGCATTGATTTTAAGTCCCGGGAAGATGCTCAGGCCGAGAACCTGCGCAAGATGTTTATTGCGATGGCCAAGGATATACGGGTTATCATTATTAAATTAGCGGACCGCCTGCACAATATGCGAACCTTGAATTTCCAGAATGAACGAAAACAAAAAGAGATTGCCCAGGAGACCATGGAAATATTTGCTCCACTGGCCCACCGATTGGGCATTTTTAAGTTTAAATGGGAGTTGGAAGATCTATCATTCTATTACCTGGAACCCGAGACCTACCATGAAGTTGCCAAACGGCTGAAACAAAAACGCCGCGAGAGAGAGAATTATGTTAATGATCTGGTTGAGCAGATTATTGCCGGACTTCGCCAAATAGATATTGTTGCGGATATTGAGGGAAGACCTAAAAACATCTTCAGTATTTATAAAAAGATGCTTAAACAGAGGAAGGATATTGATGAAATCTATGATAAAATAGCGATCAGGGTGTTGGTTGACGATGTTCGTGAGTGTTATGGAGTATTGGGGATTATCCATACCATGTGGAAACCGCTGCCCGGTCGCTTCAAGGATTACATAGCAACCCCCAAAGCCAATATGTACCAATCATTGCACACGACCCTGATCGGCAAAGGCGGGGAACCCTTCGAAGTACAGATTCGAACTGTAGAAATGCACCGGACCGCTGAATATGGGATTGCAGCTCACTGGCGTTATAAGGAAGGAACCAATCCCAAAGAGCGCAAGTTTGACGAAAAATTATCCTGGCTTAGACAGATATTGGAATGGCAGCAGGATATAAAAGATACCAGTGAGTTTATGGAATCCTTAAGGATAGATCTTTTTGATGATACCGTCTTTGTCTTTTCTCCTAAAGGTGCGGTAATAGAGCTGCCCAAAGGAGCCTGCCCGGTTGATTTCGCCTACCGGGTGCATACCGAGGTAGGACATAAATGTACAGGTGCACGGGTTAATGGCCGTATTGTACCGCTGGATTTCCCTTTGGATAATGGCGACATAGTGGAGATTATTACTTCCAAAAACTCACCTGGTCCCACCCGGGACTGGTTGAATATGGTTAAAACTTCTTCAGCCAGGAGTAGAATCAAGCAATGGTTTAACCGGGAAAAGCGCCAGGAAAACATAATAAAGGGTCATGAAATACTGGAAAAGGAGCTTAAGAAGCGGCATTTTAATCCCAAAGAGCTATTAAAAGAGGATAAGCTGTTACAAACCGTAAAACGCTTTGGTTTCAATACCGTTGATGACCTGCTGGCTGCGGTTGGCGATGGTGCGGTTACCACCAACCAGGTCTTAAATAAGCTCCAGGAATTCTTCTTTCCTGACATACAGGT